>CAXMSF010000018.1:0-56766 GCA_964196055.1 uncultured Gammaproteobacteria bacterium | reverse complement strand
TCGCTCAGGGTCTTGCTGGCCTCGACGAGAAAATCGGTGTGCTTTCGGCCCAGGCCGCTCTCGATCGTGAGCTCTTTGATTTCGGCCTCGAGTGCGGGCTTCTGCTCGGAATCGTCGGTATTCGATAGCTGCTCCTGCAGCTCCTCGATCCGGATGTCGAGCGTTTCCCGCAACTGGTTCACGCTGTCGAATTCCGCCGCATTCTCTTCGCGTTCCCGCCCCAGCCGTTCGAGCTTCGCCTCGTCGGAGGCGAGCGCCTTCTGGAGTTGCGTCAGCCGGTCCGACTGCGAGGGCTCGCTGCTTTCCCCCTTTGGCGCCGATTCGGCGGGCTCGGCCGCGGTAGTGGTCTCGGCGGTCGCGAGGCCGGCAAGCAGCCAGAGCATACTCGCGAGGGTGACGAGGCAACGTTGCATCGCCGGGTTCGGGCGCCGCTCCGAAACGCTGAAGCAAGGGTCCCTCACGGTCGGCGTTCCGCTTCGCGCCGCGAACGGGCCTCGATCAATCGATCGTAATGCTCGGGATGTGGCGTGATGAACAGGCTCTCGCCTTCCGCGTAGAGGGTGTCGTCGTCGGCGAGCAGGCGGCCCTCCGTGAAGATCTTGCGATTCTCGACCTTGACGATTTCGCCGATGAGGCGCAACGGCTGGTAGAGCGGCGTGGGTTTGCGGTAGCGAATCGTCAGGGTCCCGGTCATGCCGGGGTCACCGCTCATCCCCTGCACGAAGCCGAGTACCTCGTCGAAGGCGGCCGCGATATAGCCGCCGTGCACGCTGCCCGGCGGGCCCTCGAAGGCGGCATCGTAGCTGACGCGGCCTACTACGCACCAATCCGCCTCCGGGGTGAGGCTGATGGGGGGTGCGAGCGGATTTGCGAGGCCGGTGATGGGACTCTGGTCGACGAAGGTCCCGACATCGGGCTCGGCGGGTGCGGGCGTGTCGCGGTCGCCGCGGCGCAGCCGAGGGTGGCCAGCGAGGCGATCGGCGTACCGTTCGAGTTCGATCGCCGCATGCTGCAGCTGGTCCTCGGGCGCATTGCTCTGGACCAGCCGGTTGATGACGCCCCGCATTGCGGCGGCGAGCCGGCGTTTCTGCTCCCAAGCACCGCTGGTCGGAGGCTTGAAGGCCTCCCAGCGGTCGACGAATTGACGCTGTTGCTCGACGCGGTCGCTCAAGATTCGCGCTCGGCCTCCATCTTTCGGCGCTCCTCGAGCAACGCCTCGAACTTCTCCGGTGTCGCAGAGACGAAGATCGCATCGGCCTCCGCGCAGAGTGTCTCGCCCGCGTAGACCCGGCCGCTCGCAAAGGTCTTGCGGCCTTCCCGTCCAGCGAGCGCGCCGCGGAACTCCAATTCGGTGTGGAGCGGTGTGGGGCTTCGGTAGCGAACCGTGAGGGTACCCGTGAAGCCGGGCGCGCCCGACATCGATTGCACGTAACCGAGTACCTCGTCGAACGCTGCCGCGACGAAGCCGCCGTGGACGCTGCCGGGCGGCCCCTCGTAGGCGGCGCCGAATACCACCCGGCCGACTGCACTGCTTTCGTCGATGTCTTCGAGTCGGATCGGCGGCGCGAGCGGGTTGGCGAGGCCGATCATCGGGCTCTGGTCGAAGAAGGCTCCGACATCGCCCGCATTCGCGGCCTCGCCGTAGCCCTCGTAGCGTCGTAATCGCTTGTGACTCTCGAGCTGCTCCGCGTAGCGCTCGAGCGCGTCGGCAGCCGCGCATAGCTCCTTCTCCGGAGCGTTGCTCTGGACCAGCCGGCCGATCACCGTTCGCATGGCGTCGGCGAGGCGGCGCTTCTGGACCCAGGCGCCCATCGCCTCCTTCTCGGGCGACAGCTCCCAGTGGCGCTTTCGATCGAACGTCAGTGTCGGCTCGTCGGCCACTCTTCCTCCGGGGCCCGGCTTCGTACGGGCCGAGGTGGCATTGTAGTCCCCCGCATCCCGTCGCCAAATTTCTCCCAGGTGTGACCCGATTCGACACAGCCGCGGGCTTTCATGGGGGCATCGCGGGACGGATCCGCGTCTGGTGGGGATAGGAGAGCACCGATGCAAACTGAATTTCGCAAATTGACGCGCTGTCTCGTCTGCGGTTTTGCGGAGGTCCGTACCGACGAAGCGGTCGACCGCGGCCCGGTCTTGCTGGCCGAGTGTCCACGCTGCGATCACCGTTGGACCGAATCGCCTCCGCTCCTGCAGCCAGCTCGGGTGCACCCGATTCGACACGCTTCGTTCCGGGAGGTCGTCACCGCGGCGTGATAACGTCGTGATGTGAGGCTGATTCTCTACACGGGCAAGGGCGGCGTGGGCAAGACGACGACGGCGGCTGCGACCGCGGCGTGCGCGGCTGCTCGCGGCCGCCGTACGCTGGTCGCGTCGGCGGACGCCGCTCACAGCCTCGGCGACGTGATCGAACAGCGCCTCGAGCCTACGCCGACGTGTGTCGCCCCGAACCTCGATGCGATCGAGATCGATGCGCGGGTCGAGATGCAGCGGCGCTGGGGGCGGATCCGGAAATTCCTGGTTTCGATGTTCGAGTATCGGGGGATCGACGCAGTCGTGGCCGAAGAGCTCGCACTGCTTCCCGGAGCCGAGGAGATCACGACCCTGCTCGCTGTCGAGGAATATGCGAAAGCGGGCGGCTACGAATTCGTGGTCGTCGACTGCGCGCCCACTGACTCGACGCTGCGGCTCGTGACGCTCCCCGACGTCGCGAGCCGCTTCTTTCGGATCATGCTGCCGATCGTCGCGACGATCTCCGGCGTCGCGGTACCGCTCGCGCGCCGATTGGTTGCGGCTCCCCTGCCGGATTCCGGTGTCTTCCGCGAAGCGGACGAGCTCATCTATCGCCATCTGGCGACCCTGAAGAAACGCATCACTCACCGAGACACCAGTGTGCGTATGGTCGTGACACCCGAACGCATGGTGATCGACGAGGCACAACGTGCATACACCGACCTCGCGCTCTTCGAGATCGGCTGCGACGCGGTCATCATGAACCGCATGCTTCCCGAGGTTGCAGCAGAGGAGGAGTTCTTCGCAGATTGGTGCCGTCTCCAGGGCGAGCGCTTTCTCGATGTGGCGCGACTGTTCGCACCGTTGCCGGTGCTGGGCGCGCCGCTGGCCGAAGACGAGGTCTGCGGCGTCGAGGCGCTGCGTGCGCATGGTGAGGTGATCTTCGGCGACATCGCGCCGGAAGCGCGGCTCTGCAATGCGCCGCGCGTGCAGTTCGTTCGCGAAGGGCCGGAATACATTGCAATCGTCCCACTGCCGAACGCGGATCCCGGCGAGATCGACGTGGTCAAAGTCGACGATGAGCTCAGCATTACCACGGGCTCGCGTCGTCGATCGCTCAAGCTGCCGCGCCGCTTCGTACCTCTCTCGCTAACCTCGGCTCGGCTCGAAGGCCGCGCGATGCGAATAACCTTCGCACCCGAGGCCGCGTTGCCGGAGGTCGTCTGAATGCGCGTCCTGCTTCACACCGGCAAGGGCGGTGTCGGCAAGACCAGCCTCGCCGTCGCCACCGCACTCGGTGCTGCCGAACACGGTCACCGGGTGTTCGTGCTGTCGACCGACTCGGCACATAGTCTCGGCGACGCTTTGGGCCGACCGGTCGGGCCGCGTCCGGTCGAGGTCGCGCCGAACGTGGTTGCGCAGGAAGTAGCGGCGCTCGCGGAGATCGACCGCTCGTGGTCCGAGATCCAGCGATTCTTCCAGGAGATGTTGCGCGACGATGCGGACGAGCTGGTGGCGGAGGAGCTGCTGGTATTTCCGGGAATGGAGGAGTTCGTCGCGCTGCGTGCGGTGAAGGAGATCGAAGCGACGGGCGAGTTCGACGTTTGTGTGGTCGACTGTGCGCCGACGGGTTCGACGCTTCGGCTACTGCGGCTGCCGGACATGCTGCGCTTCTTCATGGAGAACTTCTTCGAAACGAAACGCGCGCTCGCGCGCGCGGTACGTCCGGTCGCGGACCGCCTCGGTGTGGGGCGCTTCATCGCGCCCGACGAGGTCTTCGCAGCGTTCGATCGCCTCTGCGGCGATATCGAAGACGTCCACCAGATCCTGCTCGACGTCGACCGCACCAGTGCGCGTCTGGTCGTGAACCCGGCACGCGTCGTCGTCGAAGAGACGCGTCGTTCCTTCGCCTACCTTAGCTTGTACGGCGTTGCGACCGACGCGGTTCTGATCAATCGGGTGCTACCAGAGAACGCGACGGGCGGATATTTCGCGCACTGGGCGGAGCGTGAGCGGACGGAGCTGTTGGAGATCGAGCAGTCTTTTCCGGTGCCGCGCTTCAGCGCAGCGCTGCAACCCACCGAACCAATCGGCGCCCCTGCGCTGCGCTCGCTCGCGCGTGAACTCTACGGCACGCGCGACCCGGCCGACCTGTTCAGCCGCTCACGTCCGATCCGACTCGAAAAGCGTGATGGTCGCACCGTACTCGAGGTCGACCTCCCCAACGCCTCCCCGGGCGAGATCGATGTTGCGGCCCATGGCAGCGAGTTGCTGATCCGGGTGCGGGACTTCCAGCGCCGCATCAGTCTGCCGGCTTCGCTGATCGGCCTGCCCCTCGCGGGGGTCACGCTCGAGAAGGGAGTGCTCGAGATTACGTTTTCGCCGAGCTGAGAGAATCGTCGATTCTTGGGTTGGTAACCCCTCAAGTCAAAGAAAATCCGCGATCCGAGTTCAAGCGCTGCCGACAAACGCCCGATCAGTTTCGGTGCAACGACCGCGTTCACCGATCGGCTTCGGTTGACACTGTCGATCACCACGGGAACCATCAAAGCCTTGGCAGATCGAACACCCCATTCCGACGACACCGCCCGCCGCTCGCGAGCCGGCGCCCGGCTGTTCGTCGGCTGCTTCGCTTTTGCGCTGCTGTTCGCGCTGCCGGCTTGGTCGGCGAACTTGGTGCAGGTTCGCGTCGGCAATCATCCGACCTACACGCGCGTGGTCTTCGAATTCGACGCTCCGAGCGGCTATCGCATCGAGCGTCGAGCCGCAGGTGAGCCCGACAACACCATCCGCGTCACGCTCGACGCCGCTTCCCGCACTCGCAACATCGTTTCGAAGAGTGAGGGCGTGGAGTCGATCAACGTCGATGCCGGAAGCGGCCGCGCGGTCGCCCACATCATGACCCGTCACGCGGGGTTACCGATCCGCGAAATGATCCTCACGGATCCGCCGCGCGTCGTCCTCGATCTGATGATTCCGGGAGCCAAACCTGCACCGCAGGCCGAGGTCGCGGAAGTGAAGCCACAGGCGGCCGAGTCCGAGGCGCAGCCCGAACCGACCGCCGCACAACCCGATGAAGTCGTCGTCGCCGAGCCCGAAGCACAGCCTGTGGAGATCGTGCCCGAGCCTGAAGTCGCTTCGGAGCCTCTCATAGAGGTTCCCGATCTCGCAATCGAAGAGACCCCGGCTCAGGCCGAGGCGATCGGCGAAATCGAAGAAATCGTTACGGAAGCCGTGGTCGAGACCGAAGCGGCCGACGCGGAAGCCCAAGCCGTCGTCGGGGATCTGGCCGCGGAGTCCGCTGTCGACGGGACGGAAGAACTCGCAGACGAGGCAGCCGAAAGCGCTGCCCCGATCGCAGTCATCGACATGGCCGACCTCATGGGAGAGGCGGAACCGATCGAAGCGAATGCGCGGCCCGTGATTCCGGAAGTCCCCTCCGCGCGCGAGCCTGCGAATGCGGCCGGCAAGATTCACGTGGAAGCCGGCGACGAAGCCGCGCCCTTCGATTTGAAATGGGTCGGCGTGATCGCCGCGAGCGTGCTGATGCTGCTCGTGCTCGTGGCTCTCGTGATCCGCTCGCGCGGGTCGAAGCCGGACGGAATCGATTTTTCGGCGCTGGCGGGTGAAGCCGACGAAGACGCCGCGGCCGACCAGGCGAGCCACGAAGGACGCATTCCCGAGGGTGGTTTCGCCATGGATGTGAATTTCCACGAGGGGTCCTCACCCGACGAAGATTTTGAATTCGGCGTCGGTGATGCCCATGACGACGAGAACAAGCCGATCGAATCTGCGGGCGTTGCGACTGATGCAAAGCCCGGACCGTTCGACCAATCTGACCAGAAAGAGGACGCGATGAGCATGGACAACCAGGATCTCCCGACCAGCCACATGGATTCGGAAGCCCCCACCCAGCTCGGAATCGGCACAGCCGTGGTCGGGGCCGACACGGACTCGAGCGTCGCTCACCTCCTTCAGGAATTCGAGCGCCGCTTCGCACACATGGAAGCGCGGCTCGACGAATCCAACGAAGCGCGCGAGCGCCTCGAGCGGCAGGTCGAAGCCCAGGCCGAAGAACTTCGCGTCCAGCGCGCGGCGATCGCTCGCACCCAACGCGCAGTGCGGAGCCTGAACCGCCCCGAGGAGGATCAGGCGACCGAGCCCGCGTTGCGCGACCCCTCCACACCCACCGGCTAGCCGCGTGTTGGGCCGCGTAGCGGCCGTGGCTTCCGCGTCCTCCCATGATCCGATGCTCGGGTCACGCTCGCTGCTGCGCAGCAATCGCTTCGCGACCAGTGCCTCCGCGTCGCCGCGTTCGAACTTCCTAGCTGCGCGCGAGTTCCAGCGCGCCGACCGCGCCGGTGTACTCGCCGTCTGTGAGAAAGATCGCTTCGCAGCCGTGGATCGCCGCGGTCCCGCGCAGGAGCTGCACGATCACGGGGTTGTTGCGCAGCGTGGTGCCGCCGTAGACGATCTGCTCGACGCCCGCGGCCTTCGCGAGCCCGGCACAGATCAGGCCGACGTTCTCGCCCACCAAGGCGATCAGCGCGCCCGCGAGATCGCTCGGATCCTGGGATTTCGGATCCTTCGCCAATTTCGCGAACGAGGCCGCGTTGATCTTCGACGTCAGCGCAGTGTGGCCGCCCGGGTAGACGTCCGAGACCGGCAGATCGACGTTCCAACGATTGCCGCGTTGCGCCTGCTCGATGATGGCGTCGAATTCCGATGTGCCGAACAATGCCGCTCCGAGGCCCGCAACGGTCCCGCCCCCGAGTGCGGTTCCGCCGACGCGGGTCGTGCCGCCGGCTTCCACCAGCATCGCGGAAGTTCCCGTTCCGACCGATACCAGCAGGAAGCGCTCGGGGCGATCGCCACCCGATCGCTCGAGGAGTACCTGCGCGCCCGCTCCCCAGGCATCGAATTCGCCGAATACCGGCACCTCGCCGCCGAGTGTGACGGCGAGCAGTGCGCCGCCGCCGCCGGTCAGGCCGACGCGCGTGGGAGCAAAGGACGCGATGTGGGCCGACAAGACATCGGGCGCAGTGTCGGACACGCAGTGCAAATCGAGTGCAGCTTCGGAGCTGCGGACCGCGATCTTGGTCAGGCTGGCTCCGACGTCCGCTCCGAGCACCACGGGCCCCGGGCCGGCGCTGCGACCGGCCTCACGCCGCGAGGGAACCGCATTCGGAATCAATGGGTTAGACTCCTGTGGGTGGCTCGCTGAGGATGTATACCGCGTTTTACGGGCTTCGCGAGAAGCCCTTCTCACTCACTCCCGACCCGCACTTTCTGTATCTCGCGGCTCCACACCGCGAGGCGCTCGCCCATGTGTTGTACGGAGTCGAGCAGGGGGAGGGCTTCATCGCCGTCACGGGTGAGGTTGGTACCGGCAAGACGACACTGTGCCGGACGCTATTGCAGCGTCTCGGGTCGGACACCGAAGTGGCGTACATCTTCAATCCATCCTTGTCCGGCGAGGAATTGCTGCGCGCGATCAATGTCGAATTCGGTCTCGCGACCGCGGGCCGGTCGCGCGCCGAGCTATCCGATCAGTTGAATGCGTTCTTGCTCGAACGCAAACGGGCGGATCGGCGCGTGCTGCTGATCATCGACGAGGCCCAGAATCTTCAGCCATCGACGCTCGAAGAGGTCCGGCTGTTGTCCAACCTCGAGACATCGACGTCGAAGCTGATTCAGATCCTGCTATTCGGGCAGCCCGAGCTCGACGAGATGCTCGATTCGAACGAGCTGCGGCAGCTCCGGCAGCGCATCAGTGTGCGTTGGGCGTTGTCCCCTCTGGCCTCGGAAGAGGTGACGGAGTATGTCCGCCATCGGCTCCGGATCGCCGCCGGCGGAGACTGTGAGATCTTCGACGCCAAGGCGATGCGCGAGCTGTGCCGCCGGACCGGCGGCGTCCCTCGGCTCCTGAACGTCCTGGCGGATCGCAGCCTGCTGGCAGGTTACGCCGCCGGAACGAAGACAGTGGACGGCAAGCTGGTACGCCGGGCGGCGCAAGAGATCCTGCAGACACCCGGAGAACGCTCGATTCGGCGGCGCTTCTTTCGCGGCGCGCTGACCGTCACGCTTCTGCTCGCCGCCATTGCCGTCGCGGCACTCGCGTGGCGCGAGTTCGGCGTCACACAGGCGATCGCGCGCATGGCGCCGGGACTCTACCGCCCGGTGGAGGTGCAGCCGTCGTCGTCGTCGCTGCCGCCGGTTGCGGCCGATGCGATCCCCAAGTCCGAAGAAGCCGAAGAGACGCCCCCCCAGCGTTGGCAACCTCTCTAGCGGAGTCCGAATGAGCACCATCCTGAAAGCCCTGCGCCGACTGGAGCAGGAAAAGAGTACGCGAAGCGATCGCCCGCTCGGGGAAGCGGTCGCGGGTGTGGCCTCGGTCCCGGCGCCGCAGGCTGCCACGTCGCGCCGCTGGCCGATTTTCGCGGGAATTGGGATCGGCATCATCGTGGTGGGAGTCGCGACCTTCGCGGCGATCCAGTGGGGTCGGGGCAGTGCCGAGTCGGCGCCGGCGGAGGTCGCCGCGATTCCTGCGGAGCCTGAAACTCCCGCGGTACCCGGACGCGCGGCGTCCGACCGCGCCAAAGCGAAGAGGGTGGCCGCGAGTCGGCGCACGAGTCAGGCTCGCCAATCGCGCCCTGGACCGAACGTTGCCCGCGAGCTACCGCCCGAAGCCCCCATACCCGAGGTAGCGGTCGTCGAACGTTCCCAGCCGTCGCCTGCGTCGCCTCTCGGGACTCGACGGACACCCGCAAACATTGCCTCGCTAAGGTCGCCCGGGTTGACCGGACAGCAGCAACCCGGAGGGTCATCGGCGACGCCGCCTTCCGGCGAATTTCCGACGATCGACCTCTCCCGGCTGGAAGAACTCCAGGCTGCGGCGAAGTCGGCGGGCAAGTCGCCCGAGTCGATCGCGGCTGCGCGCGTTGCAGCGACTCCGCCCGCACCTGCACCGAAGTCACAGCCGACGCCCGCGCCGGTCGAAGTGGCGGTGGCGCGCCCCGCACCGGAACCGGTCCCGACGTCAGCGCCGAGTACCGCGCCGAAATCCGAACCCGAAGCCAAGGCTGAACCCAAGGCCGAACCCAAGGCCAAAGCCGAGCCGGAGCCTCCGCTCTCGTTCGCGCGAAAGTCGCCGCCGCGGCCTTCGCTGCCGCCACCGCCCAAGGTCTACGTGTCCCGTACCGTCTGGCATCCCGACCCGTCCCGGCGCACCGCATACGTGGAGTTCGAGGGACGCGACGAAATCGTCGCGTTGCGTGAGGGCGAGAGCATCGGGCCGTTGGTCGTGACGGAGATCGCGCCGACGGGAGTGTCCTTCGACAACCGCGGCAGCGAGCTTACCCGCCGCGTCGGAGCGCGTTGACCGTCCACGCGCCGGTGTCGTTTCAGCGCAGAGAGATCGAGCCGTTCGACGTGCGCAGCTTGACTTGCGTCCCGCCGCTGCCGAGCCGGCCCGACAGCCGGCCCGTCGATTCGCGGTTCGCGGGTTCCAGTGTGCGATCGCTGCGGATGATGCCGTTGTCGATGCGGATGTCGACGTCGGCATCGACTTCTTCCGGAAGCTCGAGCACGATGCGGCCGTTACTCGTCGCGAGCTGGACGCCGCGCTTGCCGAGCTCTTCGAGGGAGGCGCGAATCAGGCCGTTGGAGGTCGATGCATCGATCGAACCACGGTGCTCCTCGATTTCGATCTTGCCATTGCTCGAGCGCGCGGTCAGCGCGCCGCAGGTTCCCGAGCAGCAGACCTTGGCATTGGAGGTGATGACATCGATGTTCCCGATGATGTCACGGATACAGGCCGAACCGTTGCTCGAACGCGCGCGGATGCCTGCGCGCAGGCCTTCGACCTCGATTCGGCCATTGATCGACGCGATATCGATCTGCATCTCTTTTGGAATGCGGATCTCGACGTTTGCACAGCCGCGGCGATTCCAGCGGCGCGGGATTTCGACTTCGAGTTCGAGCCGGTTCTCGACGTCTCGACTGGTCAGCTGAATTGCTTCCAGCAGACGTTTGGCGGCCTCCGAGGATTCGGCGCGAGCCGTCTTCGAGACCACGACCTCGATGTCCGAGCGTTCCTCGCCGATGACGCGCGTGCGACCGTTCGCATTGAGGAGGCGCACCATGCGGCGGCCCGGTGCTTCGAAGTGCAGCTCCTCGACCCCCTCGGCGTGCTCGCTCCACGGGATACCGGCCAGCAAGCTGCGAATGAATCCCGACAATCCGCTGTCCGAGAACTCTTCTTCGTCATTGCGCCGAAACGTCATGCCGCGGCCCCCGCTTCGCTCTTCGCGAGGTCGAGCAAGCGCGACAGCAGCGCCCCGGCCGGCCCTCGCAGCGACTCCGTCGCACTGGCGGTGAAATCGGTATCCGTCGGGTTGACCTCGATGACACAGCCGCCGCGGCGCAGCACCTCCATGGGAAAGTCCGCAGCGGGATACACGGTCGCGGAGGTTCCGATGACGAGCATGCAGTCCGAGCGTTCGACCTCGGAGTAGCATTGGCGAAGCACGTCGTGCGGGATCGGTTCGCCGAACTGGACGGTGTCGCCCTTCACAGGGCCGCCGCAGTCGGGGCAGCGCGGTGGCAGATCGTCGGGGTCGATCGCGATGACGTCGGGCTCGAAGCGCCGGACGCATTCGAGGCAACGCAGCAAGCGGTGATTGCCGTGTATTTCGAGCAGGTTGCTGCTGCCCGCCTGCGCGTGGAGGTCGTCGATGTTCTGCGTGATCAAACAGCCGAGCAAGCCGATTCGTTCGAATTCGGCGAGCGCGCGATGGCCCGCGTTCGGTTCGGCGGCGGCCAGCGTGTCGCGCAGCGCGAGTGCCCATTCGGCGCGCGGTGAAAGACGTTCGCGCCAGGCCGCGGCCGGATCCTCGAGGAAGCGCTGGTAGCCGTCCATCGGCGGCTCACCGTACTTCGTCCACAACCCGCCGGGCCCGCGGAACGGGGGGATGCCGCTCTCGACTGACAGGCCCGCGCCCGTCAGCGCGACGACATGCCCCGCCGCGGACAATTGCCGCGCTACCCGGGCGAGGTCGTCGCCGAGGCTGGGGCTGAGTTCGAATTCAGGCGGGGGGGACGCCATGGCATCAGTGCACTCTGTCGTCGTCGTCGCCACCGCCGCGGCGGCGACGCGCTTCGTGCTCCTCGTAATGAACGGCTCGTAGCTTCTGCCGCATGCGGTAGCGTTTCCAGCGGTACTTCAGATGGCCGAGCGACAACGCCTGCGCGCCCGAATGTCCCTTGCGCCGAAGGTAGATCCAGCCCATCAACACGCCGCCGAGGTGGCCGATGTGGCTGATGCCGCCGCCGCCGAACATCAGCGTCATGACGAAGAGGCCGGGGATCAGCCAGATGGCGCGAAAGGTGATGGGCGGGAAGATCAGCGCGATCACGCGGTCGGGCCAGGTGAGGGAGTAGGCGAGCAGCACGCCGTAGATTGCGCCCGAAGCCCCCACCGTGGGGATCAGCAGTGCCTGGGGGCTCAGGTTCATGATCAGATACGGCCAGCTCGCGATCACGAAGCCCGCACCGATTCCGCAGAACAGATAGAAGTTCAGAAATTTCCGCGGGCCCCAGGCCAACGCGAGCGGTGAACCGAACATCCACAACGCGAACATGTTCATCGCGAGGTGGCCCAGGCCCGCGTGCAGCCACATGTAGCTGAACGGCTCCCAGAGGTGCCCGGCCTGCCACATGTAGTAAGGACGAACCGGACCGAATTCGGAAATCTGTGGAACCGCGATCTGGAGCGCGAAGACCACCAGGTTGGCGATCATCAGGTACTGCACGATCGGCGGCGTCAGCGCTGGGCCGAAGCTCGATGTCTGGTATCCACGTCCGTGCACGTACACCTCTCCTTTGTGGCGGCAGCGACCGCGCCGAAGTTGCCGGACGCCACGGTGATGGTCCGGAGCTTTCTGCGTTGTCGCTTGCTTCCCAAAGGCCGGCGGGACGGGCGCGAGATCCCACGGAGCTTGGACAGCGTAAGCAGTCTAAGTGTGCGCGTCAACGTCAGAATTCGAGGGGGCGACGGCTTCCATGAGGTGCCGTGCGCGCGCCGCGTCGAGGCCGGAGAGATCGACGACCGGAAGTTCGAGCGACAGCTCGGTGGCGAGCTCGGAGAGGCGCCGACGGCAATCGGCCGGGCTGCCGACGACCAGGCCGGCGCTGACCTCGTCATCCGGAAATTCGTCGAACCAGGGGTTCAGTCGCCGGAATTCAGGCAGGGCGGCCGAGACATCGCCGGCCGGATCGAGGCGCGTGAAGATCCACAGCGAGCGCCGGATCTCGTCGGGGTCGCGCCCCCGCTCGCGGCAGGCCTCGGCGAGTGTCGCAGCGGCCGCCGACACGCGGGCTGCGATCGGGGGTAGATTGACCTCCCAGATCTGTGCGTAGCGGGCGACGCGCTGCAACATCCGCGGCCTGCGGGCCGCAATTGCGATCGGAATCGCACCGCCGGGTGGGATCGGGCGCACGCGAGCGCGCTCGAGCTGCACGTAGCGACCCGACCGCGTCACACTCTCGCCGCTCCAGAGGCACTGCACGGCCTCGAGGGTCTCGTCGAGCAGGCGGATTCGCTCGCCGATGGGCAGATTTGGAAGGCCGAAGTTCGCATCGTTGGGCCGGTCACCGGCCGCGATCACACAGCGCAGACGGCCGGGGGTCAGGAGCTCCGCGGTCGCGACGGCCTGTGCGAGCTGTGCGGCATTCCAGTGGTGGACCAGGCGAATCGAGCCGATCTGAATCCGCTCGGTGCGGGCGAGCAGTGCCATTGCGACGGTCCAGCCGTGCAGCACGTCGCGTTCGCTCGTCGAGGCGAGCATCGAGACGTCGCCGTCGACGAAGGCCGCCGCGAAGCCGAGTTCTTCGGCTCGCTGCACGAGCGCGAGCAGTTCCTGCCACGGATGCGTGTGCCAGGCGAATGCGACGCCGAGCTTCATCGGAACCGGCCGAGGCCCGCGCCCATCAGAGGCGGCCCAGCTGATGGGCGGCCTGCAGCAGCGCGAGCGCGCTCTTGGCATCGTGAATGGCACCGCTCCAGACCATTTCGATCGCGTCGTGGAGCCGCATCGGGACGAGCTCGATGACCTCATCGTCTTCGCGCCGATGCTCGACGGCTTCGAGCTCGTGGCCCGCGAAGAGCCAGATCCGCTCGTCGGTGAAACCCGGTGAGGTCCAGATCGGGCCGAGTGCCTCGAGTCGGCCCGCGCGCTGCCCGGCCTCTTCCTCGAGTTCCCGCACCGCGCAGACTTCCGGGGTCTCGCCCGGGTCGATCTTGCCGGCCGGCACCTCGAAGATGGTGCCGCCGCAGGCGTGGCGGAACTGGCGGATCAGCAGCACCTCGTCGTCGGAGATGAAGGGCACGACGGCGGATGCGCCCGGGTGGCGCACCACGTCGAGCAACAGCGTCTTGCCGTTCGGCAGCTCGACGCGCTCGCTCGAAACGTTCACGGGCCAGCCGCGTTGGAGATCGTCGTCGTGGTCGCCGCTCATCGTCCGACCTGGTTCTGTCTGCGGTTTCGCCTGTAGGAACAGTCTTGCTTGCGTGAATGCGTCATGCGGCCGAGATTAGCCGCCGTACAGGGCCGTTGCCCGGGAGGTCGAGCCATCCACAAGCGCGAAGAACGCAGCGTAGTGATTCCGGTCGAGGGCGAGGAGCGGGTGCTCGAGGGGGTTTTGATCTCCGGCGAGGGCGATGACGCGGTCGGGGCCGTGGTGGCGGCGCCGCATCCCGCCTACGGGGGCAGCATGGATTCTCCCGTCGTGCACGAAATCGCCTACGCGGCTCGCGCAACGGGGCTGGCCTCGCTGCGATTCAACTGGCGGGGAGTCGGGGGAAGCGGAGGTATGGCGAGTTCGGAGTTCGCGGACGCGGACGCGGACTACCGCGCCGCGCTGACGCACCTGGGCGAAACCGTTTCGGGCGTGATGGTGGCTGCGGGTTATTCCTTCGGCGCCCTCGCGGCGGTGCGGAGCGCGGTGTCGGAGCCGCGCGTGCGCGCGTTACTGCTCGTCGCGCCGCCCGCAGCGATGTTGGACGTCGATCTGCTGAGCGAATTTCCGGGTCGCGTCACCTTGCTGGCCGGCGACCGCGACGCGATCGCGCCCGCGGCCGAGCTCGAACGCATCGCGGCCGAACTGCCGCGTGCGAGCATCGACGTGATCGATGACGCGGATCATTTCTTTGCGGTGGGGCTGGCGGAGGTGGGGCGGCGCGCGGCGAAGTGCTTCGCGCGCTTCGGGTCCTAGGGAATCCGCGGCCGCACTTTGAATCCTCCACGCCCCCTACTCAGTGGCCGCGACCAGCAGCACCCCCACTACTCGCGCGTGTTCAAGCGACCCACGCCTGGAACGAAACGTTCAGAAGTCGTCCATGCGTAGCGCCCGCCGTCCTTCCTGGTTGACG
Organism: uncultured Gammaproteobacteria bacterium; assembly: GCA_964196055.1. Lineage (GTDB taxonomy): Bacteria > Myxococcota_A > UBA9160 > UBA9160 > SMWR01 > JAFDEI01. The sequence continues at coordinate 42,107 of CAXMSF010000018.1, read as the reverse complement.
CGCTCGACTTCCGCGCTCTTGGTCGGGGCGGTGCCGGGCAGGAAGGCTTCGAAGACGACGCCGCGGCTGTCGGGGCTCGCGAGCAGGCCCGTCTTGCGGTCGATGCGCGCGAATACGATCGGGTCGGGGACGTCGAAGTCGCGGATGCGGCGGTCCTTCAGCGCCTCGCGCATGTAGTCGATCCAGATCGGCGCGGCTGCGCGTCCGCCGGTTTCCTTGTAGCCGAGCAGGTTGGTTTCGTCGTGGCCGACCCAGACACCGGTGGTGATGTCGGGTGAGTAACCCACGAACCAGGCGTCGGCCTGTTCGTTGGTGGTCCCGGTCTTGCCTGCGAGCGGGCGGTTGAGCACGCGGAGCGTGCGCCCGGTGCCATGCAGGTCTTCGACGACCGCGCGCAACAGCGAAGTCGACAGGTAGGCGAGTTCGGGGGAGATCAGTCGGTCGGGGTCGTCGGTCATCGCGTCGACGGGCGCATCGGCGTCCAAGCCTGCTGCGACGTTGATCGGTACGTCGAGCTCGGGATCTTCCGGTGCGTCGGGCGTGGGGGGAACCATGCCGCCGAGCGGCAAGCCTTCGAGCAACACTTCTCCGTGTCGATCCGTCACCTTGCGGATGAAGATCGGCGCACTGCGCCGGCCGCCGTTCGCGTACACCGCGTACGCGCGCGTGAGTTCGAAGAGCGACAAGGGGCTCGTGCCGAGCGCGAGCGACAGGTCGCGGTTGAGCGGCGATTCGATGCCGAGCATCCGCACGTAGTCGATCACGACGTCGACGCCGACATCGCGGAACAAGTGCACGGTCGCGTTGTTGACCGACCGCGCGAGCGCGGAACGCATCGTGATCGGGCCGAGGAACTTCCCCTTGTAGTTCTTCGGACGCCAGATGAAGCCGGATTCCTCGTCGACGTAGACCACCGGCCGGTCGTACAGGATCGATGCGGGCGTGTAGCCGTTCATCAACGCCGCCGAGTAGATTAGGGGCTTGAAGGCCGATCCCGGCTGGCGGCGCGCCTGCGTGACGCGGTTGAATTCGCTCTCGGCGAAGTCGTAGCCTCCCACCATCGCGAGGACTTCATCGCTCGCGGTTTCGATCGAGAGCAACGCGCTCTGTGCGACGGGCGCCTGGAAGAGGTCTACGCGCAGCGGGTCGCCGGGCTCTGCGGGCGCTTCGTCTTCCTTTGGCCGATGCCGCTCGAATTTCGCGACGTCTCCCACCGCGAAGATCTTCTCGATCGCGCGCACGCGGCGTGGGCTGGATTTGAGATCGGGCTCACGGGCCCAGCTCGCGTCCGAGAGTCTTACCTCCGCTTCGACGTCGGGAGCGAATTTCACGCGCGCGCTCTTGCTGCTCGGTGTAACGCTCGTAACGACGCCTTCGTAGAGGGTGTCGGGGGCGAGCGGCTCATCCTGGATGGAGTCGGGAGCGAGCGTTCCCTCGCCGATCGAGTCTTCGGTCTGCGCGTCGAGCCCGTTCGTCTCGGCCAGTCGTGCGGCTTCGGCCTCGACCTTCGCTGGGTCCACTCGGCGCAACGGGCCGCGATAGCCCTGGCGGCGATCGAGCGCGAGGATGCCCTTCCGTATCGAGGCGACGGCGGCCTCCTGGAGTTCGAGGTCGAGGGTGGTCTCGATCGTGAGGCCGCCCCGCAGCACGAGGTCGCTGCCGAACTCTTCGTACAACGCGCGCCGAACCTCTTCGGTGAAGTAGCCCGCTGCGCCCGCGTCGGCGAAATCACGCGACTCGCTGAGGATCGGCGGCGTCTCGGCTGCGGCGTCGTAACTGGCCCGATCGATCATGTCGTCGGCCAACATGCGCTCGAGTACGTACTGACGCCGCGTCTCGGCGGCCTCGGGGTGCGTCATCGGTGAGTAACGGGACGGAGCCTTCGGGAGCCCGGCCAACAACGCGGCCTCGGAGACATCGAGTTCGCCGACGGTCTTGTCGAAGTAGGTCCGCGCGGCTTCGCCAACCCCATAGGCGCCGTGGCCGAAGTAGATCTGGTTCAGGTAGAGGTAGAGGATTTCTTGTTTGGAAAAGGTCTGTTCGATCCGCCGTGCGAGGATCATCTCGCGGATCTTCCGCTTGTAGGTCCGCTCCGGGGTCAGCAGCAGACCCTTCACCATCTGCTGGGTGATCGTGCTCGCGCCCTGGCGTGTTTCGCCGCCTGCGGCCAGGTTGACCCAGGCCGCGCGCAGGATCGAGACGTAGTCGATCCCCGCGTGCTCGAAGAAGGCGCTGTCTTCGCTCGCGATGAAGGCCTGAACGACGTGGTCCGGGATCTCCTCCATTGGGACCAAGGTGCGTCGCTCGACGTAGTACTCGCCGATCGGTCGCCCGTCGCGGTCGAACACCCGACTCGTGAGCGCGGGCGCGTAATCCCGCACGTCCCGCAAGTCGGGCAGGTCCGCGACCAGCGAGCGGTAGAAGAGGAAGGCTCCGGCGAGGCCCACCACGGCGCTCAGGAAGGCGGCCGCGAGCAGGATCCTGAACCCTCTCGATCTGAAAAAAGTCATTCAGACTCCGGAGGTTACCCGACCCTAGCCGAGTCGGACCTCATTGCGCTACCGCTTCGGCTCGGCATGGAGAATTCTTGATGACGCAGTACCTACGATCAATGGGCTTCGTGATGGACCCGCTCGAATCGATCGATATCGAAGCGGACACCACCTTCGTGCTGATGCTCGAGGCCCAACAGCGCGGCCACCGGGTCTTCTTCATCGACCCTGCGGACCTCGGGGTCGAGGCCGGTCGCGCGGTTGCCAGCGTATTTCCAGTGACACTGCAACGCGAGCAAGGCGCGCATGCGGAGACCGGGCCCGCCCGTTTCGTTGCGCTCGACGACGAATTCGACGTGATCTTCCAGCGCAAGGATCCACCGGTCGATTCGGACTACATCACCGCCACCCAGATCCTCGCACTCTGCCGTCGCTGTCGCGTGCTGAATCGGCCGCAGTCCGTCCTGGCTGCCAACGAAAAGCTCTACACGCTGCACTTCCAGGAGCTGATGGCCGAGACGACGGTGGCGCGAAAAATCCCGCAACTACTGGATTTCATGGACAAGCTGGGCGGTGAGATGATCCTGAAGCCGCTCGACGGCAAGGGCGGCGAAGGCATCTTTCTGTTGCGCCGCGACGACCGGAATTTGAACTCGATCCTGGAGCAGTCGACCGGATTCGAGACCCGCTGGGTGATGGCGCAGCGTTACCTGCCGGAGGTGCGGCGCGGCGACAAACGCATTCTGTTGCTCGACGGAGATCCGATCGGCGCCGTGCTGCGGGTTCCACCGGACCACGAAGTGAGGTCAAATCTCCACGTCGGCGGGCGTCCCGCCAAGGCCGAGCTCGACGATACCGACCGCCGGATCATCGACACGCTGCGCCCTGCCCTGCGTCGCGACGGCTTCTTCTTCGTCGGAATCGACGTCATCGGAGGCTTCCTGACCGAAGTCAATGTGACGAGCCCGACGGGCGTCCAGGAGATCAACCGCCTCGAGAATCGTCGAGTCGAGGTGGAAATCCTCGACGGTGTGGAAGCCCTGCTCGACGGAGAATCGCCAGAAACTCGCAATTTCGGCACTTAAATGCCCGATTAAGCATTGACACCGGGAAATGGTGGTCCGATCATTGCCGCCGGTGGGCGACCCCTCGCCCCGCGCAGCCTCCTCCAAACAGGCCTCCGCATCCGCGCCTCCTCTCCCCTCGCGCGGAAAACGACTCGTACTATTTGGGAGAAGCTTTATGGCCACAGTCGTCGAAAAGACGGGAATCCGACGGGAAAAGGGTTGGTTGTATTTCCTCGACAAACGAGGAGATGTGAGTCGCGCACGCATGGCGCGTGGCGGTGGCAAGGTGGTGAAGGGACGCGAGAAGGTCGTCCGCCTCGGCATCGACCGGGAGGAGGGTTTCCTCTACTTCATCGACAAGAAGGGTCACGTCGCCAAGGTGAAGATGAAGCGGTCGACGGCGCGCAAGAAGCCGGCCAAGCGCAAGACGACGTCGCGCGCCCGCACAGCCGCACGACGCAAGCCGGCCGCAAAGAAGAAGCCGGCTAGCAAGAAGACTGGACGCACAACGGCCCGGAAGAAGACGGCAAGTCGGACGACGGCAAAGAAGCGCGCACGTCGCTGAGCGCTTCGGCATTGGCGGGTCCGGCGAAGCTCTGCTTCGTCGGACCCGCAACCGTTTCAAGCGCCCGCGCTACAATCCGGGTGTGGATCTCTCTTTGAACTTCGCTTCGTGACCGACGCCAGTGCCATCAAGGCTGCGCGTCCGGACGCGGGTGCACGGTCGTACGGCATCCTGATCGTCGACGACGAACCCGCGATCCTCGAGTCGCTCGAGCTGACTCTCGGATCCGACTACCGCGTCCACACCGCCGAGAGCGGCGAAGCGGGACTCGCGATCCTCGAAGGTGAGAACATCGCGCTGATCATCTCGGATCAGGTTCTGCCTTCGATGAGCGGTGTCGAGTTTCTCGAGAAAGCCATCGAAGTCTCGCCGCAAGCGATCCGAATGCTGCTCACGGGTTACGCGGACATCCGTTCGATGTCTCGCGCGATCAACGAAGGCCGCATCTACCGCTTCATCACGAAGCCGTGGGAGCCCGACGAGGTGCGGCTCAACGTCCGGCGCGCGCTCGAGGCCTACGAGTTGGCGACGGAAAACACGCAACTCGCCGCCGCGCTCGCGGACGCGAACGAGCGTCTTCGAGCCGAAAATCTCTACCTGCGGCGCGAGGTCGAACGCCGTTACGGATTCGACAAGATCATCGCGACCAGCCGCGCGATGGACCGGGTCTTCGACGTGATGGAGAAGGTCTCCGAAACCGACGCGACGGTGCTGATCGTCGGTGAGACGGGTACCGGCAAAGACCTCGTCGCACGCGCGATCCACTACAGCGGCCGCCGCAAGGGCGCGCGCTTCGTGGCTCAAAACTGCGCTGCCCTGCCCGACACGCTGCTCGAAAGTGAGTTGTTCGGTCACATGCGTGGGGCGTTTACGGGCGCACACGCGGACAAAAAGGGCCTGTTCGAGGTGGCGGATCGCGGCACGATCTTCCTGGACGAAGTCGCCGAGATGCACCCCGGTATGCAGGTCCGCCTGCTGCGGGTGTTGCAGGACGGCGAGATCCGTCCGCTGGGTTCGTCCAAGACCCGAACCGTGGACGTACGCGTGATCGCCGCGACCAACCGCGACCTGCGCAAGGACGTCGAAGAGGGCCGTTTCCGGGAGGATCTCTACTACCGACTGCGGGTGGTGGAGATCGGCCTGCCGCCGTTGCGCGAGCGCAAGACCGATATCCCGCTGCTCGCGCACCACTTCCTCGACATCGCGAACGGCAAGATGGGGCGCAAGATCCAGGGATTCACGAACGCGGCGATCGATCGTCTGGTTGCCCACGAGTGGAGTGGCAACGTGCGAGAGCTCGAGAACGAGATCGAGCGGACGGTCGCTCTCGCGGGCAACGAGTCGGCGATCAGCGTCGACATGTTGTCAGAGCACATCCGCGGTGCGATGCCTGCGATGAACGTCTCTCCCGAAGCGTTCGCGGGCGATATCGCGCTGTCGGAAGCGGTGGACGCGTTGAAGCGCAACATGATCCTGTCTGCGCTCGCCGAGACCGGCAGCAAGACGCGTGCGGCGGAACGCCTCGGAATTCCGCGTCAGTCGCTCCAGAAGATGATGAAGCGACTCGACCTCAACGACTCCTGAACCGAATTCACAGGCAAACTTTCGACAATCGGGTCCGGATTTCGCCAACGTGTTCCGGTCGGCGTGTTATGTTGTGCGCCGCATGCAGACGGTCGAGATCACGCGCATCGACACCCCGATCGGTCAACTTCGCGTTGGTTCCACGGACAAGGGACTCGCGTACATCGAGCTGCCGAACGCAAGTGGCTGTGGCCTGCGCGGCTGGCTTCACCACCACTTCCCCGACACACAATGCGTCGAGCAGATCGACCGGAACCGTACGGTCGTCGAGCAGCTTCTCGAATACCTGGCCGGCGACCGGACGGACTTCGATCTGCCTCTCGACTTGCGTGGAACCGAGTTCCAGCGGCGTGTCTGGGACGAGCTCCAGGAAATCCCGTTCGGTGAGCGGCGCAGCTACCGCGACATTGCGAAGGCGATCGGTCGCCCGAAGGCCGTGCGCGCAGTGGGCGCCGCGAACGGCTCGAACCCGGTTTCTCTCGTGGTTCCCTGCCACCGCGTGATCAACTCGGACGGCAAGCTCGGGGGCTACGGCGGCGGGCTCACGCTCAAGGCCCGTCTGCTCGCGATGGAGAGCCGCCCAGGCGCAGATCGTCTGCTCTGACGCGTGAGCGATCCCGGCGGATATGGCGACGAGCAAAGGGGTGTGGTCGTTCGGAGTGCGGTGCGAAGCAGCGCGCTTCGGCCTTCTGCTCTGACGCGTGAGCGATCCCGGCGGGTATGGCGACGAGCAAAGGGGTGTGGTCGTTCGGAGTGCGGTGCGAAGCAGCGCGCTTCGAACGCTATATGGCCCGCAGCGCCTGTTCGACGTCCGCGATCAGGTCGTCGCAATCCTCGATCCCGCAGGAGTAGCGGATCAGCGAGTCGGTGATTCCTAGCTTCATGCGCTCGTCGCGCGGCACGTCCCAGAACGACATCGTGACGGGCATCTCGATCAGTGACTCGACCCCGCCCAGGCTCGGCGCGATGTAGGGAATCCGACAGGCATCGACGAAGCGCATCGCGCCCTCGAGGTCGGTCTCGAGCTCGAAGGTCACGACGCCGCCGAAGCCCCGCATCAGCTTGACTGCGGTCGGGTGGTCGGGGTGGCTCTCGAGGCCCGGATACCAGACCCGGCGCACGGCGTCCTGCTCCTCGAGCCAGCGTGCCATCCGCAGAGCGTTGTCGTTGTGGCGCTCGACCCGCAGCGACAGTGTCTTGAGGCCGCGCAGCAGCAGATAGGCGGCGTGAGGATCGAGCACGCCGCCGAGCACGCCGACGGCCTCGCGGACGGGCGCGATGGCCTCGGCCGAGCCGATGGCACAGCCCGCCAGCAGGTCGTTGTGTCCCCCGAGGAACTTCGTCGCGCTGTGGATCACATAGTCGGCGCCGCCGTCGAGTGCCCGCTGACTCACCGGGCTCGCAAAGGTCGAGTCGATCACGACCTTGACGCCGCGCGCGTGGCAGACGCGAACCGCCTCCTCGATGTCGATCACGCGCAGGTAGGGGTTCGTCGGCGATTCGGTGAAGAAGAGCGACGTGTCGTCGCGGATCGCCGCGGCCAGTGCCGTGGTGTCGGCGGGCTCGATCACGGTGGTTTCGACATCGAGTTTGACGAGGTAGTCACGGATGAATTGCCGCGTGCGCCGATAGCAGTCGCTCGTGACGATCAGGTGTGCACCCTTCGGCAGCAGCGCGAGGAACAAAGTCGTCGCGGCGCACATTCCCGAGGCGAACAGCACCGCGGACTCGCCACCCTCGAGCTCGCATAGTTTGCGCTCGACGGCGGACCAGGTGGGATTCCCGTAGCGGCCATACTCCTCGCGCTCGAGTCGGCCCTCCTGGAATGCGCATAGCTCGGCCGAATTCTTGAACCAGAATGTCGAGGTCAGGAAGATCGGCGTCGTCACGGAGTCGCCGATGTGGTGATTGCGCTCGCCGGCGTGCACGGAACGGGTTGAATCACCGTTTCGATCGGGCGTCTTGCCCATGATTTTCTCTCGTCGTAGTGGCACTTAGCAGTTCGGGTGTGGATCCCTGAGACGGCTGGTCCGAGGGCCTGCAAATGCCGGAAATCGCCCAATAAATACGGTCGAACCCGAGCAATCGAGGGTAGGAGGGTGGAATTCCGCCGTCAACCGGAGCCGAAGAATGGGCCGAAAACCCCTCGGCGAGTCGCTCGAGAGGCGCGCCGCCCCACGCGCTACTTCGATGCGGGGTCGGCTGCGAGGATTCCGCGTCGACGAGTGCTGTATTCCGCTTCGGTGACTTCGCCGCTGGCGCGCTCGTCCTCGAGGTTGGCGAGGGCCCGCAGCGTCGCTGCCGATAGGGTCGCGGGGATCTTCTCGCCCACCGCCTCGCTGGCTTCCGGCTCGGTCTCTTCGGGGGCCTCCATCAGGATGGTCCGTCGCACGACCTTGCCGCCCGGTGCAATGTGGGTTCGGCTGGGCTTCTTGAATACCGAGTGCTCCCAGTCGACCATGACCGAGTTCGGGTTCGCGACCATCATGCCGGTCGATGCGACGACCTTGAACGCATTCGTCTCATCGTCGACCTGCGGTTCCGGCAGCTTTTCGCGCCTGCCGGTCTTCTGGATTTCCCAGTCGACCTTCGAGAGATGAAGGTACATCGAATCTTCGACGGCGAATGCGAGGAAGCTGGTCAGATAGTTGTGGTCGAATACGCCGAAGCGCTTGCTACGGCGTTTGTAGTAGACAACGATGTGCTGGTTCGAGTCGGCTTGCCTGAATGCGTTCGCGAGGTGATCGGCGATCTCGTACAACGCTTCGGTGGGAATCGCGGGCATCCGTTGGATCGAGTTCTTGTTCTCCACTCGTACATCGAGGCGCGAGAGGATGTGGGCCATCCGAACCGGCGCGATCTGCAGCGGATGGGCGAAGTCCTGCTCGATCGCTTCGCCGCCACGTTTCTCCTGGACGAAAACGACGCGCGTAGTCGCATTTTCGAAGAAGGTATTGCGAACGGTCCGGGTGACGCACCCCGAGCCCAGGACCGCCATCGCCGCGAGGATCGCGAACGCGCTCGTCGAGAGTGGTCTTCGGAGCATCGGCATCGCGTGCAAAGGCTATCGCAATTCGCCGGGTCGCGTTTCAGGCCGCGGCGTCGAGGTGTTGGACGATTCGGTAGGTCGCAAAGCTCGCCCCGTACGCAAGCACGAGCAGATAGCCGAACGCGAACGCGGGCCAGCGCCAGGAGTTCGTCTCGCGCCGGATGATTGCGAGCGTCGAGACGCACTGCAGCGCGAACACGAAGAACACCAGCAGCGACGCTACCGTGGCGGGTGTGAAGACCTTCCGGCCGGTATTCGGGTCGATGTCCGCGCGGATCGCCTCGCGCAACGACGTTCCCTCGTCCGAAGCCGCATAGATCTGCGCCAGCGTCGCAACGATCACCTCGCGCGCTGCGAGGCTGCCGATCAGGCCGACCGAGATCTTCCAGTCGAAGCCCAGCGGCGCGACGAGCGGCTCGAGGGCGTGTCCCGCGCGTCCCGCGTAGCTGTGTTCGAGCGCATGGCGGCTCGACGCGGTCGCATCGGCGCCCGCGGGCGGCTCGATGGCCGGGAACGTCAGCAGGAACCAGAGCGCAATGGAGACGGCCAGGATGATGGTGCCGGCGCGGCGCAGGAATGCGCTCACGCTGCCCCAGACCTGGCTAAAGAGCAGCCGCGCGGTGGGCATGCGATACGGCGGCAGCTCCATGTAGAACGGCAATGAGTCGCGCTTCAGCAGTGTGCGGGTGAGGATCGTCGCGACGATCAGTGCCGAGACCGAACCGAGAACGTAGAGCCCGAGCAGTACGAGCCCCTGGAGCCCGATCGGTCCCCAGACCGCCTGCGCGGGCACGAAGGCGGCAATCAGCAACGCGTAAACGGGCAGCCGGGCCGAACACGTCATCAACGGTGCGACGAGGATCGTCACCAGACGGTCGCGTGTCGACGGAAGTGTGCGCGTCGCCATGATGCCCGGGATGGCGCACGCGTAGGAGGAAAGCAGCGACACGAATGCGCGGCCCTCGAGCCCGACGCTGCCCATCAAGCGGTCGACGACGAACGCCGCTCGCGCCATGTAGCCGATGTCCTCGAGCAGGTAGAGCAAAGTGAAGAGCAACGCGATCTGAGGCACGAAGATGACGACCGATCCAACGCCCGCGATCAGGCCATCCGCGATGAAATCCGCGAGGAAGCCCACCGGGAGCGTGGCGTGGACGCGCCCTGCCGCCCAGCCGATTCCGCCGTCGATCAAGTCCATTGCAGGCGTCGCCCAGGCGAAGATCAACTGGAAGAAGGCGATCATGACTGCCGCGAAGAGCAGCGTGCCCGCGACCGGGTGCAGGATGATGCGATCGATCGCCTCGGTGCTGCGGCTCACGCCGGGCCGTTGCGTGAGTACGTTCGCGAGGATCGAATCGACCCAGCCCGCGCGATCTTCGGCGCTTTCGGGCGGCGGAATCTGCGGCCGGCTCCAGTGCTCCGGGTCCGCGAGCAGGTGGCGCAGTGCGCCCATGCCGATGCCTTTGTGTCCCACGACACCGATCACGGGGATTCCGAGCGCGCGTTCGAGGCGCGGGAGGTCGAGCGCACCACCTCGCGCCTGCAGTTCGTCGGTCATCGTGAGCACGAGGCAGGTCGGCTTGTCGTGGCGCAGCACCTGCGCGAGGACGAGCAGCGAACGCTCGAGGGTGCAGGCATCCGCGATGACCGCGAGTGCGTTCGGAGCCTCGCCGATCTTGCCGTCGATGACTCCGCAGACGACGTCTTCATCCGGGCTGATTGCGTTCAGGCTGTAGGTGCCCGGCAGATCGATCACGATCGTATCGCGCCGATCGAGAATCACGCGGCCTTCGCGGCGTTCGACGGTGACGCCGGGGTAGTTCCCGACCTTCGCCCGCATCCCGGTGAGGGCATTGAAGAGGGTCGTCTTTCCCGAGTTTGGAGATCCGATCAGACCCAGACGAAGCGACGTGGGAAACGTCGCTTCGCTCATTCAGTTCTCACGCGGATGAGGTTGGCCTCGGAGGCGCGCAGGCAGATGCGATATCCGCGCAGCCCGTAGACGACCGGGTCGCCGAGCGGTGCGCGCTTCAGGATTTCGACCGGGGTTCCGGGAATGAAGCCGAGATCGAGCAGGCGCTCGCCCTCCGGGCACGACCCGTCGACGCCGACGATACGCGCCGTGTGGCCCGGCGCGAGCGAGGCCAGCGAAACACCCGGTCGCGCGGATGCGGAGACCGGGACGGGGATGCTGGAAGCCGGAGCTAGGTCGGGTGCCGCTGCAGCAGTCATAGATTTAAATTTAGCAAAACGAAAACGATTTTCATTTTCGTAACTAAGAAACCTATCGTCGCGACCCGTCTCGCAGCTTTAGAGAATTTTAATGCGAATGCGTTCGCTATTCGTTTTCCGGTCTAAGTTGCCGCATCATCAGGCGTTTTCCACATTCCTCGGGTGCGATTTGACCCGCGAGCACGGCCTGGACGGCCTCGGCGATCGGCATTTCGATTCCATGTCGACGGGCCAACTCGACCGCGGCACTGGTCGTCCGGATGCCCTCGGCGACCTCATTCATCCCAGCGAGGATTTCCTCGAGTTTCCGGCCGCGTCCGAGCTCGACCCCGACGCTTCGGTTGCGCGACAGGTCGCCGGTGCAAGTGAGCACGAGGTCCCCCATCCCGGCCATCCCGAGGAAGGTGATCGGGTCGGCGCCCATCGCTACGCCGAGCCGAGTGATCTCGCGCAACCCACGTGTCATCAGCCCGGCACGCGCGTTCTGACCGGTCTCGAGTCCGTCGCAAATCCCTACCGCGATGGCGATCACGTTCTTGAGCGCGCCTCCGAGTTCGACACCGATCACGTCCGTCGCGGAGTAGCAGCGAAAACTCGACGACGAGATCGATTCCTGAACCGAAATCGCGTACGCCTCTTCGCGGCAGGCAAGTGTGACCGCCGTCGGCCGACCCTCTGCGACCTCGTGTGCGAACGATGGGCCCGAGAGAAAGACCAGCCGCGGGTGATGAACGGGATCGAAGACGTCTTCGTAGACCTGGTCCATTCGCATCAACGTATCGGCCTCGATGCCCTTTACCGTCGAGACCAGCACCGCGTGATCGGGAAAGAAGTCACAGGCGTCGCGCAGTACATCGCGAACGCCGTGGCTCGGCACCGCGCAGATCACCAGCTCGCGGCCTGCCAACGCCTCTTCCAGATCGCCGGTCGCGTAGATGTTCTCGGGCAGCTGGATGTCGCTCAGGTAGTGCGGGTTGCGATGCTCGCGATTGATCGCATCCGCGATTTCCGCGTTGCGCGACCAGATCGTGACGTGATGCTCGCGCGCGCAGTGCAACGCGAGGCAGGTTCCAAAGCTTCCGGAGCCGAGAACTCCGACGGGGATCGGCATGCCGCGAATGTACCACTCGCAATCGCGTAGACAGGCTTCCGAATTCTTGACGCCCCCGGACCGCGCCGGTACCTTCCGCCCGGATTTCGTAGGTGGATCGGGCAGTTCGGCCGGGCACCGGCGTCCGGTGCCCGGGATCCGGGAGGCACGCGCGATGCTCGCCGAGTACACCGGTGTCCTTGTGATTCTCACCATCAGCCTGGTGCTGATCGCCATCGTGCTCGGGATTCATCTGCGCGTCGGGCCGCGACGTGTATTTCCGTCGAAGCAGGATCCGTTCGAATGCGGCGAGCGGCCGGTGACTTCACCGAGGCGTCGTATCGCGGTGAAGTTCTACGTCGTTGCAATCCTGTTCGTTCTATTCGACGTCGAAGCGATCTATTTCTATCCGTGGGGCGTAGTCTTTCGCGAGCTCGGATGGTTCGGCTTTGCGTCGATACTCGTGTTCACGGTACCGCTCGCAGTCGGCCTCTTCTACGAGTGGATGAAGGGTGGGCTCGACTGGTGATCTCCGATGCGACACGCAGCGCCGTCAGCGAATTGATGACGCGTTTTCCCGAGAAGCGCGGTGCCCTGCTGCCGGCCCTCCATCTGATCCAAAGCGAGTTCGGGCACGTCGCTCCTGAAACCGCGGTCGAGGTTGCGGATCTGTTCGACCTCCAGCCCGTGCAGGTGCTCGAGGTGTTGCGCTTCTACAATCTGATCCACGACACCCCCCAGGCACAGCACCACGTGGCGGTGTGCACGAACTTGTCGTGTTCCCTGCGCGGTGCCCGCGACCTGCTTCGACAGCTCGAGGCCCACCTCGGTATCGCGGCCGGCACGGCCACGGCCGACGGACGCATCCAGCTGGACCACGAGGAGTGCCTCGGTGCCTGTGCGTATGCGCCGATGATGCGGGTCGACGAGCACTACCACGAGGATCTCGACGCCGAAACGGCGAAGGGCATTCTCGACGCGCTCGAGTAGGGGCGGCACCGGTGCGGAACGCTCCCTTCGTCACCAACTACCTCAGCGAGCATCTCGCCGACGATGCCTATGCGACGCTCGCCGGTTACCAGCGCGCGGGCGGCTACGCGGCCGCGCGCAGGGCGGTGTGCGAGCTTTCGCCCGACGAGGTCATCGAGCAGATCGAAGGCTCCGGCCTGAAGGGCCGCGGCGGTGCGGGCTTCTCGGCGGGCCGGAAGTGGGCCTTCATGCCGCGTGACGAGAGTCCGGCGCTGCTGGTCTGCAACGCGGATGAATCGGAGCCCGGTTCGTTCAAGGACCGCCTGTTGCTCGAGCGCGCGCCCCACATGATCCTGGAGGGCATCCTGATCGCGGCCTGGGCAACCCGGGCCCAGAAGACATTCGTCTACGTCCGTTGCGAGTACGCGACCGCGGCTGTGGCGGTCGAGCGCGCTGTCGCCGAGGCGAGCAAGGACGGTCTCCTCGGGGATGACATCATGGGCAGCGGCTTTCACCACGAAGTCGTCGTGGTGCGGGGTGCGGGCGCGTACATCTGCGGTGAAGAGACCGGCCTGCTCGAGTCGCTCGAGGGCAAGAAGGGCCAACCGCGAAAGAAGCCACCCTATCCGTCCGAGCACGGTGCCTTCGGCCTGCCCACCACCGTGAACAACGTCGAGACCTTCGCCCACGTTCCGCACATCATCGCGAACGGCGTGCCGTGGTTTCGTTCCTTCGGTACCGAGGACAGCCCGGGCACGACGCTCTTCGGAGTCTCGGGCCAGGTGCTTCGCCCGGGGTTGTTCGAGTTGCCGCTCGGAACGCGACTCGACGAGATCGTTTTCGAATACGCGGGCGGCGTTCCCGACGGTCGCAAGGTGAAGGGCGTGATTCCTGGCGGTGTGTCGATGCCGATCCTGCCGGCGGGCCAGCTCGACGTTCGAATGGCGGACGAGTTCCTGCGCGAGCGTCACACGCGGCTCGGTACCGGAGGTGTGATCGTGATGGATGACACGACCTGCATGGTTCGTGTAGCGAGCGTGATCTCGTACTTCTTCCGTGACGAGAGCTGCGGGCAGTGCACTCAATGCCGCGAAGGAACGGGCTGGATCAACAAACTCGTCGATCGGATCGAGCGCGGAGCGGGCGAGGAGCGCGATCTCGAAATCCTGCTCGACATCGCGGGCAAGCTGGAGGGTCAGACGATCTGCGCGTTCTCGGATGCTGCGGCCTGGCCGATTCAAGGACTGATGCGGCATTTTCGATCCGACTTCGAGGCGCATCTCGGTGCGGAGAAGTGCCCGTTTCCCGCGAGCTTCGAGCTGTAGGGATGTGGATCACGATCGACGACCGGGAAATCGAAGTGCACGAGGGGCGCATGCTGTTGCAGGCGCTCGACGATGCCGGATTGCTCGGGAACGACGTCGATATTCCCCATTTCTGCTGGCACCCGAAGCTCGCAATCGACGGTTCGTGCCGACTCTGTCAGGTCGAGGTGGAGGGGGAATCGAAGCTCCAGATTGCGTGCGATACAAAGGTCGTGGACGGCATGGTGGTTCGCACCGACACTGACCGAGTCCGGAACGCGCGCGCGGGTGTGATGGAACTCCTGCTCGTGAACCACCCGCTCGACTGCCCGATCTGCGATCAGGCGGGTGAGTGCAAGCTTCAGGATTTCGCGTTCGACCACGGTTCTCCGATATCCCGGAGCCGTGAGCCGCGCCGTGCGCTTGCGAAGAATGTGGCGATCGGACCCGAGGTCGTGTTCGATCAGGAGCGTTGCATCCTCTGTCGCCGCTGCGTTCGGTTCTGCGATGAGGTGACGGGTACGAGCGAACTCGGAATCTTCGGGCGGGGTGATGCTTCGGTGGTCGATACCTTCCCGGGCCGGCCACTCGACAACGCCTATTCGATGAACGTCGCCGATCTCTGTCCGGTCGGTGCGCTCACGACCCGCGACTTCCGTTTCAAGCTGCGCGTCTGGGATCTCGACGACGTGGACGGAATCTGCACCGGCTGCGCGCGCGGCTGCAACCTTCACCTCGGTGTCGCGAAAGGCGCAGTCCAGCGGGCCGTTCCGAGGCGCAATGATGCGGTCAACGACACCTGGATCTGCGACGAGGGCCGCTTGAGCTACCACGCGATCGGTGCACCCGATCGCCTGAAGGAGCCCCAGCTGCGGGGAACAGACGGGCGGCTCGCGCCGACCGACCTTGCGACCGCGGTCGAAGTGGCGGCAGCGCGGATCCGTCGACTCGTCGACGCGAAGGGAGCCGGAGTCTTCGCGGGCATTGCATCCGCACACGCGACCAACGAAGACTTGTTCACGTTCTGGAAGTTCCTCGATGCTCTGGGAGCGGAAACACGTGGCGTGCCGGTGATTCGCGGGCAGGCGGACGGGATCCTGATCGAAGCGGAGAAGGCCGCGAACGCGAGTGGCGCGCGCGAACTCGGCTTCGATGTCACGGGCGCGATCGCCGACCGGGTTCGCAGCGGCGGAGTCGATGCCGCAATCGTTTTCGGGCACGACATTCTCGACGCGCAGTTTCTCGGCGGAACCGACGCGCTCGCGACGCTCGATACCCTCATCGTGCTCGACCTCCATCAGTCCGAACTCCATCACGTGGCCGACGTGGTGATTCCGACCCTCCACGCGGCGGAGAAGGACGGAACCCTGACCAACTCCGCGGGCCGGGTGCAGCGAGTCCGGCGCGCACACGAGCCAGCCTGGCCGGCGTGGTCGGAGGGCAGCGTGATATCGCTCCTGGGTGCGGCGCTCGGTCTCGCGGGTTTCGACGGCAGCTGGGATGTGGCTGCCGTGTCGGCCGAGCTGGCGCGATCGCAGCCCCGTTTCGCCGGGATCGACCTCGCCAGTGTGGGCCGTGGCGGCCGAAACATCGCCAACGCCGAGGACGTCACGGCGCCCGCGGACGGAGAGGCCTAGGTGGTCGTCGCGGCGTTCGTCAAGACGGTCTTCATCCTCTTCGTCGTGGTCGGCGTGCTGGCGCCGGTCATCACGTGGGTCGAGCGAAAGCAGAGTGCGTTGATGCAGGACCGCATTGGTGCGAACCGCGCTTCAGTCGGCGGGATGACACTCATCGGGCTGATGCATCCGCTTGCGGACGTGATCAAGTTGCTCGTGAAGGAGGACGTCGTACCCGCGGGCGCGAACCGCGTACTGCATCTGCTCGCGCCGGTGCTGGCGGCGGTTCCAGCGATCATCGCGTTCGCGGTCATCCCGTTCGGCGGCAGTTACCGCTTCGGCGAGACTACGATCGAACTGGTCGTGGCGAACCTCGACTGGGGTTTGCTCTACATCTTCGCGATCGGCTCGCTCGCCGCATACGGGCCGATTCTCGCGGGCTGGGCGAGCAACAACAACTGGTCGATTCTCGGCAGTCTGCGCGCGTCGGCCCAGATGATCTCCTACGAGGTCACGCTGGGATTTTCGGTCGTCGGCGTCTTCATGGTCTTTCAGACGCTTAGGCTCACCGACATGGCCATCGCGCAGGACACGACCTTCCTCGCATTCGCGTTCGTGGAGGATCTGTTCGGGCTGACGCTGCCGGCGGCTGTCGGGTGGGTCGCCGCGCTGCGGCTGCCGAACTGGGGCATCTTTCTGCAGCCGCTCGCGTTCGTGCTGTTCCTGACCGCGATCATGGCCGAGAACAAACGTCCGCCATTCGACACGCCCGAGGGGGAGTCCGAAATCGTCGCGGGTTATCACACCGAGTATTCGGGCATGCGCTTCGGCCTATTCTACCTGTCGGAGTTCATCGGGGTCGTGGTGATCGCGGGCCTGATGACGACGATCTTTCTCGGTGGCTGGTCGGTTCCCTACCTGTCGCAGGAAGTGATCATCGCGGGCGTTGGTCGCTTCTTCGGGGTCGGGTTCGCGACGGGATTCTGCATGTTGATTCATTTCGTCAGCTTCATGCTGAAGCTCGCGGCGATGATCTGGCTGCAGATGGCGCTGCGCTGGACACTGCCCCGTTTCCGCTACGACCAGGTGATGGACCTCTGCTGGAAGATCTTGTTGCCCCTCTCGCTCGCGAACATTCTCGTCACCGGTGCGGTGATTCTCGCGCTCGAGGGTACGGCATGAGCTTTTCGACACTGCTCTTCTACATCTTTGCGCTGCTCGTGGTGGCGGGTGCCGTGGGGACGATCGCCAATATCCGCAATACGGTCGCGGCTGCGATGAGTCTCGTACTCACGATGGTCTCGCTCGCGGGAATCTACGTGCTGCTGGGTGCGCACATGATCGCCGTATTCCAGATCATGGTGTATGGCGGTGCGGTGGTGGTGCTGTTCCTGTTCGCGGTGATGCTGCACGGCGGCGAGCACGAGGATCTGCCCCCGGGCCGAATGCGCCTGATCAAGGCGGCGTCGGTGCTGGTCGCGATCTGTGTGATGGCGGGCCTCGTGCGGGCCCTCGTCGGCTTCCCGGAGTTGCCGGCCGCGGGCGCGGGCTTCGGTCGTGCCCGCGAGGTCGGTATTGCGCTCTACACCGACTACGTCCTGCTGGTGGAGATGGTCTCCCAGGTGCTGCTTGCGGCGATCGTGGGCGCGTTGGTTCTCGCGAAACGGAAAATCGATTGATTCCGCTCGACCACGTCATCGGGCTTTCGGCCGTGCTCTTCGGCTTCGGAGTGATCGGCGTGTTGGTGCGCCGGAATCTGATCGTGATGTTGATGTCGGTCGAGTTGATGCTGAATGCGGCCAACCTCGCCTTCGTCGCGTTCAATCGCCTGTGGCCGGGAACGGACGCCAGCCCGATTCTCGACGGTCAAGTTTTCGTCCTGCTCGTGATCACCATCGCGGCTGCTGAGGTGGCGGTCGGCCTGGGGATCCTGCTTGCGTTGTTCCGCAACCGCGACTCGGTGGATCCCGAGGAAGCGAGCCTGCTCAAATGGTGACCGGCGGAACCGAATTCGACCTGCTGCGCTGGATCCCGCTCGCGCCGCTGCTCGCGGCGGCGTTGCACGGAGTGTTGCTCGTCGTGGTGCGACGCACCGTGTCGCAATGGGTCACGGTTGCAATCTCGTGCGGTGCGGTCACCGCGTCGTTCGTGATCTCATGCGCGGCGTTTGCTCGCTTGGTGCAACTGCCCGACGAATCTCGGCTGCTGGTCGACCACATCTATACCTGGATCGGCGCTGGAGTCGGGAGCCAGGCCTTCAGCACCGAGCTGGCGTTTCAGTTCGATCCGTTGTCGGCCGTGATGACGCTGGTGGTGTCTGGGGTCGGAGCGCTCATCCATTTCTATTCATGGGGTTACATGGAAGTGGACGAGCGCGAAGACAAGGGCTTCCAGCGCTTCTTCTGTTACATGAACCTCTTCAGCTTCGCGATGTTGTTGTTGGTTCTGGCCGACAACCTGGTGCTGATGTTCGTGGGCTGGGAAGGCGTCGGCCTGTGTTCCTATCTATTGATCGGCTTCTGGTACAGCGACCGCGACAACGCGTATGCGGGCAGCAAGGCATTCATCGTGAACCGCATCGGCGATCTCGCCTTCATCGTCGGCCTGCTGCTCCTCTTCTGGATGCTCGCGGACGCCGGCCACCCGACGGTCGGCTTTCAGGACATCGAACGCTATTTCGCCCAGATCGCCGATGTGACGCTGGACTTGCCGGGGTGGCTGCCGGGGGGACCTTCGTACCGGGCCGTAAACGTCGTCGGGCTCTGCTTGTTCATCGGAGCTTGCGGGAAGTCGGCGCAGATCCCGCTCTACGTCTGGTTGCCCGACGCAATGGCGGGACCGACACCAGTGTCTGCGCTCATTCACGCAGCCACGATGGTGACCGCAGGCGTCTATCTGGTCTGCCGGATGTCGTTCCTCTACGCCGTGGCTCCGGAGGCTTCCGAGGTCATCGCCTGGACGGGGGCACTCACCGCGACTCTGGGTGCCGTGCTCGCGCTCGTCCAGACCGACATAAAGAAGGTGCTTGCGTATTCGACCATGAGTCAGCTGGGTTTCATGTTCGTCGCCGTAGGCTGCGGCGCGTACGCGGCGGCGATGTTTCACCTCGCGACCCACGCCTTCATGAAGGCGTTGCTCTTCCTCGCCGCGGGCTCGGTGATTCTCGCGATGCAGCACGAGCAGAACATCGACGCGATGGGGGGTCTGCGCCGACGAATTCCACGCACGCGCTGGACCTTCCTGATCGGAGCGCTCGCGCTTTCGGGAGTCCTTCCGTTCGCGGGCTTCTTCTCCAAGGACGAAATCCTGGTGGCGGCCTATGGCGCCGAGGTGGCGGGCGGCCGGTGGTTCTACTGGCTGATGCTCGCGACCGCGGGACTGACGGCACTCTACCTGTTTCGCCTCTATTTCCAGGTGTTCAGTGGCAAGAGCCGCGTAAAGCGTGAGCTACGCGATCGGATGGAGGATCCGCCAGGGTCGATGGTGATTCCGCTCTACGCGCTCTCGGTCTTGGCGATCTTCGCGGGCCTGGCGGGCTTCCCGCAGGCCTGGGGTGACCTGAGTTGGGTCGACATCGAGGAGTCGAACAGCTTCGCGAATTTTCTCGCTCCTGTGCTAGCGGGAACCATGCGCGAGCCCCTCGCGCACGAAATCGAATATCGACTCACCCTTCGAGCGGTATTGGCGGCGATCACCGGAACCGGGCTGGCTTGGTGGCTCTATCTCCAGCGGCCAACCTGGCCCGGGAAGATCAGCAGCTCGTTTCGCCGGCTGCATCGCGTGCTGGTTGCAAAGTTCTGGATCGACGAAATCTACGGAGTGCTGCTGGTCCGCCCACTCGTTGCGATCTCCGATCGACTGCTCTATCGGGGAATCGACGCCTGGCTCATCGACGGTCTCCTGGTGAACGGCGTCGCACGCGGCGTTCGCGCGCTCGCGGCGAATGGGCTGCGGTATGTCCAGTCGGGGCTGATCCAGGCCTACATGTTCCTGATGCTCGTGGGCGCAGTCGCGATCGTGGCGCTGCTGATGCGATAGGTTCGAATGACTGCCTTTGTCGACGACAATCTACTGCTCCTCATCACCTTCCTTCCATTGGGGACGGCACTCGCGCTGCTCGCGACGAACGTGCTCGGCTCGCTGCTCGGGGTGCCGCGGTTGCCGGCGCAGGCGTGGCGGATCGCGGCAGTCGCGGGCTCGATTCTGACGTTCCTGCTCGCGGTTGAGCTCGTCGTCGTCTTCGATCCGGTGAGCACCCGGATTCAGTTCGTCGACTATCGCGAGTGGCTTCCCGGTTTCGGCGTCCATCATTACTTCGGAGTGGACGGCATCAGTCTCTTTCTCATCGCGCTCACGGCGTTGCTCGTGCCGGTCGTTCTGGTTGCTGCGTGGAACGACATCGATTCCAGACTACGGAGTTTCGTGTTCTGCATGCTGGCGCTCGAAACGGGAATGATCGGCGCGTTCGTTTCGCTCAATCTCTTCGAGTTCTACATGTTCTGGGAACTGATGCTGGTTCCGATGTACTTCTTGATCGGAATCTGGGGTGGCCCGCGCCGAATCTACGCGGCGGTGAAATTCTTCTTGTTCACGATGTTCGGCTCGCTCTTCATGTTGCTCGCGATGGTGGTGCTCGGCTGGCTCGCCTACGAGCAGTCCGGAAGCCTCGTCTTCGACCTGATTGCGCCTCCGGGAATGGCGACGCCGGCCTTGCTCGACGTGGTCATCCCGCTCGCGGGCGATGCCCCGTGGTGGAAGACGCAGAGCTGGTTGTTCGCCGCATTCGCGCTCGCGTTCGCGATCAAGATTCCGATCGTTCCCTTCCACACCTGGCTGCCGGACGCCCACGTCGAGGCGCCGACCGCGGGATCGGTGGTCCTCGCCGCGATATTGCTCAAGATGGGGGCATACGGCTTTTTGCGCTTCGGGCTGCCGCTATTCCCCACGGCGGCGATGACGTACGGACCGTGGCTGATCGGCCTCGCGCTCGTCGGAATCATCTACGGTTCGCTCGTCGCGATGGTGCAGAGCGACGTCAAGAAGCTCGTGGCGTACTCGTCGGTGGCCCACATGGGCTTCGTCGTGCTCGGAATCTTCGTGTTCAACGTCGAGGGTCTCGTGGGCGGCGTCCTCCAGATGATCAACCACGGAATCTCGACTGCAGCGCTGTTCCTGCTGGTGGGCTTCCTGTACGAACGGCGGCACACGCGCGAGATTTCGGACTTCGGCGGTACTGCGAAGGCGATGCCGGTCCACGCCACATTCTTCGGCATCGTGATCTTCGCGAGCATCGGACTACCCATGTTGAACGGCTTCGTGGGGGAAATCCTGATCCTCGTAGGCGCCTTCCTCCACAGCCCCAAGGCGGCGATCGTAGCGGCCACCGGAGTCGTGCTGTCCGCAGCCTACATGCTGTGGATGTACCGCCGTGTTGCGTTCGGGCCGGTCGATCATCCCGAAAACCGCAGCCTGATCGACCTCTCCATGCGAGAAAAGCTGATCATGCTCGTGATGGTGGTTCCGATCTTCTGGATCGGGGTCTACCCCGATCCCTTCCTGCGCCGGATCGAGCCGTCTGTGATCGAGCTACTGCGTCAGGTCGACCAGCGTGCGGAGCCGGATAGCGGGAGCGACGTGATCGCGCCGGCACCGGAGGCGCGCCCGTGATCGCTCCGCCGGAAATCGCTCCCGCGGTGCTCGCTCCGATCGGTTTCACCGCAATCGGTGCGATGGTGATCCTCGTCCAGGACGCTCTGTTGGCGCGCGGCAGCAGCCTGCTTGGTCGCAGGGTGACGCCCGTCTACGCGGGAACCCTGAACGCGTTTACCGCGATGTTGTTTCTCTCGCTCGCGCTCTACGTGACAGTGGTCGCCTACGCGAGTGGCGACTCCGTCGTGTTCCAGCTCGCGAACCCGCTGTACCAGCAGGATCGCTTCGGTTCGTTCGTGACCGCGCTCCTGATCGTCGTGGGCATCCTCACTTGTGCGCTTTCCGTCTCTTACCTGTCCGAGCTCGGAATCAACCACGGCGCGTACTACGCGCTCGTCCTTGCGTCCATCACCGGTGCGATCTTCCTCGTCGGTGCGATCGATCTGCTCAGCGTCTACGTCGGCCTCGAGTTGATGACCATCCCGATCTACGTGCTCGCGGGCTTCGATCAAGCCCGCCTCCGCAGCAACGAGGCCGCGATCAAGTACTTCGTGATGGGCTCGTTCGCGACCGCGATATTGCTGTATGGGATGGCGCTTACCTACGGAGCCACCGGAACGACCTCTTTCGGGGCGATCCGCGACGCCTTCGATCCGACGAGCCGGGTCGCGATGCTCGGAGTCGGCTTGATGATGATCGGCTTCGGCTTCAAGGTTGCATCGGTGCCATTCCATCAATGGGCTCCCGACGTGTACGAGGGAGCCCCGGCGCCCATCACCGCCTTCATGTCCGTTGCGGTGAAGGCCGCCGCGTTCGCGGCATTGCTGCGGCTCGTCGCCACTGCGATCGGGCCCGAAACCGAGCAGCTGTCGGATGTGTTTGCGGCGTTCGCGGCGCTCAGCATGATCGTCGGAAACGTGATGGCGGTCATCCAGCAGAATGTGAAGCGGATGCTCGCGTACTCGAGCATCGGTCACGCGGGCGCGCTGTTGATCGGGCTCGCGACGGGCAGTCCGGATGGTTATGGAGCGGTCGCGTTCTACCTGGTCGTCTATGCCTTCATGAATCTCGGTGCTTTCGGGGTGGTGATCGCTCTCGCGCGGAACGGCCAGGAATGTGAAAGGGTCGAAGATTTCGCAGGCCTCGCTCGCACTCGCCCAGGGCTCGCTGCAGCGATGACGCTGTTCATGCTCTCGCTCGCAGGAATACCGGGCACCGCGGGCTTCATGGCAAAGTTCAACCTCGTGGTGGTGGCGGTGCGTGTCGACCTGATCTGGCTTCCCATCACGCTCGTGGTGACGAGCGTGATTTCTCTTTTCTACTATCTGCGCATCCCGGTCCTGATGACGATGCACGAGCCATCCGTGCAGCCGCCGCGCGTGGGAATCGCGAGCGGCGAGGCGCTCGCGCTGTGCCTTTGTGCAGCGGTTGTCGTCTATCTCGGCTTCTTCCCAAATCACGGTATGCTGCCGTGGCTCGGTGTCGAATTGCCGGTACTCGACTGGGCGAGCGACTCGGTGACGGATCTATTCAGATCGTAGGGAGGCCGCTTTGGTCGATGACGACGCAGGCAGGACCCCCGGCGCCCGCCCGCCTGCATGCGGAAGGAGTCGTCCGTGAGTGATGATGGACGCTTGCGGCACAACGTCGTGAGCACGGCGATGGCGATCGGGATCGCATTGCTCGTACGCGCCATGCTGTTCGAGACCTACTACGTTCCTTCCGAATCGATGCTTCCGACCCTGTTGATCGGCGACCACATGCTGGTCAACAAGTTCGCATTCGGCGCGCGAATCCCGTTCACGGACTACCGATTGCCTGCAATGCGCGAGCCGGTGCGCGGCGATGTCGTGACCTTCACACTCGGCCGCGGCGAACTCGGCGAGATTTGCCCCGCCGACCGCTGCCCCGACTACCCGGTCGAAGGCTTCGTGAAGCGTATCATCGGCCTGCCGGGCGACAGGATCGAGGTGAAGGGCGACCGCGTCTACCTGAACGACGAGCCGCTAACCGTAGAATTCGACGCGGGGATCTTCATAGACGATGTCGGCAACCGGTTGCGGATCGGGCGCGAGTTTCTGGAGGGTTCGAGCCGGCCGGTGCTCGACGACCCGCGGTATGGCGGGCTGACTCAGGTTCGAGTCACGGTTCCTGAAGGTCGTTACTTCATGCTCGGAGACAACCGAGACAACTCCAACGACAGCCGTGGTTGGGGAACCGTCGGTCGGGCCGACCTCAAGGGGCCGGTGACCCGGATCTACTGGTCGTGGAACAACCAGGGGAGCTGGGCCTCGATGTTGAACCCGCTCACCTGGTGGCATCTGCTTCGCGACGAGACCCGCTGGGACCGGGTCGGACTCGCAGTCGAATGAGAGTCAGCCGCCCCGCAGCACTCGTGCGTCGCCGCTGCGGCTCGTGAGGTGCTCGTCGTCGAAGTACTCCATCAAGGGAACGGCGGTTCGGCGGGTCGTTCCGATCAGGGCTTTGTAGGCCTTGGTGTCGAGACGCTGATTCTTTTCGAAGTGCGCGGTGATTCGTTCTCGGAGCGCGGCGACGGCTCCGGTCGAGAACCAGAGGTCGCCGGGTGCCCGCACCATGCGGCCCTCGCGTTTCAGGAACGCGAGTAGATCCAGGAAGTGCTCGCGTGAGACGCCGAGTGCTTCACTCCACTCGCGTTCCGACGGAGGCTCGAGTGCGAAATTCTCGGCTTCGGCGAGGATCCGGTCGACCAGCGCCTGGTCGGCGTCGCTGAGTTCGAGACGGTGCTCGCTGCGATGTGCGACGTCATCCGTGATCGCGGCGACTCCGCTCGCCACGAGGCGGTCGAGCGCCAACTGAGCTACGTCGCTCGGCACGTTGTGGGGAAGCTGACCGCGCAGGGCGCCGATCGGCATGCCGGGCCGCAGCGGCTCGCTCTCGTGGTAGGCGTCGAGCGCCACGAGCAACTGTCGCTCCAGCTCGGCGATTGCGGTGGCCGCGAGCCAGCCGCGATTCGCGGTCGGTCTTGCGACCTCGCTAGCGACCAACTCGGCGAGTGAGCTCGCCAGTGCGGCACCCTGCAGTCCGGTCTCGCGACGGAGTCGGTCTTCTGAAACGCCGGCGAGGCCACTGCGTTGGATCCGCACCGCAAGGTCGGTGAGGGGCTCTCCCTTCGCGAGGCTTGCGAGTTCCGCAACGAGAGTGGGGTCGCTGCGCCGTTTGTGGGGCGGTGCGATGTCCAGCACCACGCCACCTCCCACGGTCGAGCCTCCCATTTCGGTTCGCGCGAACCCGCGCGCGATGAAGCGGTCGCCCGGAATCAGGCTCAACGCCTCGCCGTCGACGTGTACGCGTGCGAAGCAGGTCGCGCCCGGCTCGAAAGAGTCGACGCCGATCGGCGCGATGTGGGCGCGGCGCTCGGCGGTGCCGACGAGGAATTCGACTGCGACGCGGCCATCTGCGGGCGGTGCCGCGGCGAGCCAATGAAGTCGTGTGTCGAAAGTGGTCGACGGCTGGAGGGCATCCGGGGTCGAAAGCACATTGCCGCGCGACACGTCCGAGACATCGATTCCCTGGAGGTTGATTGCGCAACGGACTCCGGGTTCCCCTTGCTGAGCGGACGATCCGTGGTGTTGCAGACCGCGCACGCGCGCGCGCAGTGCCGTCGGCTGGATCTCGACTGCGTCACCGACCGCGAACGGCGACCCGGTCAGCGTCCCAGTGACCACGCAACCGAAGCCGCGAGCGGCGAAGCAACGATCGACGTTGAGACGTGGCGGGCCGGTGCGTGGTGTCCGGGCCGGGGAGACGTCGACCAGCTCGCGCAGCGCCGCGCGAAGCTCGTCGAGCCCTTCCCCGTTGACCGCCGAAACCGGGACGATCTTGGCGCCTGCGAGTGAGGTCTCGCTGAGCAGGTCGGCGGCTTCTTCGGCGGCGAGCTCCGCGACATCCGGATCAGCAACGTCGATCTTCGTGAGTGCGACGATTGCGTTGTCGATCCCGAGCAGCTCACAGATCGCGATGTGTTCGCGAGTCTGCGGCATTACGCCCTCGTCCGCGGCGATGACGATCAGCGCCAGGTCGATTCCCGAAGCGCCCGCCACCATCGTGCGCACCAGTCCCTCGTGTCCGGGAACGTCGACGACGGAAACGCGCCGGCCGTCGCCGAGATCGAGTGGCGCGAAGCCGAGGTCGATCGTGATTCCGCGTTCCTTTTCCTCGGGCAGGCGGTCGGTGTCGACGCCCGTCAACGCGTAGATGAGGGTCGTCTTGCCGTGGTCGATGTGCCCCGCCGTTCCGAGCACGAGTTTGGAACTCATCTCAGCGGGGGCCAATTCGCTCCAGACCCATGTACGGCTGGAGGGCCTTCGGGATCGCGATGCCACCGTCGGCGAGTTGGTGGTTCTCGAGCACGGGGATCATGGTGCGCGTGACGGCGACCGCGGTGCCGTTCAGCGTGTGGAGTAGTTCGTTCTTCTTGGTCTCTGTTCGGCGGAAGCGTGCACGCAGCCGGCGCGCCTGGAAGTCGGTGCAATTCGAGGCGCTCGTGACTTCACCGTAGTCGCCGCTTTCGCCCCGGCCGGGCATCCAGGCCTCGATGTCGAATTTGCGATACGCGGGCGCACCCAGATCGCCTATCGCGACATCGATGACCCGATACGGGATCTCGAGTCCCTGAAAGATCTTTTCTTCGATCGCGAGGATCTCGTCGTGCATCGCCGCCGAATCTTCGGGGCGGGTGAGTACGAACATCTCGACCTTGCTGAACTGGTGTACGCGGTAGAGGCCCTTGCTTTCTCGGCCTGCTGAGCCGGCCTCGGTGCGATAGCAGTGCGACACGCCTGCGAGGCGGATCGGGAGTTCGCTCTCGTCGACGATCTCGCCCTGGTAGAGGCCGCCGAGGGTGATCTCTGCCGTTCCGATCAGATCGAGGTCGGAGTCTGCGACGGAGTAGATCTGGGTTGCCGCATCGCGCGGACTGAAAGCCATCGCGTCGACGATATCTCTGCGCGCGAGATCGGGCGTGATGAACGGCGTGAAGCCCTCTGCTGTGACGAGGTCGAGCGCGTAGCGCTGTAGTGCCATGTCGAGCAGGACCGCTTCGTTCTTCAGGTAATAGAACTTCTGACCCGAGACCTTTGCGCCTGATTCGAAGTCGACGAGGTCGAGTCGTTCCGCGATTTCGAGATGGTCGAGGGGTGTGAAGTCGAATCGGCGTGGCTCGCCGACGGTTCGCAACACCCGAAAATCCTCTTCACCGCCAACCGGGGAGTCGGGGTGCGCGAAGTTCGGGATGAAGGCGAGCAGCGCGCTCAGCTCGGCTTGTGCCTTGGCGAGCTGCTCCTCGATCTCACCGACACTCTCTTTCAGGCGTCGCCCTTCGGCGACGTGCGCCTCGCGCTCTTCGGGCGACAGCTTCTTCTGCCCGCTCTTCTGGTGCTCGTTGCGCGAGCGGTTTCGCTCGTTCAGCTCGGTCTGATGCGCGGTGACGCGCGCATGCGCGGCGACCGCGGCATCGACCTCGACGGCGACGCCGCGCCGTTGGCAGTTCAATGCAATTTCATCGCGTCGGTCGGCGAGTGCGCGCGGATCCAGCATGGGGCGAGAGGGAAGCACAGCGACACTCTCGCAGCCAGCACGTGGCTCCGAGCCGGTTCGAAGCGAGCCTCGCCGGCCGTGTCGAGCCCGGCCGTGCCTTCAGACGCGGACTTCCGCCGATTCGCCGCGATGCCGGCGGTAGATCCCACGCACCCAGGCGGCGCCCGGATGATCGGCCCAGCGCGCGGCCCAGCGAAGGGCGACTGCTGCTCGAGGCTCGGGATAGGTTGGCCCCTCGGGCGGCTGGACCGCGGGCATCAGCAGCGCGGCGGCGGTGAGATCGGCGACGCTGAAGGCGTCACCGACCAGGTAGCCGGTCGCGCGCGAATCTTCCACGACGCGGTCGAGGGCGGCCCGCACGGTTGCGCGCGCGGGCTCGATCGTGGCCGACGTAATGCCGAGGTCGCGTTTCATCAAGGCCTGCGTGACGGGCAGGAGGGCGCGATAGACCGCGCGGGTTGCAAGCGAGCGATCGTCGCTGAAGGTAAGAGCGAAGTAGCCCGGATCGTCCATCAGGTCGCTGAAGGCAGCACAGCGAACCGCGGGCCCGACCTCGGCGTCGAAGCAGGCCTGGATTGCCTGCGCCTTGGCGAGTGCATCCGGGCTGTGCGGATAGAGGGCGGGCTCGGGCACGAGCTGTTCGAGGTAGTCGATGATGCGGGCCGAGCCTGCGATGATCTTTCGGCCGTGGCGCAACACCGGCACCTGGGCCTGCCCCGACAGGCGCGTCACGCTGAACTTGTGTGGTCCCGGCAACAGCGAATGACGCGTATGCGGCAGCCGCTTGTGGTCGAGCGCCCAGCGTGCCTTCTCGTTGTAGTGCGAGCGTTTGAACTGGTAGAGATCGAAGTCGTCCATCTACGCTCCGTGAATCGCGATCGGGTCAGGCCGCGCTTCGCCGGTCCTGCTCAGCGCATCAACTCTCCGGCGTTCACCATCAACGATTGACCGGTGATCATGCGTGACCGGTCGGAACAGAAGAAGATCACCGATTCGGCGACATCGTCGTCGGCAGGAATCTCGCCGAGCGGCATGTTCGCGGTGATCTCGTCGACGATCTCCTGCTCGGAGACTTTGCGTTCGGCGGCCTGCCACTTTGCATACATTTGAACCGGCGGACCCCACATCCAGGTCGGAACCACCATGTTGACGCGAATCTTGTCGGGACCGAGTTCCTTCGCCATGTAGTACATCGCGGAGAGCAGAGCGCCTTTCGACGACGCGTAGGCGAGTTGCGGAAGCTGCGGCAGCCACATCGACTGAGTGCCGATCAGCACGATCGAACCGCCGCCCCGCTGCTTGAGCAGCGGTGCGGCTGCGCGAACTACATGCGTGGCTCCGACGACGTTGGTTTCGAAAGAACTCGACCAGACCTTCTCGGGTGTATTGCCGAGTTGGCTGGCAGCGGTTTCGAACGCGGCCACTTGTACGACGGCGTCCAGCCCACCGAATCGGTCCGCGGCAGTCTGCGCGAGGCGGGCGCAGTCTTCGGGGTTGGTGATGTCGGTCGGCTGTGCCGCGACGCGTTCGCCGGACGGATCGAGCTCGGCCGCGGCCTTCTCGAGCTTGTCGGCCGAGCGCGCGCCGATCACGACGCGCGCGCCGTCTCGCAGTGCGGCCGTGGCGATTTCCCGACCGAGGCCCGGGCCCACGCCCGAAACGATGACGACTTTGCCTTCGAGGATCACGGTCTGCCTCCCGATAGACGAGTTTCACAGGCCGGAATGCGTAGCGCGGGGTAGGCTCTCTGCCCAGCGCGTTCACGATAGCCGTTCCCGACGGGGTGGAGTCTCGCTCTTCCGGAGGTCGCATGGCAGGAAATGGGGTTGCTCCTTCCGCATTCGTCGTCGTTCGACTCGCGGTATGGGGGTTAGCAGTCCTGGCCTCTGCGGCTGCCTTCGCGGACCCGGTGTCCGGCAGCCAGCGCACGATTTCATTTAAGTACGTCACGCGGGTCGGGCCGGTCGAGGCCGGTGCCGGGCCGGTGCACGTCTACGTTCCGCTCGCGCGTGAAACCGATCAGCAGAAGCTCGCGTCCGAGAGCATTCGCGCCTCGATCCCGGGGAGCGTCGAAGTCGAAGATGGCTACGGAAATCGTTTCTGGCACGGGACGGTCGCGGCATCGGACGGCAAGCCGATCGAGGTCGAAGTGGAGACGCGGGTGGTTCGGCGTTTCGACTCGCGCGCAACCGATCCGCCCGCGGGCGAGCCTGCGCCCGGCGAGCTCGAGAAATTCCTGCGCGCAAACGATCGCGTCGTAGTGGGAGAGGAGCTTCTCGATCCGATCGTCGCCGAAGTGCGCAGCCTTTCCGCGAACGGTGAGCCCGCGCTGCTTGCACGCGCGACTTACGACTGGGTGGTGGACAACGTCGAATACAAGAAGACCGGCAGCGGATGGGGGAACGGCGACACATACTGGGCGTGCACGGAACGTTACGGTAATTGCACCGACTTCCACGCGCTGTTCATCTCGCTCGCGCGCACACTGGGAATTCCCGCTCGCTTCGAGATCGGCTTTCCGATCCCCGAGGAACGCAGCGCCGGTGACGTCGGTGGTTATCACTGCTGGGTCGAGTTCTACCTGCCCGAGACGGGGTGGTTCCCGATCGACGCGTCGGAGGCATTCAAACACCCGGAGAAGCGCGAGTTCTTCTACGGCAGTCACCCGTCGGACAGGATCCATTTCACCACGGGTCGTGATCTGCGCCTCGGGCGCGATCACGCGGGTCGGCCACTCAATTATTTCATCTATCCCTACGTGGAAGTCGCGGGAGTGGCGTTCGAGGGAAGGATCGAGAAGGACTTCTCGTTTCGCGCGTCTCCCGCTCCGGTTGCGGCGGTTCGGTAGCGTGTTGCTTCACGTGGTGGCTTTGCGCTCGAAGGAGAATCGATGACGAGTGGGCTCCGCGAGCCCCGGGAAATCGAGCGCTGGAACGAGGAGGTCGACGTCGTCGTGGTCGGCCTCGGCGCCGCCGGCGCCGCCGCGGCGCTCGACGCTTCGCGCCGTGGCGCCGAGACGCTCGTACTCGAGCGCGCCAGCGGTGGTGGTGGTACATCGTCGATGTCCGGTGGCGTGCTCTACCTGGGTGGTGGCACGGCGTTGCAGCAGGCCTGCGGCTTCGAAGATTCACCCGACGAGATGTACAAGTATCTGATGGCTTCGTGCGGCGACGGCCCCGACGAAGCGAAGATCCGGCTCTACTGCGACGGCTCGGTGCAGCACTACGACTGGCTGCTCGAGCAGGGTGTTCCGTTCAAGCCCGTCTACTACCACGGCGTGAGCGGAGAACCGCCGACCGATGATGGACTGGTGTGGTCGGGCTCCGAGCGCGTGCACCCCTTCTGCGACATCGCGGTTCCAGCACCCCGCGGCCACGTACCGCAGATGAACGACCAGGCGGGGCCGCTCCTGATGCAGAAGCTCGTCGCCGCGGTCGAGGCCGGCTCGGCGCGGATCGCCGCGAACCACCGCTGCACCGCGCTGGTCCAGGAACCGGACGGCTCGATCATCGGGGTCGTCGCGGAGACGTTCGGCGAAGAGCGAACCATCCGAGCGCGTCGCGGCGTGATCCTCACGACCGGGGGGTTCATCAATCATCGCGAAATGATCGATGCGCATCTGCCGTTGTTGAACCGTTGCATGGTGCGCATCGGCGCCGAGGGCGACGACGGCAGCGGCATTCGGCTCGGCGTCGCCGCCGGCGCCGCGACGATCCACATGAGCGCGGGGTCGATCTCCTTGCCGGCGACGCAACCGTGGGGCCTGAAGCGCGGATTGCTCGTGAATGCGCAGGGCCAGCGCTTCATCAATGAAGATGCCTATTACGGCCGCCTGGGCGAATGGGCGCTATTTCATCAAGGTGGACGGGCGTGGCTCGTCGTAGACGATGCAATCTTCGAGCAGCCCGAATACCCACGCGAAGTCGCCGCGGTGGGCGAGACCCCAGCCGAGCTCGAACGGGAACTCGGATTGCCCGAAGGCAGCCTCGAAAGCACGCTGGCGCTCTACAATCGTCACGCCGAAAAGGGCCACGACCCCGTCTTCGACAAGCTGCCCGAGTACGTGCAGCCGCTCTCGAAACCTCCCTTTGGTGCGTTCGATTGCACGACCGAAAGTTCGATCTACGCGGCTTTCACACTCGGAGGTCTTCACAGCGACGTCGATGGCCGAGTGCTCGATCCTGAAGGTCGGCCGATTCCGGGCTTGTATGGCGCGGGCCGGGCGACGTCGGGGCTCTCGGTCGGCGGTTACAGCAGCGGCTTGTCGCTTGGAGACGGGACTTTTTTCGGGCGCCGCGCAGGGCGCTGCGCCGCGAGCAGCTGAGGCGAGCGCCTGGATCAGGCGCCGTCTTCCTCGAGTGTGAAGTGCTCGACGGCGGCTCGAAGGTCGACGGCCTCGGCGACCAGCTCGCGCATTGCGCCGTCGAGCTTGGCGCCGGAATCCTCGGTCTCGCGATTGCGGCCGAGCATCAGCTCGAGCACCGCGACGACCTGGTCGCAGGCGTCGCTCTGGGCTCCGAGTGCGGTGTTGATCTGGCGTGTGTTCTCTCCGACCGTCTCGATGCCACCGGCGAGGTGGGTGGCGTTCTTCACCTGCTCCTCGGCGCTGCGATGCACCGATTTCGCGACCTCCTGGATCGACTCGCTCAGGTCCCGGACTCGCTCGCTTTGTTGCGCCTCTTCGTCGCTCGCACTTCGAATCCGACCGAACTCCTCGTTCAAGTGGTCGATCAACGAAGCGACTTCGCCGGCTCCCTTCGCCTGCTCGCGTACCGCTTTGACGATCTCATGGATGCGGTCGCCGCTCTCGTGGGTCGCGGCGGTAATGGCTTCCAGGGCCACACCGGCTTCGCCCGACAACTCGACGCCCTTCACGACCGAAGCGGTCCCGCGATCGATGAAGCTCACCGCGCTGTTCGCCTCGTCGGCGACCGAAGAGACGACCTCATCGATTTCCTGGGTCTTCGCTCGCACCTGAGCGGCGAGGGCCTTGATTTCGGCAGCGACGACCGCGAACCCGCTGCCATGACGGCCGGCCTTGGCGGCGATGATGGCGGCATTGAGGGCAAGCAGACTTGTTCTGTCCGCGATGTCGTTGATGACGGTGACGATCGTGCAGATGTTCGAGGTCTTGATAGCGAGCTCTCGCACCACACGGCTCGCGTCCTCCACGGATTCGTGGATGACCTGCATGCCGCTGATCGTGTCGGTAACGCGGTTCGAGCCCTGCTCGGCGGTACCGATCACGCGGCTGTAGAGCGACTCGGCATCGCCGGCGTTTTCCTGGATGCTGCGCGAACTGGTCGCGATCTCCTGCGCACGCTCGACGGTTCCTGTCGCAGCCTCCGACAGTCGCCCGGTATTGGTCGCCACCTCGTGAATGTTCCCGGCCATTTCAGCAACCGAGCTCGCGGTGCCGTCGACACGTTCGGAGAGGTTGGTGGTGTAGTCGTGGAGCTCCTCGCCCACCGACTGCAGTTCGTGAATCGCGGTGGAGCTTTCGTCGACCGATTCCGAGAGTGAGTGCGCCGAGGTCGAGATCTCCCGCGCGCGTAGGCTCACCTGGTCCATTTCGGACGAAACACTCTGAATGCTCTGTGCCTGATCGCCGGCGACTTCGTTCACGGCCGCCGAAGCTCGTTCGATCGCATTCGCCGTACCATCGACACGGCCGGCGGCCTTCACGACCTGGGAGACGGTTGTACGAAGTGACTGAGCCATTTCCTGAACTGAACGAGCCAGGTCGCCGAGGTCGTCCTCCGACTCGTAGACGTCCGAAGTTCGCAGGTCGCCGGACGCGATTCGCCGGACTTCACTGCGCAGCGCGTCGATTGCAGAGCCGAAGTCGGCTGCGAAGAAGCGAGCGATCAGGACAGCTGCCGCGAGCGCGACACCGATCAATGCGAAGAAGGCCCCCTGCGATTCGAGGAATCCGCCGCCGAGTGAATCGAGCGGCGTGATTGCAACCAGGACCCGATTCGGATCGCCCGGAAGCGGACGCCACGCGAAACCGTTCGCGGTGTCGATCCGGGTGCTCTCGCCGGATGGTCGTTCGAGGATTGCTCGGATCTCGGCGCTGTTGAGGAGCCCTGGGTCGAACGTGCCCGCGCGCGCTCGAGCGATGTCGAGCAGCACGATCCGTTCGATTACGCCTACGTGCGATTCTTCGGCAGCTGTAACCGCATGAGCGGTGTCGAAGCCCACTTCGATTCGGGCCGCGATCCGTTCGAGCACTCCGATCTGCGCGCCGTTGATGAATTTCTCGATTGCGAGTTTTCCGCGTACGTTGGTCACCGAGACGCCGAAGATCAGGGTGACGAGAATCAACCCGCTGGTCGAAACGAACAGTTTTGCTCGCACCGAAACATGATGCGCGGCGCTCCGGCGAAGCTGCGGGTCCGGCAGGGACTTGGCGAGTTCGCAACGAATCCAGCGCAGATGATTCTTCAGCGCGAAGAATCCGATTACGGAACTCAACAAGCCTCCCGACGTGATGGCCGCGCACAGAACGATCATCGAGTCGAGGCTGAAGTCGTCGAAGGTGTGACGGAGGTAGAGCGATGCGGGAAAGCCGAACGCGAGCCACATACACATCGAGGCGAGGAACTGGCGACGCGGCAGATCGATTAC
Source organism: uncultured Gammaproteobacteria bacterium (assembly GCA_964196055.1). GTDB lineage: Bacteria > Myxococcota_A > UBA9160 > UBA9160 > SMWR01 > JAFDEI01. Next base: position 8,283 of record CAXMSF010000018.1, on the reverse strand, counting down.
CGCGGCGAACGCGGACGATCGCAGACTCGTCGGCGTCCGCTCGGGCTCTTGCGCGCCGAGATACTCGCGAACCGGCGCGCACCAGCGGAAGAACACCGCTCCGTAGGGCGGCATCACGACGGCGACCAGCACGGACACGATGATCGCCATCGCGGTGATCTGATCGGGCGTGAAGCTGAGCGCGGGCCACAGGAACGCGAGAATGAAGATGACCGCGATGACGTTCGTCCAGGTCTGCAGGACAAAGATGTCGCGCCAGAATCGACGCCCGACCGAAGCTCGTTGCGGGTGCATTTCGCTCATCCAAGGCCGCGCGGAATTCTTGTTGCTTCCGCTCGCGCCCCCCGTTATCGGCATGACGGAGCCTGAATCTGACACACAAATGCACTGCCCGAGAATGGGATAGAGGCGCTTCGATCTGTGGCGTTTTGGCCTCAGAGCCCGAAGGTTCAGCCTCGAGTCGCCTCGCCAGCCGCGCGTTGGCGGCTTCGAGACTGGGCTTGTGCGTCGGCGCGAGAATCACGCTTCGCGCGTTGCACGCCTAGCTGCGTTCTGGTCGCTGTGCGGCCGAAGCATCCGCTTCGTCGCGCTTCGACCAGCGCCGCCAGGCGGAACGAACACGCCGTGCGAAGGTGTAGGGCCGTGTGGATCCCATTGCGAGCGCGATCCGCTGCCCCAAGCCGTTCTGCACTTCCATCTCGCGAACGAGTCGGCGCGCCGCGGGAAAGTCACCTTCCAGGATCAAGGCGTCGAGCAGTCGTGTGCGGATTTCCTCTACGCGCCGGTCCGAGCGCTGCCCGAGAATCTTCGCGAAGTCCGGATTCTGTTCGAGTACTTTTTCGGAACTCGTGAGCAGCGCGCGCAGGATCGCGGCCCGGTTGGCGGCTTTGCGTTCGCCGCGGTCGAACACGCGCACGCTCGGTGTATCCACGTAGGCGGCGGTGCAACGGATCGCGACGCGCTGGTGGAAATCAGAATCTTCATTGTGGCCCAGGTTCTCGTCGAGTTCTCCGACCGCATCGATCACACTGTGCCTGAACAACGTCGCACCGTTTCGGAGATTCGAACATTCGAAGTGGTCGCAGGCCAGCCGTTCGGGGTGTCGGGCCGCAACCGGCCGTTCCAGGGTCTCTCGACCCGATTCGTCGATTTCGATCGCCGGGCTGTAGGCGAAGTCCGCTCCCGTCGACTCGAGTGCGTCGACCAGTCGCTCGAGCGCATCCGGCGTCCATTCGTCGTCCGAGTCGAGGAATGCGACGGCGTCGCCGCTTGCCACCCTCAGACCGTGGTTGCGGGCTGCGGCGCAGCCGCAATTCGATTGACGGTAGTAGCGGATCAAGAACGGAAAGCTCGCGGAGATCCCGTGCACGACCCGGTCGGTCTCGTCGTTGGAGCCATCGTCGACGACGATGACCTCGATGTCGCGGTGGGTCTGGTTCGCGATACTCGCGAGCGCGCGTGGTAACAGGTGCGCGTGGTTGAAGGTGGGGACGATTGCGCTGACTTTCATCTCGCCACCGCCACCACGAGGCTGCCGGATTCTTCCACTTTCACCTGCAACTCGCGCCCAGCGCTGCACGGATTCGGCAACAGCTTCGATTGGATCGGGAAGCGATCTGCGCGCGCGTCATGCCTTGGCTATCGGCTCGAGGGCGGCTCCGCCTTAGTGTGTCGTCCCGACGGCCAAAGGGCTCGGCTCCTCGCTCGGGTGCGCCGGCCTGAACCGGAATTAGTGGCGCCCGACGAGTCAGGCTAGGCTGGAGAATCCAATGAAGCGGGTAATTCCGAGTATTCAACGCTGCGCGGCCGCCATTGCGCTCATCGCAGCAGTCGGCTGCGGCGAACCGCAGCCGATGAACATCGTGCTGATCTCGCTCGACACCACGCGGGCCGACCATCTCGGTGTGTACGGCTACGAGAAAGCGACGAGTCCGAAGCTCGACCGCTTCGCCGAGCGAGCCACGGTGTACGAGCGCGCATATTCGACCTCCTCGTGGACGTTGCCGACCCACGCGTCGATCTTCACCGGCCTGCTGCCGATGCAGCACGGCGCACAGAGCGACCCGGCGAGCGAGAACCACAGCCTGAGCTACGGCGTCCGACCGCTGGCCGAATCGTTCACGACGCTCGGCGAGATGATGCGCGACGCGGGTTACCGGACCGGAGCGGTGGTGGGAGGCCCTGCGCTGCGGCGAGAATTCGGCATCGCCCAGGGCTTCGAATTCTACGACGACGACCTCGTGAGCCTGGAGGATCGTATCCACGGAAGACGCGCCGCGAAGGTCGCTACTGGGGCGATTCAGCTGGTCGAGCGCTTCGGCGACGAGCCGTACTTCCTGTTCGTGAACTTCTTCGATCCGCACGCACCGTACCACCCGCCCGCTCCGTACGACCGCGGCCTCGTGAATCCGGACGAGACGGAGCACAAGGTCCGCTTGATCGGGCGCCTGACTGCGGGCGATCGGCCCGAGCCGGTCGAGCGTTACCCCGCGGACCAACGTGAATGGATCGCCGGCATGCTCGACGCGTACGATGCGGAGATTCGATATATGGACGCCCACCTGGGTCGGCTGCTCGACGCCATCGACGCTTCGCCGCGCGGCCCCGAGACCCTGATCGTGATTACCTCCGATCACGGCGAGAGCTTCGGCGAACACTTCTATCTGAGTCACGGTGCTCATCTATATGAGGACAACGTGCGCGTGCCGCTGCTGCTGCGTCGTCCCGGCGAGCGCGATGGCGTGCGAGTCGCGGGCCAGGTGCAGACCCACCAGCTCTTCCCGACGCTGTTGGGCGCGGCGGGGATCGACGTGCCGGAGGGCGTCGATGCACGCGGCCTCGAGGCGACCGGAGGTGATGTCCTGCTCGAAGTGCGGCGCAGCGACCTGAACGTGAAGTTCTTCGGTGACTTCTTCGATCGCGATCAGATGGCGATTCAGAGCTGGCCCTACAAGTTGGTGCTGCGCACGACGGGCGAGCGCGAGCTCTTCGATCTCGCGAACGACCCCGCGGAATTGCACGATATCTCGACGCGCGAGCCGGAGCGCGTTGCGGAACTGGTCGCGAAGCTCCGCTCGGAAGTCGCCCGCCGCCCGCCCGAGTACTCCGAAGCAGACCGCCCGGAGCTGCGGCCCGAGACCGAAGAGGCGCTGCGCGCGCTCGGCTACCTCGATTGAGGGTCGGCCCGACAGATTGCGTGCCGGCCTCCAACACCCTGTAAATACGCCTGATTTCGCACTCGTGTCGGCGGGCTAAATCTTGGCTGGACTTACTTCTGTTTTTGAAGTTAGATCATCGAATGCGTTGGCGAGAGATTGCCGAGATGAACTGCTCGATCGCACGGACCCTCTCGGTCGTGGGGGATCGCTGGACGCTGCTCCTGCTCCGCGACTGCTTTCTCGGCGCTCGGCGCTTCGACCAGTTCTCCGAATCGCTCGGACTGTCTCCTCACCTGCTCTCGACGCGGCTCGCAAAGCTCGTCGAGGCGGGAGTGCTCGAGCGTCACCCCTACCAGCAGAAGCCCACCCGGTACGAGTACCGACTCACCGAAAAGGGCCGCGATCTCTATCCGGTGATCGCGGGGCTCGTGCGTTGGGGCGATCGCTGGATGGCGGATGACGAAGGTCCGCCCGTGACGCTCGTACACCGGGATTGCGGACACGCCACCACGCCGACGCTCGTCTGCTCCGAATGCGGCGACGGCATCGATCCGCGGAACATCCGCGCCGCAATCAGCCCGCGGGCCGGAGTCCGCAATTCGAAATCATCCGAAGTAGCCGACAGGAGAAGCCCATGACCGCGACTCGAAGTGTTCCTCCGTCCGTTTCAGCCGAACCGATTGCACTCACCGCGAGCGACCTCGCGACGGTCTGCGTGCTGTGCAGCCACAACTGTGGACTTCGCGTCGACGTCGCGGATGGGAAGATCGCAGCCGTGCGTCCGGACCAGGGCAATCCGATCACTCACGGCTATTCGTGCAACAAGGGCTTCCAGATCGCGCACTATGTCGAGCACGACGAGCGCGTCCAGACTCCAATGCGACGCCGCGCGGATGGAAGCTTCGAGCGCGTATCGTGGGACGAGGCGATCGACGAAATTTCGCGAAAGCTCGTTGCGCTGCGCGACGAGCACGGGGCACGCTCGATCGGCCTCGTGGGCGTGGGGGGGCAGGCGAACCACAACGATGCCGCCTACGCGTTGTCGTGGTTGAGTGCCGTGGGTTCGAAACGCTGGTTCAACGCTTTCGCCCAGGAAAAGCACCAGCATTTCCTGGTCGAACACTGGATGTTCGATTCTGCTCCGACGGTCTTCTTTCACCCCGATCAGGCGCATGCGAAGCACCTGATGGTAATGGGTACGAACCCGCGCATCAGCAACCGCGGCCACAACGCGAACGAGTATTTCAGAGCGTACGCTGCGGACCCCGATCGTCGGCTCGTCGTCATCGACCCGCGCGAAACCGAGACCACGCGGCAGGCGGATCGACATGTACGCGTTCGACCCGGGGCCGACGCCTGGTTGCTGCTCGCAGTCGCGGCGATCATCGCTTCCGACGAGGGCCTCGTCGACACGGCATTCTTGTCGAAGCGCACGCGTGATTTCGAAGCGCTGCGGGGCGCATTGGCGGAAGTCGATATCGCGACCATGGCCGAGCGTTGCGGCTTACCGGTCGAGACGATCGCTGAGATCGCACGCGAGTATGCGTCCGCACCGTCCGCGGCGATCATGTGGGATCTCGCCGTCGAGCAGACACTGTTCTCGACCTTGATCTCCTACTTGATTCGAGTGATCGCGCTGCTCACCGGAAACGTCGGGCGTGACGGCGGGAATGTCTTCCTGGAAACTGTGACGCCGCCGCATCTGAGCCCGAAGCGTTTCGAAGAACCCGAGCGCGCGCTCGCATCGGGAATCCAGGCAATATCGGCGCTCGGTGGCTTCGGAATGTTCTCGCCCACGCTCGTCCCCGAGGAAGTGCTGCACGACCACCCGGAACGTTTGCGCGCACTCGTCGTCGAGGGATCGAATCCCCTGCTCTCCTTCTCCGATACCGCGCGCTGGCGCGAGGCCTGCGAAGAACTCGAGCTGCTGGTCGTGATCGAGCCCGCGATGACGGAGACCGCACGCCTGGCCGACTACGTGCTGCCGACCCCGTGCGGTTACGAGAAGTGGGAGCAGGCGGGCTTTCCGAAGGGCTATCCCGAAGTCTACGTGCAGCTGCGGCCGCCCATCGTTCCGGGCCCGGCCGAAGCGCTGCCCGAAGCCGAGATCTACGCGCGCCTTGCCGAGGGAATGGGGTTGTTCGGGGAGCCGCCGTCCGAACTACACGCGCTTGCGAAGGATGCACTCGAACCGGCCGGTGCGATGGCGTACCTGGGCGCGCTCCAGACTGCGGCGAAGGGAGACGAGTCCGCGGTGCTGTTCTGGGCGTATCAGACGCTCGGCCCGCTGCTGCCGTCGCCCGCACTGGTCTCGGTCTGGGTGGTGTGCCATCAGAACGCGTTGATGCGACGGGAATCCGTGCTCCGCACGCTCGGCGCCGACTGGAAGGACGAGAACGGCTTCGCAATAGCGGCTGAGTTGTTCCGGCGGATACTCGATCACCCCGAAGGCGTCGAGATCGCGAAGGCGGACGATTCCAACGGGCTCGCCGCGAATATCGGCTTCGAGGACGGAAAGGTGCGGCTCGCGCCGGCGCCGATGCTGGAGGAGATCGCGCGCGCAATCTCGACCGACTTGCCGACGGACCCCGACTACCCGCTCGTGCTCGGCGCCGGTCTGCGCACCCGTTGGACCGCAAATACCATCCAGCGCGACCCGGGCTGGCGAAAGGGCAAGGCGGGCGGCTGCTCGCTCCACATCGGACCGAGCGACGCCGAGACACTCGGCGTTGCGGACGGCGACGCGGTGCGGGTATCGACCGCGCGCGGATCGGTCGAGTTGTCTGCAGAGATCGATGCCCACTGCCTCGAGGGCCACGTCTGGATCCCGAACGGTTTCGGAATGATCCACCACGGGCCGAACGGCGAGGTTGCGGTCGACGGAGTCAACACCAACGAGCTCACGGACATCGCGGACCGCGACCCGATCAGCGGCTGTCCGCATACCAAATACACCCTGTGTCGGGTCGAGCGGGCCATCTGAGCGCGGGCGGCGATTTCGGTGCCGCTCAGGCCGCATCCGCAGCCGGTCGATAAGGGCGGACGGGTCGAGGCGGGGTCGATCGAGTGCCGTCGCCGACCCGTAGACAAGGGGAGAGCTGCGGATGTCGAGGAAGCCGGCCGCGCGGGCGAGTGCTGCGCGCGACAATGTGAACTTCGTAGAGATCTTTCGTCCGGGTGCGCTCGCCGAAATCCGCGCGGCGATCCCGCCGGAATCACTCGACGCGATCGACCGCACGCCGGGCTTCTCGTGGCTGGAGTTCGAGCACGACCACTGGCTGATGGACCAAACCCTGGCCTTGCTCGGCCGTGAGGACGCGGTCGCGTGCTGGCGGCGCAGCATCGGCCATCTCATCGAGAAACCGCTGTTGCGCAATTTCGTCGAGGGTAGTCTGCGGCTCTTCGGCGCGAAGCCCGGGAAGCTCCTCAAGATGATTCCGAAGGGTTGGACGCTCGCCTACCGCGACTTCTGCACGCCCGCCTTCGAGCTGCTCTCCGACCACAGTGCGGAGATCCGCTTCGAGAACATCGCCCCCGAGGCCTTCGCGTCGGAAGGCTACCTGCACTGCTGGCACGCGATCTGCCTCGGCGTCTTCGACCTCGAGAAGCCCAAGGACGGTGAAGTCGACTTCTCGATCGAACGTTCGCGCTCGCTCGCGACGGCGCACTTTCGCTGGTGCTGACCCTGCTAGCTCTGGGGCGCGTTTTGGAAGGTCTCCCAGGAGAGGCACTCGTCGACCGATTTTCGCGGTGGTCGGCCGTAGCGCCCCTTCGGCCAGCCGATCGGAATCAGGGCGCAAGTCGGGCAGTTTTCGGGTAGCTGGAGCCAGCGATCGCATTCCTCGCCGAAGCTGCGATGCAAAGTCGTCAGGCTCGCACCGAGTCCGACCGCACGGCACGCGAGCAGGATGTTCTGGACCGCGGGCATCAGGGCCTGTAGCTGAGGCTGCCCACGACGGGTCCAGCCAGCGACGAAGAGGAGCACCGGCGCCTCGTGGAGGTGGTCTGCGAGGTGGAGCGCGGCGCGTTGCATGCGTCGACTGGATTCGGGAAACGCGGGGTCACGCGCGGCCTTTTTCCCGGCGGCGATGTATTCGTGAAAGGCCGGGCGATAACGGTCCGCGACCCACTGCCGGCGCTTGGCGTCGGTGACTGCGATGAATCGCCAAGGCTGCCGGTTGCCGCCGCTGGGCGCGAGCGATCCCGCTTCGCAAACCTTTCGGATCAGTTCGCGCGGGACGGGATCGGGTAGCAGCCGGCGGATCGCGCGCGTGGTCCGGATGCCCTCGAGCAGCGGGAGCTGCTCTCCGATCGCTTCGATGTCGATGTCGGCCATGGCGAAACGCTAGCTGCGCGTCGGTTGCGATGCGACCAGGGTCTTCCGCTCAGGCGGCGTTGTTCTCCCGGTGCACGTGTACGTCGCGCTGCGGGTAAGGAATCGAGCAGCCCGCAGCCTCGAGCTCTTCCTTCAGCCGGCGGGTCAGGTCGAAGCGCAGCGGCCAGTAGTCCGAGGCGTTGCACCACGGGCGTACGACGAGGTTGACGGACGAATCGCCGAGCTCGCTGACTGCGATGAGCGACTCGGGGTCTTGCAGCACCCGTGCGTCGGAGGCGAGCACGCGTTGGATCGTCGACACCGCGACGGCGATATCGTCGTCGTACGAGATTCCGATGGTGAGATCGTTGCGGCGGGTTTTGCTGGCGGAGTAGTTCTTCACGGTGTCGCCGTAGATCGCCGAGTTTGGAACGGTGATCTTGACGTTGTCGGGAGTATTGAGGGTCGTGGAGAAGATGCCGATCTCGAAGACTCCGCCCGAGGTGCCCGCGACCTCGACATAGTCGCCGATCTTGAACGGCCGGAAGACGAGCAGCATCACGCCGGCTGCGAAATTCGACAGGGTCCCCTGCATGGCGAGTCCGACTGCGAGGCTGGCGGCGCCGAGCACGGCGATGACCGACGCGGTCTGGATCCCGAACAGATTCAGTACCGCGATCAGGACGACGGCCAACGAGGCGTAGTAGACGAGGCTCGTGACGAAGGGCACCAGCGATGCATCCACACCCGAACGCTCGAGCGCGCGCCGCGTCGCGCGTCGCAGCGCGCTGCAGATGATCCGTCCGACGA
>CAXMSF010000017.1:0-7814 GCA_964196055.1 uncultured Gammaproteobacteria bacterium | reverse complement strand
CTCGCGGCCGAGGTCGCCGCGGCGCGGCAACTACTGCGCGGCCTCGACCCGCGCAGCACGCGCGTCGGCGTCATCCGCTTCGCGGGCCAGCCGCCGAGCGGCGGGGGCGGGGTGTTCACCCGGCCTAATCGCCGCCCGGCCGTCACCATGCAAGCCCTCACGAACGACTACTCGCACGTCGAGATCGCACTCAACAACATCCTCAACAACGACCCGGCGGGCCAGACCCACATTGCGGCGGGCGTCGACCAGGCGATGATCGAACTCTCCGGCTTTCAAGGCGCTTTGTCGACCAAGGATCCCGAGAGCGAGAAGGTGGTGTTCTTCTTCACCGACGGTCAGCCGACGCTTCCCTACGGACCGGGCTTCACTGCCGACAACAACCGTGCGGTGCTGCGTGCGGCGAGCCGTGCGAACCGCCAGGGGATCCGAATCCACTCCTTCGCCATCGGTCCCGACGCACTCGAGGGCCCGATCTCGACGATCGGCATGGCGAGCCGGACCAACGGCTATTTCACGCCGGTGCGGCACCCCGGCGACCTCGTCGACGTGGTCGAGGAGGTCAGCTTCGCAAACCTGTCGGAAGTGCGAGCCATCAACACCACGACGGGCAAGGAAGCCGACCCCTTCCGCGTCACCGCGGACGGTTCGTGGGGTGGCTTCCTCAAGCTCGATCCGGGCCCGAACCAGATCGAAATCAGCGCAGTATCGGACGACGGCAGCGAGCGCAAGGAGGTTCTCACTCTGCACTTCTCGCCCGAGGCACCTGAACTGCCGGTGCCGCGCGCGCTGACGACGCAACGCAACCGCCTGCTCGAGGACTGTCTGCTCAACCTGAAGCAGGTGCGCATGAAGACCGAAGAACGGCGCAACGACGAAATCCGGCGCGAACTCAAGCTGGAGATCGAACGCGAACGCGCACAGGCCCGCCAACGCGCCGAAGAACAGGGCAAGCGGCTCGACATTTCGATCGACGAACAAGAAGGCGAAGACATCGGGCGCTAGGCCTCTGGACCCGTACCGCCCTATCCCGACGAACAAACGCCCCCATACCCGATCGCTTCCGTTGCGTTGTGTTGTGGGCTCGTGCATAGAACGCGGAGCTTGGGCCGGGGCCTTCCGCGCCCTTCAAACGGTTGCGAAAGGCCCCGGCCCAAGCCCCGCTTCAGGTCGAACCTACAACTCGACTTGAGCGGCAGGGAGGGGGGTGCCTTGCGCAACCGTTTAAAGGGCGCGTGAGGCACCCCCCTCCCTGCCGCGCGCCCGAAGTAGAAATGCGAAGCAATTAGCGCTCGCGGTGGTAGGGGGTTCCTAGGTCGGCGGGGGCGCGGGCGTGGGCGGCTACGAAGGCGAGGACGGTCAGTGTGACGACGTACGGGAACATCAGGAAGAGTGGGTAGGGGATGTCGAAGCCTTGGGCCTGGGCTCGGAACTGGAGCGCGTTGGCGAGGCCGAAGAACAGTGCTGCGAGTACGACTCCGCTCGATGACCAGCGGCCGAAGATCACGACCGCGAGTGCGATGAAGCCGCGTCCGGCCGTCATGCCCTCGGTGAAGGTGTCCGATTGCGCGAGCGAGAGCGCCGCACCCGCGATTCCCGCGAGCCCCGATCCGAGTACGATCGCGGACACACGCACCCGCGCGACCGAAACGCCCTCTGCATCCGCCGCGCGCGCGACCTCGCCGACAGCACGCAGGCGCAGTCCCGCTCGCGTTCGCGCGAGCGCGAAGCCGACCACGAGCGCGAGCCCGAACGCGGCGTAGACGAACGGCGTATGCGCGAACAGAGCCGGGCCTACGAAGGGAAGATCGCTCGCGAACGGAAGTGCGGCAGACGACAGGGTCGGCCCGGACGGCGTCGCACCCGCGTACAGCGCCCGCGCAGCCAGGCCGCTTGCACCGACCGCGAGCAGGTTCACCGCCATGCCGACGACGATCTGATCCGTCCCGCGCGCAATCGCGAAGAACGCGAACAGCGCGCCGACCGCGCAGCCCGCGAATGCCGCGGCAGCAACTCCGAGGCCCGCCGAATCGCTCGCAACCGCGGCCGCGAAGCCGACGAACGCGCCCGTCAACATCGTTCCCTCGACCCCGATGTTGACCACTCCCGCGCGCTCCACGATCAGTTCGCCGAGCGCGGCCAGCAGCAGTGGCGCTGCGAGGCGGACGGCGGCTTCGAGCAGCGCTTCCATCAGGCCGTCTCCTCGACTGCATCGGCCGCCGCACCCGCAGCCATGCCGCCTCGACGACGGCCCGCGGCGACGGCGAAGGTCGCCGAGACCAGGATCGCGATCCCCTGGACGATCTGCGTGACGCTCGCGGGCACGCCGGCTTCGCGCTGCATGGCGCCCGCGCCGGCTTCGAGCGCACCGAAGAACAGCGCGGAGGGAATCACCGCGAGCGGATGCAGTTTCGCGAGCAGCGCGACCGCAATCGCGGTGTAGCCGTGCCCCGGCGAGATCCCCTCGTAGAGCTGGCCGGTGACTCCCGCCACCTCGAACGCGCCCGCGAGGCCCGCGAGCGCACCGCCGAGACCGAGTGTGAAGAGTGCGATCCGTTCGGGCGAGATCCCCGCGAAGCGTGCCGCACGCGGAGCGAGCCCGACCGCGCGCATTCGGAACCCGACCGCGGTGCGGAACAACAGCCCCTCGGTCGCAACCGCGAGCAATGCCGCGATGGCGATCCCGAGGTGCCAGCGCCCGATCGCAGGTAGCAGCGCCGCAGCTGGAAACGGGTCGCTCTTCGGATACGCACCTGCGGCTTCCTGGAGCGGGCCATGCACTGCGAGCGCGACGAGTTGGATCGCGACGAAGTTGAGCAGGATCGTCGAGATGACTTCGCTCACGCCGCGGCTCGCGCGCAGGGCGCCCGCAATCGCTCCGACCGCGAATCCGCCAAGCGCACCGGCTGCGACCACCGCGGGCAACAGCACGCCGGCGGGCGCATCCGTCAGGAACCGTGTCGCGACTGCGGTCGCACACAACGCGCCCACCAGCAATTGACCTTCGGCACCGATGTTCCAGACGCCGCAACGGAAGCAAAGAGCCACGCCGAGCCCGGTCAGAAGCAACGGCGTGCTCTTCAGCACGGTTGCGGTCAACGCAGCGGAGCTGCCGAGCGAACCGCGCGCGAGCGCGGAGAGCGCCGGACCGGGTGCGAAGCCGAGCAGCGCGAGCGCGAGGGCGACCGCGGCGAGCGCCAGTCCGATGGCGAACAACGCGCGGGCGACGTCGATCAGGCGCTCGTCGCGGCGGTTCACGCTCTCGCCTCACCGAGCAGGATCGCACCGATCTCAGCGCGGTCCGCGCCGGCCGGGATCGGCACGAACGCACCACGCACAAGGGCAACGATTCGATCCGACAACGCCGTGACCTCATCGAGTTCGGTCGAGATCAGCAGGATTGCCGCACCTGCGGCGCGGCGTTCGATCAGGCGTTCGTGTACGAAGCGCGCGGCGCCGACATCGAGACCCCGCACGGGGTTCACTGCGACCAACACTTCGGGGTCGCCATCGAGTTCGCGCGCCACCGTGAGCTTCTGTGCGTTGCCGCCTGACAGCACCGCGATATCGGCGTCAGGGTCGCCTGGAGTCACGTCGTACCGGGCGGCGACATCGCGGGCCGCGGCGCGCGCGGCAGCGAGATCGAGGCACCCCCGGCGAAAGAAGCGCCGGTCGTCATAGCTGCCCTTCAGTATCAGATTCTCCGCAAGCGAGAATCCGGCGATCAGGCCCGAGGTCTCGCGATCACCCGAAAGGTGCGCGAGCCCGGCGGCTCGCAGCGAGCGGGCACCCGGTGCGACCGCCTCGCCGCGGATCCGCAATCCCCCGGCCGAGGGCGCGCGCACACCCGCGAGCACCTCCTCGAGTTCACGCTGCCCGTTGCCGTCGATCCCCGCGACCCCAACGATCTCGCCCGCGCCCACTGCGAGTTCGAGGCCGCGCAGACGGCTTGCCTCGGTCGCCCCCGGCGCGCTGAGGCCATGCAACTGCAGCAACGGCGGCTCGCTCGCCGCCGCGACCGACGGGCGCCCGGCCCGCTCGAGCGGCGCGAAATCGCGCCCGAGCATCTTCCGTCCGAGGGTGCGGGCATCGGCTTCAGCGATGTCGAGCACCCCCGCCACCCGCCCTCTTCGCAGAACCGTCACACGGTCCGCGATTTCCTCGACCTCGCCGAGCTTGTGCGAGATGAACACCACCGAACAGCCCGCCTCGCGCAGCCGCCGCAACGATTCGAACAACCGCAGGATCTCGCCGGGCGTCAGCACCGAGGTCGGCTCGTCGAGGATCAACACTCGTGCTCCGCGCCCGAGCACCCGCAGGATTTCGGCGCGCTGGCGTTCTCCAACCGAGAGATCTTCGACGCGCCGATCGAGCGGCACTTCGAAATCGAAGCGCTCCGCGAGCGCCTGCACCGCACTGCGGCTGCGCGCAGGTCGGAACAGCAAGGCACCGTCCGGATCGCCAAACGCGAAGTTCTCGACCACGGTCATCGCGGGCACCAGCGCGGAATGCTGGTGCACCATGCCGATGCCGCAGCGGGCAGCGCGCGCGGGGCCGAACGCCGCGAACTCGACCGGCTCACCCGCAACCACCAGCGTACCCGCGTCCGGCCGGACGAGACCGACGAGAACGTTCATCAAGGTACTCTTGCCGGCGCCGTTCTCACCCAGCAGCGAGTGGATCTCGCCGGCGGCGATTTCGAAATCGACGCTGCGAAGCACCGGAACGTTCCGGGTGAAAGCCTTGGTGATGCCGCGCAATCGCACCGCAGACACTGCCGCCGAGTGCACCGCTTCGCTCAGAACGAGCCCCGCGGAACCTGGAGCTCGCCCACTCGGATCCGGCGCTCGAGTTCGACGAGTTCCGTGAGCACCGGCGGCGGAATTTCGCCGCGCAGAGCCGGGTTGATCTCGAGCCCGACGATTCCCTCCGCCAACCCGAGCCGCAGCGGCTCCGATCGAAAGGCTCCCTCGCGGACGCGGCCGGCAACCTCGACGAAAGCAGCGGGAATGTCGAGAGTCGCAGACGCCAGTACGACGTCGGGCGCCATCTCGTTCTGGTTGCGGTTGGTGCCGAACGCGAACACGCGGTCGCCCTGCTGCGCGCGCTGCGACACCGCGCGGAACACGCCGCGGCCCGCATCGTTGGCCTGGTGGAGCAGCAGGTCGGCGCCCTCTTCCATCAATGCGCGCGCGGCCTCGCCCGCCGCCGCGGTGTCGTCGAAGTTCCCGATGAACACGTCGCGCACGACCACATCGGGCCGCACGGCATGAACGCCGGCACGAAATGCGATGAAGGTGCTGCGAATCGAGGGCAGATCGATGCCACCGATCAGGCCGAGGGTCCCGCTCCCGGTCATACGCGCAGCCATCACGCCGCACAGGTAGATCGACTGCTCGAGTTCGAAGACCATCGGCGCGAGGTTGGGTCGCAAGGTGTTGCCCGATGTCGTGATGAAGACCGTGTCGGGAAACTCGTCCGCGACCTTGGCGGCCGCTTCCTGGTACTCGAAACCATGACCGAAGATCAGATCGAAACCGCGGCCCGCGAAGTCGCGAAAGCCCTCTTCGAAGTCGGCGGGCGTGCGCGTCTCGACGTGACGGATCTCGGCGCCGAGCCGGTCTCGAATGGACTCGAGCCCCGCGTAGGCCCCCGCATTCCAGCCGCCGTCGGCGACCGACCCCGGCGTCAGCAGCGCGACCCGGAAGACGTCGTCCGAGGCATCGGGGCGGCTCTCAGCGCAGGCCAGCAGCAGCCATGGAAGCCACAGCCAGATCTTCCAGTTCGGCATGTGGCGCAGGTTAGCGAGCCTGGCGGGTGTGCGGGATTCCCCGTGCGCGCGGATGGAGCAACCGAGATCAGGGAGCGCTGCGAGCGATGTGCTGCACTCGGACGGTGAAGTCCTCGTCGTGGCTGAACACCTTGAGGGGGGTCCACTCCGGAAGCTCCGACATTCGCGGCATGCCGTCCGTCATCGCGCCGGTCGGGTCGATCACCCAGGGGTCGTTCGGGTCCTCGAACCACAGCGTGACCATGTGATGCTGCTGATCCGAACGGCGATAGACGATCGCGCGGTAGACCTCATCCTCAGCGAAGCCGAGGTCGCGCAGGAAGTTGAAGACCAGCAACTCGAGGCCGTCGCAGTCGTCGCCGTTGTTGCGCAGGGTCTCATCGAGTGTCGCCCACTCGTCGACCGGTCCGTCGGGGACGTAATGCTGTCGAGCCTGCTGCTGAATCCAATCCGCGAGCTCGCGCGCCATCGCGCGCTTGTGCTCGTTGCGGAAAGAGGCGTACTTGGCCGCGAGATTCTCGACGCCGGCATCTTCGGACTCGGCGTCACCGGGGCCCGCCACCGCGGCCGGGCCCGCCACCGTCTCGCCACCCCGCTCGGCTCGCTCGCGCGCCTGCCAGAACTGGATCTTGCGACTCCAGGGATCGTTGCGGTCGGGATCGGCGAAGTAGCGATAACCCGCCTGTCCGGAAAAGCCCCCGGTGCAACCGGCCGCCAGCCCGATCGCGAGTGCGAATGCGACCAGGCCGATTAGCGACCAGAACTTTCGGATGCCGTTGCCCATACACCTCTGCGTATCGGCGACAGAAGCTCTGGCATTAGGCTAACTAGTTGATATTAAAGAGATTTACTTGATTCCAGAAAGGAAACCAGGCGACGGGCGGCGATACGCCGGAAGCTGCCTATTCGCGGACCCGCAGCCGTTGCGCAGTAGAACGGCAAATAGACGGAAGCCGGGGGCCGATCAGGCCGGAATGTCCCAGAGCATCTCGGCGACGAAGAGGACCACCAGGAAGAAGAAGATCCCAGGGATCCCGGTGGCGATGTAGAGCAACGCAGTGGCGTCAACTTTGCCGCGCGGGCCGTCTTCGTCTTCGTTCGGATCCGTCATCGCTTCCATTCCTTCTGGCTCGTCCCGAGGTTGGGGCGGGAGCACTCTAGCGAGGCTCGGCGCCGCCGTCGACCACGGCGGCCGGCACGCAGGCATCGCCGCAGCAAGTACACTTTGCGCGGGGGGTCGCCGTGTCGCTGCGCCGGAAGCTGGCCATCGTTGCGCTCGTCTACGTGATCGAGGGTTTTCCGATGGGGGTCTGGCTCGATCTGCTGCCGGCCTACTGGCGCCTGCACGAGATCTCGCTCGCGGCGATCGGCTACGCCAACGTATTTTCGTTCGCGTGGGCGCTCAAGGTGTTCTGGTCACCGCTCGTCGACCGCTTCGGCGAGCGCCGCAACTGGATCGCAGCCGCGAACGGCGCCATGGCACTCGCGTTGCTCGGGGTGGCGACCGCCGACCCCATCGCGACGGCGTGGCTGCTCTGGACCTGCATCGGCCTCTACTGCTTCGCCTCGGCGACTCAGGACGTGGCGATCGACGCCTACTCGATCGGACTCGCGGAGCGCGGTGAGGAGGGCCCGTTCAACGCGATGAAGGCGACGGCCTACCGCATCGGCATGCTCGTGGCCGGAAGCGGCCTGTTCCTCTTCCCGGACCGGATCGGATGGGAGGCGACATTCGTCGTCGCCGCGATGTTGACGGCCGGCTTCGCGCTGGCGACGCGCTTGGCGCCGCGTGTGCCCGTTCCGAAAGAGAGCCGTGCGGCGACGATCGCGCCGTTGCGACGCTGGCTCGCGCAGGCGCATGTGCTGCCGGTATTCGTCTTCGTGCTGCTGTACCGCATCGGCGATCGCGCCATGGGGCCGATGGTGATGCCGTTCTGGGTCGACCGCGGCTTCAGCCTCGCGGAGATCGCGGTTGTCAGAAACGCGCTCGGAATCGGGGCCACCGTGCTGGGCGCGATCGTCG
>CAXMSF010000016.1:0-5681 GCA_964196055.1 uncultured Gammaproteobacteria bacterium | reverse complement strand
CCACAAGGTGCCTGGGAATCGCCCAGCGAGCGGAGCGAGCACGCCGAGCCCCGCTCCGCGAATGAACCCGAATCCTTGCTCGGCTTGCCGCCCCAGCCGCCTCCACCGCCGAGGTCGGCGGTCACACCCCCATCGCGAGTCCCGTTGCGTTGGATCGCGGCTGCGGGCGCCGGGGTGCTGCTCGGCGCGGTCGCATCGACGCTGCTGCCCACAACGCGCGACGGCGACGCCACCATCGGCGACACACCTGCCGCCGTTTCCGAACCGCCGCCCGTCGCCGCGGCACCGGCACTGCTACCTTCGCCGGTATCAACGCCGGTGGCTCCGCCGGCATCAACACCGGTGGCGCCCCCGGAATCAACACCCGTGCCTCCGCCGGTATCAACGCCGGTGGCTCCCCCGGAATCAACACCCGTGCCTCCGCCGGCATCAACATCGGTGGTCCCACCGGTGGCGCCGCCGACTCCGATCGTGGACGCCGGCGTCGGTTCGATCGAATTCCTCGACGTAATCCCGGCAGCGCCGGATCCCGCACCGGAGGAAGCCGGACCGAAAGAGCCTGAACCCGTCCGCGCTCCCGCTCGCACGCCCGCGGAGATCGAAGCTCTCGCAGACGCCGGTAACGTCGTCGTCGAGGGAGTCATCGAATCGGGTGAGTGGCTGGCGGCATCCTTCCGCCGGCGCAATATCTCCGGCGAACTCGCCAGTCTGATCGCAAGAGAGATTGGCGACGCGTACGACTTTCGCCACTCGCAGCCCGGCGATCGCTATCGCGTCACGCTGACCCGCGACGGCGAACTCGTCGCCTTCGACTACGGGACCGCAGAGAACGATCAGCTCGAGCTGAGGCTGGCAGATGGCCGCTACCGGCTGCAACGAGGCCTTTCGAGGTAGGCTGCGACCATTCGGGAGAAGTCGGCTCGCTGCTGATCGAAATCAAATCAACGGGCGTCGGCCCGCGAGTATTCCGCAGAGCCCGGCCGCCGAACCCTGCTGTGCCTGCGCCACAACTCGAACAGCAATCCGGCAACGAGCAGTGTGTTGATCGCGGCCCCCAAGAACGGGCCAGAGCGAAATCCGAAGAGGAAATTCGAACAAGCAAGCAGCGAGCTGGCCTGGAAGCCAATCGCCGCCCAAAACAGCCGGGGGGTCACGCAGGCCGCGACATAGGCGAAGACATCGGCGAAGAAGAAGTAGCGGTCGTGCATCTTCGGAAGCAGAAACGGCATCAGCGCCACGGACACGAGCGCCAGCAGCAAATCATTCTCCTTGCTGGTGCGTAGGGCGCGGGCCCCTCCGATGGCCAGACCTAGCCCGGCCAGACCTGCCAGACTGCAGCCGAGAATGACCCCGGCCAGGTATGGGAATGATGTCAGCTGCTCGAGGACATGATACGGATTCGGCGCATTCATCGAGAGCCGGGAGTAATAGGCGCCCTGACCGACATGGATGGTCAGCAGGTCCAGTAGCGGGCGACCCGCCAATGCAGCGGGTAATACCGCGACCAGATAGACCGCGGGAACGGCGAGAAGGTGGCGCCAGAGAATTTCCCGGCGCAACACCAGCAAGAGCAGAAAGGGAGCCAGGAATATCGCCTGCAGTTTGAAAGCCAGTGCTACACCGAAACAAACGACCGCCGCCGCAGGACGACGAGCAAGGATGCAGGCCATGAACGCGAGCAGACCACTGGCCGGCAAGAGGTCCGCCTGGCCCCAGAAGGGACCGTTCATCACCACCGTTGGCAAGAAGAGAAATCCGATCGCAGCGAGAACCGCCGTCGGCGAGGCAGGCCGGATCTGGCGTACGAGAAGGAAGACGAGACAAGCCGAGAGCAGCAAGAACAGAATGGGGATCGACTTGACGGCGACCAGATCCGGCACCAGGCCTTGGAGGCGGCTTGCGAGAAACAATAGGTAGATGTGAGGCGGCGTGTAATTGTAGAAGTCCTCGGCCAGGGACTGAGTAACCCCTCGGTCCTGGATGTGGTGGAGCCATGGCAATAGGAAGGTATCGATGTCGGGATTGCGATACGGGATGAGCACCGCATAGAGTGCCAGCGCGACGGCAATCAGGACCGCGCAGGTGAGGGCCAGATTGCCGCCGGCGATCGGAGGTAGATTGCGTGTTGCGAGCCGCGGCGGAGCTTCCTTCATCCCACTCCTCCAGGGATTCGATCGCTCCAGCACCCTAGATCAATCGACCACTCATCCCGGGCTGAGCTCGCTCCGGGTACGTCGAACCCTGCGAATCAGCTCGCCACCCGTGAAGACGAGCCCGACGGTCCAAATGGGTGTCAGTGGATCCGAATAACGGGGAAGATAGTGGGTCGACCCGACGTGAATGACGAACGAGAAGAGCGCGGGTGAAAAGAAATAGAGCCGCGACCAATCGCGACGAGCAGCGAGGATCGCGATGGATGCGATCATCGCCGGCACATGGAAGATCGCGGCCCATTCCGCGAGGCCGTTCAAGCGCCGGGTCACCGCCGCGATGGGGCTCCCGTACATCTTCAGATCGAATCGCTGGATGGACACGAAACTCCCTCGCAGTCCGAAGACGAAGGAGAGCGCAATGTGCTTGCGCCAATTTTCGAGGATCACCTCACGGGCGCTGCGATCGAGAGCCACATCCCTGCCGTGCCGTCCGCTCTTGCCACGCTTCCACTCCGGATCTTTGCGAGCCCGGGCGGCCACGACGCCGCCGTGTGTCTTGGCCAGGCGATAGAATCCGTCCGAGTGCGCGCGATTGAAGCGCTTGTACCCGTAGCCATCGGGCTCGACGGCTCGCATGAGGGACTGCCGAAGATCCTTCATTGCGTCCGGGGCGAGCGGTAGGTAGTACGCAAACCCTCCGACCAACTCGGACCAGGTGATTTCGCTGTATTCCGCTCTGATCGCCAACAAGGATCCGCGCTGATCCGCTACCGCGAACCGGCCACCAACCGAATGATTTCGCGCCATCCACGGCAACACCAGGATGATGGCCGCCAGGACGATCGCTCCGGTTGCAGCCGCTCCCACCTCGCCGCGTGTCCGCCGCTGCATCACGAGCTGAACGCAGCCGAAGACAACCAGCGCGAACAGCCAGTACAGAAAGATCGCCCGCGTAAGGACCAACGCGGCGAGCAGCGCGCCGCTCGCCGCGGCGAACGCGAACCGGCGCCGCCCCGCCACGCGATAGGCCAGCATGCCGAAGCCCGCGTGCCCCAGCAGGAATAGCGCCGCCAGGCGGCTCTGGTCGTTGTTGGGGATGCTGAAGAGCATCAGAACGCCTGCGGCGGCGGCGGCAGGCCAGCCACCGAAAGCCAGCCCCACCAGCAGAACCGTGGCCGGAACGAGAAGGGCCGCGACGACGGCGCTCGCCCGCTGAACGTCGCGTCGCACCGCCGTCGCTCCGGGACACCGATCGGTGATGAGACATTGTGGGTCGACGCCGTCGAAGTGACGGCTCATTGCGAAAACGGCCGCCAGGAAGAACGGATACCCGGGAGCGCGCAGAGCGTAGGGAACGATCGGATTGCCGCGCTCTAGACGGCGCCCGTAATCCTGGTTGGCGTAGTAGGCGCCATGCTCGACGAGGTTGTACGCGATCAACGGGTACTTCTGGCGATCGGATACCCAGAAGCGGTCGCCGTCGGCAGCGGGCAACTGCACGGCGAGACCCAACACGAACGCGAGCAGCAGCCCCGCAGCGATCAGGATGCGCGATCGCGCACACGCATCTCCACCTTCTCGGCCGGCCACACGCAGGATTCTACCTCATCGCAATCGAAGCGGTGATGCGCGGCTGCTCGAAGCCCCTGGGCCCGATCTTCGCGATGCAGATCTCAGGTCTGGAAGGAACCGCGTAGCTTCGCGAGTTGCGTGGCCGCGTTCCGGAAGCTGCGAATGTCGTCGGGCACGAGCACTTCGGAGACGATCGAGAAGCCCACGCCCGGCGTGAGCCCGAGAATAGCGGCGCCCGAGAGCGCGCTCCGCAGCAGCTTCCGTCGGCTCAAGCGCTTCGGCCTGGCCGACAATGCGGCCAGTGCGGCGAATCCGATCCCAGCACCGGAGAGCCTCCGATTCCCGCTCTGCCGTTCGGCCGCGAGACTCTCTCCCTCGGCCAGGACGCGTTCCGCGAGATCGAAGACGTCTTCAGCCGGGACGGGTCGCGTTGCACGCGGCGCCTGCTGGATCTCGAAGTCACCAATGAGCCCGGCGTGGTCCGAGTAGTTCGCCGCCTCCCCGTCGATCTCGAAGCGATCGTCGAAGCTGCGTGCTACCGCGCGGGGTACGAGATCCCGATCGCCACCGCTGCGCACGAAGACGTAGTCCTTGCGGCGGTCGGTCATGGAGGCGCGGCGGTAGACGTTCGTGTGGAGGACCGTGTTCTGGCGCTTTTCGAGAACCGTCGCCACGTCGGCCATACCGAGAATCTCTGTAAGCACTTGATAATCGGGCTCACCCTCTCGGAAATTGAAATCACCGAGTAGCGCCACCGGCTCGGCTAGGCCCGCGAAGTGCGCCGCGATCTGAATCGCCTGCACCGTCCGATGGGGGGTATGGCGGTGCTTCGCGGCGTTCGAATAGCGCGCGTGCAGATGCGTGTTCACGACCAGCAACGGGCCCGCCGGCGTGCTGACTCGGGCCGTCGCGAAGCCCTTCCCGCTCAGGTACTCGAGATTCATCACGACGCGCTCGGCCTCGCCTTGCAGCGCGAAGCGCTCGAACGACACCCCGTCGATCGGGTAACGCGACAGCAGCAACAACCCACCCGCATCCGCGCCCTCCGACCACACGTGGCGCAGCCCCGCGGCACGCCCCGCATCACACAGCCGCAGGCCGGCGTCGCGTGTCCAGACTTCCTGAAAGGCGATCAGGTCCAGATCGAGGGAGGAAAGGCTGCGACCGATCGCGTCGATCCGGGCGGTGACGTCGCGCCCGATCGGCTCCGGAAGAGCCCACACATTGAGTGTCGCCAGCCGAATCTGCATCGGATCTCCCGCGGATGCCCCTCCCAGGTGCCAAGGATTCGCCAGTGGGCTCGTGGGAATCCGCTTGGCTCGCCTTGCGAGCGCGCAAAGTCACGGATGCCCCGGTTCCCGATCAGGGGAACTGCAATGACCCTGCCAAGGGCGGTTGATTCAGGGCGCGAACGAGATCACCGAGTCGGCGCCGCAGGTTCGGCTTCGTTCTGCCTATTCGTGAAGCCGACGGGAGCGGGGGCGACGGCTAGCGCGTGGAAGAAACTTTCCACATTCGGCAACAGCCGTGGCTCGAAGGTTGGGCCGATCGGAAGGTAATGCGCGATCGGGCCTCACGATTCCCGCTAGGGCTGGACGCGAAATCCGGCACCGTCACACAACCCGCCGGCCCCGCATACTGTGCCCGTGGGCGCGTTTTCGATCCGGCAGTCGTGTGTGGCCGGGTCGTACACCGCATTCGTGCACTCGTTGTCGTCGTTGCAGTCGATGGGACAATCTTCGTCCAGCAGACCATCGCAGTCGTTGTCGGTCGGTTTAGTCTCCGCAGACCTCCTCGGCGCCCGGATTGATCGAGGGATTGATCGAAATCGGGGATGACGCCCGCCGATGCGATTTCTGTAGATCCGTGGCAGGACGGCCGGCAGCCCTGGTGGGAGATCATCCGCACTCGAACCTTGACACGACCGCTCGGCCGTGCGGAAATAGCCCGATGCTC
>CAXMSF010000015.1:0-9185 GCA_964196055.1 uncultured Gammaproteobacteria bacterium | reverse complement strand
TTCGGTTCATCGGCGCCACGGGGCAAGAGATCCTTCGCGCCGAGAACACACCCGGTGGGCCGCGAATCACACCCCAGGGCGAACTCCAGGACAAGGGAGACCGCAGCTACTTCAGCGACACCATGCGCCTCGATCCGGGCGAGGTGTTCGTCTCACCCATGGACCTGAACGTCGAGCACGGCGTGATCGAAGATCCGTACAAACCGGTTCTCCGTTTCGCGACGCCGATCGACGACGCCGCGGGGCAGCGGCGGGGAATCGTCGTCCTGAACGCCCATGGTGGACACTTCCTGCGCGCATTCGAACGGAACACCGACGAGACCGGTATTCAGCGCATGATCGTCAACTCCGACGGCTACTGGCTTCAGCACCGGCCGGAGGTCGAATGGGGCTTCGTGCTCGAGCACGGAAGGAGCTTCGAGCGCACGTTCCCGGACGTGTGGACGCAGTTTCCGGCGCGCCCGCAGGGCGGGATCGAGAGCAGCGAGGGCCTCTTCTATTTCGATACCGTCACGCCGCGATCAGTCGCTTCTGGAACCGACTCGGAAGCACATGAGTCGCACTATTGGATGTTCATCTCATTGGTTCCGCGCCGACTCCTCGACGACATCGCCGTCCAGGTCGCAACACCCCTGCTCGTGATCGCAATGCCGATGTACTTCACGCTTCTGGTGATCGGCTGGCTCATGGCGGCCGCCTTCCAGAGGCGGAGGCTGGCCGACGAAGCGTTGCGGAGTCTCGAAGAAGTCAGAAGCGCCATGATGAGAGCAGCGCTCGACGGGATCGTCGTCATGGATGAAACGGGCACCACGTTGGAATTCAACCCCTCGGCTCAGAGAATCTTCGGTTACACGCGCGAGGAAGTGCGAGGCAGGCTGGTCGCAGACCTCATCATCCCGCCGGCCCACCGCGAGACTCATCGACTGGGATTGGAGCACTATCTGGCGACCGGTGAAGGCCGCATCATCGACAAGCACATCGATGAGTTGACGGCGATCCGCAAGGGCGGCGAGGAGTTTCCAGTGGAGTTGACGGTCTGCCCGGTCACGGTCACGGGAAGACGGCTCTTCTGCGGCTTCCTTCGCGATCTCAGCGAGCCCAGTCACAGCGAAGTCGAAGCCGACTCTCAGGACGCTTCGAGTTAGACCGTGCGCGGGCGGCTCCTCGCGCAGACGTCGCTCGACGATCCAAGCGCGCGCCCGTCGGTGTTGCGCTTGCGAATCCGCACGGGTGGTCGAGCTTCTCCTGTGCCCCTGTAGGCGGAGCGTTGCACGTTCGGCGGGCCGATGCGGTGTGCTCCCTTGCCGGACGCGGCGCACGCGCCTATCTCGATAGCCGGAGCATCATCGCCGCTGCGCTCGAAACCGGCTGCGACGCCGTGCACCCGGGCTACGGCTTCGCGAGTGAGAGCGTCGAGTTTGCGCGTGCCTGCGCGGCGGCGGGGCTCACCTTCGTGGGGCCCTCGCCGGAGGTGCTCGACGGATTCGGTGACAAGGCGCGCGCGTCGGCTCGCGGCCGAGTGCGGCGTCCCGATTCTTGCGGGTACCGCCGGGCCGACGTCGCTCGAACAGGCGCAGGCATTCCTCGCCGAGCAGCGAGGAGGATCCGGCGTGATGATCAAGGCCGTGGCCGGGGGCAGCGGGCGTGGCATGCGGGCAGTGAACGGTGATGCCGAACTCGCGGTTGCTTACGAACGCTGTCGGTCCGAGGCGGAAGCAGCTTTCGGCTGTGGCGACGTCTACCTCGAGCGGCGTGTCGCGAATGCGCGTCATGTCGAGGTGCAGATCATCGGGGATGGACGGTCGGTCAGCCATGTCTGGGAGCGCGAGTGCACGCTGCAGCGTCGACACCAGAAGCTGGTCGAAGTGGCGCCGAGCCCGACCCTCAGTGTGCCCTTCTTCACGATCATCCTGCGCAAGGGCTACGGGCTCGGTGCCCAGGCGATGGCGGGCGGTAGTTTCAAGGCGCCGTTCTTCACCGTGTCGTGGCCCACTGGTGAGTTCGGGGGCATGGGACTCGAAGGCGCCGTGAAGCTCGGCTACCGTAAGGAACTCGCGGCGATGACGGACCCGGACGAGCGGCGCGCCCTCTACGAAGAGATGGTCGCGCGCATGTACGAGCACGGGAAGGCGGTCAACATGGCGTCCCACTTCGAGATCGACGACGTCATCGATCCGATGGACTCGCGCCATCTGATCACGCGCGCGTTGCGTTCGGTGCCGCCGGTCAGCCCCCGCACGGGCAAGAAGCGTCCGTGCGTCGACCCCTGGTAGTTGCTGCGACGGCGGAACTGCGGCGCACGGGGAGCAGCTCTTTTCGGCGATCCGCGCTCAGGTGATGTGTGGGTCGGTGATGCGGGGCAGGTAGACGTGGAAGCACGCTCCGCCGAGGTCGGATGTGCCGATCCGGATTTCGCCGTCGTGTTCGCGCACGATGTCGTGCACGATCGAAAGTCCGAGCCCCGTCCCGGTGTTCTCGGCACGAGTCGTGAAGAATGGGTCGAAGACCCGGTCGCGGAGCTCCGCCGGGACACCGCTGCCGTTGTCCTCGACCGTTACTTCCAAGCGATCGCCTTGCGTTCGCGTCTGGACGCGGACCCGTCCGTCCGCCTCTCGAGCGGCCTGGAAGGCGTTCACGAGCAGATTGATGAATACCTGACTCAGGCGTTCGAAGTCGCCCACGACCTTCGGGCCGTCCGGCTCGAGTGTCGAGTCGACGACGGCGCTCGATCCCGCGTAGCGCGTGGCCAGGCCGATTGCTTCCTCGACGAGCGGGTTCACCGCGATGGCAGCATGCGTGACGTCGCCGGATCGTGGTGCGAGTCTGGCAGTGCTGGTGACCACATTGCCGATTCGCTGGAGCCCCTCGAGGCTCTCGTCCACCACCTCACGGAGTTCGGCGAGGCCGGCCGCGGTCTTCATGTCCGAATCGTGTGCCGCCGCTTCGATCTGATCGGCGACCTGCGCCACGTGATTCAAATTGGCGCGCAGGTAGGCGAGAGGGTTGTTGATTTCGTGCGCAAGCCCACTCAGCAGGACACTCAGGCTCTCCAGGCGCTGGTTGCGGTGCCGCAGGCGCTGGTGGCGTTGCTGCTCCGTGCGGTCTCCGAGCACTGCGAAACAGCCGATGGGCGCGCCGCGGCGCCCCTGTACCCAGCCGCAGCTGAGGTCGAGGTCCCTTCCTTCCCGCGTTGCCAAGCGGTGAGCTCGTAGCCCTCCGGCTTCGGGGTCGGCCAGCGCGCTTTCGGCCGTGCCATCGTCACCGACTTCGAGCAGCAGGTCGCGAATGCTGGCGCCGACGAGCTTCGATTGCCCGCGGCCGATCAGCGCGGCGGCCGCTGGGTTCACCTCGACTACGGTTCCTTCGAGGTCCGCCAGGATCAGTCCGTCGTCGAGGTGCTCGATTACGTCGCGCAGCGGCAGCAGGCTGGTGTCGAGGAAGCCGTAACGCGTGACGCCCAATACGACGATTAGCGCCGTGGCGGTGAGGCAGATCGTCGTCACGGGCACTTCGGGGGGGATCGGCAGCCAGCCTGCTTCGTGGAGCGCGTAGCCGAGCAGCGGGGTCGACGCCGTCAGGCTGATCATGATCAGGCGCCGTCGTTCCAGCTGGTCGGTCGTCAGGATGGCTCGCCGCACGCACAGCAGCAGGCCTGCGCCGGTGCTGAGGTAGACCCAAGCGGGCATCAGGGGGTACAGCGGACCCGCCCAGTCTCCCGTGGACATGGCGAAGAAGGAGGCGTCGATCGCATGCCCGAACGAGCCGTGCCACGGGTTGCTCGCAATCATCAGGAAGCACAGTGCGCTCGGGATCGACACGCCTGCGATCACCGAGCGAGAGTTGTGCTCCATCAACGACACGCGTGCAAAGCGCATGGCGACGATCGCGAAAGCAGCCGAGACGCCGCAGACGCCCGCAAAATGCAGCAGTACCCCAGTCGTCGCCCAGACCGGATCGTCGATTGCGAGCCGCCCGAGCACCATCCCGCCCACCCAGGAGAGGATCGAAACGAGTGCTGCGACGATCCCGGGTTGGAAGACCGAGCGAGTGCGTTGCATCAGCACGTAGCCCAGCAGTGCTGCGGTCAGGAGGAAGGTCGCCGCCGGAAAGAGAACGAGACTCAGAGTCATCGTCGAGACGTATCGGTCGGTCCTCCCGTCGGAGTTGAGTGCGAAGACCGGGAGAATTCGCCGATTGCGCCTGGAACAGCTGCCTTGCGCATCTCCTGTTCACGACTCGTCTGCAGGAAGCGCCGATGCGCGGACGGATTTCCGACTTTCGATCCACAGCTGAATCGTTGCAGTCCGGTCGGAAACGGTCCGGAAAGTCGAGCCTGGACGGGCCAGCCGCACTCGCGAAAATCTCGTTTCAGATGCCGTTTCGGTGCGTGAACTCGCCGTTCATCAACGACGCAAGTCGAGAACGGAAACTCTAGCGGCCGGCTCGCTCTTCCGGTGTCAAGTGATCCATTCCGAGTTCGTTGCCGATTGCGTAGCGCAGGTCCCGCGTGAAGCCTCCGTCGATCGGGATCCCGGTTGCGTCGGCGATGCGATCGACGACGTTGAACATCGCAATCACGGCCGCAGTGTCGACGACTCCCGCTGCCCCCAGCTTTCCCTGCAAGTCCGCTCGTGTCATCTCGATTGCGGCGGCATTCCGCGTCATGACGGCGTCGGTAAAGGCCAGCAACTCTGCACCGAAGACAACTCCCGAATCAGTCTCGCCGTCCTTCACGGCCGACAGATCGATCGCCGTCCCGTTCATCCCGCCGCTCGCACGGAGCAGGCTCGCATGCGCGGTTGTTCAGTAGAAGCACTCATTGAGCGCGGAGACCCGTGATGCCACGAGTTCCATTTGCATCCGGTCGAGCGCCCGTTCGGGCTCGGCGTACGCCGGGTCGGTTACATGGTCGATGCTCATGTAGTGGGATCGGGAAACGGCGTTCAGCGAGTCGACTTCAGTGGGTACGAGGCTCAGCGCCCGACCGATCTGCGGCACGAACTCGCGGTCCCCATAGAGCGCAGTCCATTCCTCACCACCCGCTTCGCCACTCGGAATTTGCGGAACCCACGCGCCGTCGATCCGCGCAGTTGCAGGGCGCACTCTCGTCGGCGCGCCGGGCACCGCCGCTGGGAGCTCCGGAGATTCGACACCGACCGCCCGCGCGAATACATCCAGTGCATTCAATCGAACCGTGACCGAAAGCAACTCGACGTAGCGCTCTTCGCTCAACGCTCCTTCGGCCATCACACGGTCGTACCAACTCCGTGCAAGCCGGCCCGGATCGGTCACGATGCGATGGATCACGTCCACGATCTCGGGCGCGAGATCGCTCGGGCCGACGTGGATTCCGTCGACCGAGAAGGGAGACAAGGCGGCTTTGCGCTCCGCACATAAGCCGCAATCGCGAGCGGCGCGCGCTTCCATGGCGATCGCGCGTCGATCGGCACCAGTCCACCAGGTGCCGCTACGCGAGAAACTCTCGAGCATTTCGCGATGCGCAACGCTCAAGTCCTCACGAACCGGGAATTTCGACCGGTCGTTGCCGGTGGTGGATTTCGACATCTCGACGCGTTCCTTCGGCATGGCTCCCCTTCTTCAGAAGGTCCTAACGCCGCTGCAGGCTGCGCAGCAACTGTGACTGCAGCTCGCGATCGGGCAAGTCCACCGTGCAATGCCAGGTGTCGATGAGATCACCGTAGCGCTGAGCGAAGCAGGGAGCGATCTGCGCAGGATCTTCGCAGACGACGGCGAAGGTCTCCAGAATTTCGTCGCTGATCAACTCGCCCATCTTCTGCCACTCCCCCTGCTTGGACAAGCGGTTCAACGGTTGCAGCAAGTCCTCCCAACCGTGAAGCTCCAACACCGGTTTGTAGGACGGCGTGGAGGCGTAGAAGGCGAGCTGCATCTTCACGATCTGCCGGCTCATCTCGAAGGCCTCGGCGTCCAAACCGGACACGACGATGATCGGTGCACTCACGTCGAAATCGGAACGCGACCGTCCGGCCTTTGCCAGGCCCCTTTCGAGGGCCGGAAAACTCACCTCCCGCAGGTATTTCTCGCTGGTGAAGCCGTGGGCGATGAATCCGTCGGCGGTCTCGCCGGCTACTTCGGTCATCAGCGGTCCGACCCCTGCGACGCTGACCAGGGGCGCCGGGAAGTCGCGTTGGGCGGGTGTGAACATCGGGGTCATCAGGCTGTGACGATAGAACTCGCCCCGGAAGTCCAGCTCGGCCCCCTCGAGCCAGCAGTCCCAGATGGCCCGCAATGCCAGCACGAACTCGCGCATCCGCGCTGCCGGCTTCGACCACGGCATACTGAAACGTCTGGTGATGTGCGGCTGGATCTGGGAACCCAGGCCAAGGCTGAAGCGTCCCCCGGAATACTGGTTGAGGTCGTGGGCCAGGTTGGCCACGGTCATGGGGTTGCGCGCGAAGGCGACACTGATGGCGGTCGTCAGACCGACGCGCTGACTGTGCTCCGCCGCCAGCAGCAACGGGAAGAACGGGTCGCTGCTGATCTCCGCACTGAAGGCTGCGTCATAGCCGAGGGCTTCGATCGCTTTGATCTTGCTCGGCACCGACGCGAGGTCGACGATCAGGCTGGCATTGATCTTCATTCGCGGTCGCGGCCCGGCATGCTTCATCACCCTGTGCGGTACGACGCAACGGTCCCGAAGCCCGGGGACCGAGAATTCGGCGCCGACTATACAGGAAGGGGCGAGCCGCTGACTCCGAGCGCGCCTCCGGGGCCGCGGCGCCCGAGCCGCGAGTGCCGGCTCCGGACCGGGTCGAGGGTGTGGGGCGGGCTCGGTGTCAATCCCAGCGCGCGGGCAGACTGCCGGGGCCGCGCAACAGGATTCCCCTGGGCGCACAGTCGTCAGGGGCGATCAGCCGCAGCGCGGGCAGACGCTCGGCCAGTACGCGGAGGGCGACTCGCAGGTTCTTCCTTGCGAGGTGCATGCCCGGACAGGTGCGCAGGCCGGGGCCGAAGCTGAGCAGCTCTTTCGGGCGGCGATCGATATCGAAACGATCGGGGTCCGGGTAGACGTCGGGATCCCGGTTGGCTGCTGCGATGCCGAAGAGGACCGAAGACGTCGGGCCCATGTTCCGTCCGAAGAACTCGATCTCCGTGTCCGGGCGGCTGAAGCGCGGCTGCGCGGCCACCGGGGGGTTCCAGCGCAGGAGTTCCTGGACCGCGTCGTCGCAGCGTGCAGGCGATTCCGTGCAACTGCGCCAGATCTCGGCCCGGTCGCGATGGGAGAGCAGGGCGTGCACCAGATTGCCCAGGGCATCGGACGTGGTGGTTGCGCCCGCTGTAAAGAAGAGACGAATGTGGGCGAGGATCGCCGCGTCCGAGATGGCTTCTTCCCCGAACTCGCCCTGCACGTGGGCATCCAGCCACGAGCTGATCACGTCGTCCTGGGCTTCTCGCCTCCGGGCTTCGAGCACGGGTGTGACGAAGGCGGTGAGTTTGGCGTCGGCGGCTCGGCTCTTCTCCAGGTCGCGCCCGCCGAACATCAGGTCCATCGACCAGTCGTAGAATTCGTCCTCGTGGTCGCGCGGCAGGCCGAGCTGCCGGCAGATGATCGCGAATGCGAAGAGGCGGGTGAAGTTTCGGACCAGATCTCCGCGCCCGGCGGCCTCGACGCGGTCGATCAACTCGTGGGCCACCCCCGCGAGCTCGGCATCCGCCAGCCGCTCGACCGTTGCGCGGCGAAAGGCCGGTGTCATGGCTGGGCGCCAGAGGCGGTGCCGATCCGGGGCCATCGACATGAATGTCTCGCCGATGAAGGGCTGCGAGATGATTTGATAGGCGTGGTGGGGAGGGAAGCGCTCCCCGTCACGGAAGGCCTCGGCGAGGGCTTCGTAGCCCACGATGTAGAAGATCGGCAACGAACCCCCGACCGCCGAGGTAGGCACCACGGGTCCTTGTTTGCGAAGCGAATGCAGGGCCCGGGCGAAGTCGGGGCCGGGCAGGGGGTCGAAGTAGAAATCCGTGCTGCTGTCGTCGATCTCGGCGTTGCTCACGGTTCGCAGCATAGGAGGCCGGCGAGGAGTCGCCACGGGGACACCGTTGCCGGTGGCGTTGGCTTCGGCAGCAGCGAAAGCCGGATTGGCGGCTGCGCCGGGGCGCAGCTCACTGGGTGATTCCACTCCGAACGGAATGCAGTGGTGACGACGATCGCTGACGGCGTGCCCGATCCCGGCTCGCCCGGGGCGGCATTCAGCGACGGCGCTTGGCCGCGGCCAGCACGACGAGGCCCAGGCCGAAGAGCGCACCGGTGTCGGGCTCCGGAACCGGTAACAGGTCGGTCGCCGACAGGGACGTCGACATGGCTCCGATATCCGCCCAGCTCTCCGTGGACTTCGTTCCGCCGTCGGGGCCACCGAGGTCCTGGTTGAGGGCGTTCGCCTGTGTCGAGGTGCCTGCGACCAACTGGAATTCCGAGTTCTGATTGAAGTTCTGAAGCGTGGAGTTGCCTTCGGCGAGTCCCTGGGCGACGAGTTCGTCCACGATGTCCTGGAACGGAATCACGAAGCTCAGGAAGAAGTCGTTGTTGCCGTCCGCGTCGATGTCGAAGCTCGCTGTCGGATCGTTCTGGGCAGTCACGTCAGAGAAGTCGTAGTTGTCGATCATCTCGGTGTAGCTCTGGAGCGGCGTCGAAACGATCGAGGTCGTGTCCGGCGAGAGGTTCAAGTCCGTACCGGCGTCGTAGATTCCGATCTCGTCCGCCTGGCCGGAGTTGTTCACTCCCAGGAAGAGATCGAGATCTCCGTCGGCGTCGGCGTCGATGCCGATTGCGAAGAAGTTTCCGAATCCCACCGGATTCTTGTCGTCGCCCAGTCGGACGCGGAAGGCGAGATTACCGTCCGTGAGCGAAGGCGTTCCGCCGTCGTCGAAGGCGGTGTAGACCGCCGCGTTGGTCGCATTGCCTACGATGTCCGCCTCGGTGATGCCCGTTTGTTGGTCGTCGGAGTAGTCGGGAACCAGGGTCGGATAGGAGACGCCGGTCCAGTCCCCGGTGGGAGCCGAGGGGCTGATCGGTGCGGCGAGGCCGGGGGCGGCCGCCCCCAGCGCCCAGGCGAGAAGCCCCGAGCCGAATATCCGCAGCAAAATGGAACTTGCCATATCACCGCTTATCGGTGGGCGCGGTCGGAGCTTGACGGGGCGTCTCCTACCGC
>CAXMSF010000014.1:0-39414 GCA_964196055.1 uncultured Gammaproteobacteria bacterium | reverse complement strand
CGCCGCCCGAGTTGTTGACGGTCGAAACGCCGCTGCCTTCGAGTCGGAGCGTCTGCAACGCGCCGAGATCGAGGTCCAACGTACCGTGCCAACCGAGCGTCTTCGCGCTTGCTTGCCCTGCGCTGAATACTAAGAGCAGTGCGAGAATGACTATTGTCGATCGCCTCATGATTACTCTCCTTAGAAATTGGATTTCGCGGTGCGCCTGTGAATTGGTGCTCCACCACCATCCTCCCACAACAAAACAGGCCCGTACACAATTATTCTTCCAATTCAGCCTTATTCAGCATGTTTTTCGCGCAGTAACACGCTGGGACTACCGCTGTGGCGACCTGACACGATCCGGTGTTGAACGCCCATTTTTCCAATACTTTTCAATGGGTTGCAGCTTTCTGGATACGGACGGGGGTGCCGGCTGGCGACCCCGCGGGAATGTTCGACCCTTCAGGGGGAAGCGGCGTCCGCCCGTCCTGCGCGCGTGAATGCTTCCCGCGCAGCTTCGGTTCGACCCAGCGCCTCGAGGACACGACCGAGGAAACCCCAGGCAGACTCCGACGCCGGATCGAGCAGTAGTGAAGCCTCGATCGCAGCACGCGCCTCTTCGAGTCGCCCCTGACCCGCATGTGCGCGCCCGAGGATCAGCAGCACGTCGGGTCGATCGCCCTGCGTCGCGAGAACCGCTCGCGCGTCGCGCTCGGCTGAGGCGAAGTCGCCTGTCGCCACCGCGATCGACGCGCGCATCGCCCGAACGGCGGTGCCTTCGTTTTCACTGTGCTCGAGTCGCGCGAGGGCAGCGGCGAGACGACCGGCGTCGACATCGCGTTGGGCCTCGTCCAACATCCGAAGCAGGCCGATCGCGTCTTTCGGGTCCGGCCCCACCGTGGCATGCGGGTCCGAATCCGTCGATGCATCGGTTCGCGGGATGACATAGCCAAGGCTTCGCAACCGCTCCCGATCCGAATCGCTCAACCCCACCGAGGGTCGGTTGTCCTCTCGCGAGACCGACCCCGTGACGAGGCGGTTCGCAAGCAGTCGATCCAAGCGTGCAACCTCCTCGGGACTCGTGCTTGCGACATCGTGGAGTTCGCCGGGGTCGCCCTCGAGGTCGTAGAGTTCAGGGCGCGGTGCCCGAATGTACTTGAATCGGGATGTGCGAACGCCCAGCAGCGGGCTCCAGCCGTAATCGAGTCGGGTCGCCTGGGTTTCCACGTAGGCAACACGCTCGTCGCCCTCATGCCCCATGATCAATGGCAGCAGATCGAGACCCTCCACTTCCGGCAACGGCTCGGCACCCGCGAGCCCGATCACGGTCGGGGCCACGTCGACGAGCCGAACAGCTTCCGCGACCACACGCGCACGTGGCAGACCCGGCCCA
Organism: uncultured Gammaproteobacteria bacterium; assembly: GCA_964196055.1. Classification (GTDB taxonomy): domain Bacteria; phylum Myxococcota_A; class UBA9160; order UBA9160; family SMWR01; genus JAFDEI01. The sequence goes on along the minus strand of CAXMSF010000014.1, from coordinate 38,039 downwards.
CTCATGAGCAGTGGAACCCGCTGAGTTGCGTCGTAGACCGAATAGGAATGGGTTGCCTCGCCGTGCTCGCCCAGGCTCTCGCCGTGGTCGGCGGTGACGACCAGTAGCGTTCCGCCGTCGGGCCAGCGGCTCCGAATGCCTGCCAGCACACGGCCGAATTGCGAGTCCACGAACGCGATCTCGCCCTGGTAAGGCCTGCTCGCGAACGCGCTCGCGAAGCCCGGCGGCGGGTCGTAGCCCGCGTGCGCGTCGTAGAAGTGAAGCCAAAGAAAGAATCGCTCCGGGGCGCGATCGAGCCACGCGAGCGCCGCGTCGGCTACCGCGTCGGCTGTGCGCTCGGCGTAGCCGACACGGCCGGACAAGCGACCCGACATCGTGTCGTCATAGACATCGAAACCTCGGTCGAGCCCGAAACGCGCGTCGAGCACCAGCGCCCCGACGAAAGCAGCCGTTGCGAATCCAGCGGCTCGAAGACGCCCAGCCAGTGTGGGAATTTCGCCACTGAGCCGGTGGATCCCATTATGCCGCACACCGTGCGCAGGGGGATCGAGCGCCGTCATCAACGACGCGTGTGATGGCAACGTGAGCGGCGTCGGAGAAATCGCCACGTCGAACCGAACTCCCTCGGCTGCCACGGTGTCGAAATTCGGAGTGTGCGCCTGCGTTGCGCCGTAACTGCCGATGTAATCGGCCCTGACTGTGTCGAGTGTGACGAGGATGACGCGGTCGACGGGGGCATCCCCGGGGGCGCTGCAACCCGGGTGTGCAAACGAAATCACAATCGAAACGAAAACCAGAGGATGGCAGCGGGATCTGCACGCGGGTGTTCGAAGGAACGCGAGAAGCCCACGAAATCGCGCACGTATCGACGGCGTTCTTTCGATAGACGTGCCCGGTTTGCCGCGTATAATCCGCGATTCGTTTGTTGCCTGGAGGTCACCGCGCCCGATGTCCCGATCCACCGTTTCACCCGACACGATCCAATCGTCCCTCGACCGGCGAAACCGCCGCTCCCGCGCCGCCGTCTGGGTCGGCACCATCGCGCTCATCGTACTCACCGCCGGTTGCGGCGGCGACGTCGATTCGCGCATGCAGGAAATCCGAGCGCTGCAAGACGTCGGGCAGTTTACAGAATCGATCACCGAGCTCCGAGAAGTTCTGGCGATTTCACCCGACCTGCCCGAAGCGAACTATCGACTGGGAGCGGCTCTCGTTCAGACCGGCGATCCGAGCCGTGCCATCTGGGCGCTGAAGAAAGCAAGCGAATCGGAGGATTTCGCGGTGCCGGCAGGGTTGATGCTCGCCTCGGCGCATTTCACCGTCCGCGACCTCGAAGAGGCGATTCGCGCATCCGATCGCGTTCTCGAACTCGACCCCGAGCGAACCGCAGCACTGCAGCTGCGCGCGAAGGCCAACCTCGACATCGCCCGCTTCGAAGAGGCGCTGGCGGACACGGAGCGCCTGCTCGAAGTCGCGCCCGACGACTACCAGAACCGGGCGATCTACGCGACGGTGCTCTTCGAGATGGGACGCGGCGAAGAGGCCGAAGCGGCGCATTACTTCCTCCGAGAAATGGGCGAAGCGAGCAACGACCCGGGGCTGCGACCGCGCGCATGCATCGCGCCGGCGGTCTTCGCAAAGGATTTCAAGAAGAATCTCGAGGAGGCGGAATCACTGTACGATGAATGCCTCGAGAAATACGGGACCGACGGCTTTCTCGTGAACCACGTGATGAGCTTCCTCGACGCGATCGACAAGCCTGAACGCGCGACGGAATTGATCCGCTCGGCTTCCGAGCAGGCACCCGAGAACCTGGGGTTGCGTTCGTCCCTGGCGAACCGCCTGAATGCACAGGGCGACTCGGAGGCGGCCGAAAAGGTGCTGATCGAGGCTGCCGAGACATTCGACTCCGCGGCTGCGTGGAACATGCTCGCAATCTTCTATCGCCGAAACGGCAACTCAGAGAAGGCTCTCAGCGCGGTCGAAAAGGTCATCGAACTCACCGGCGGTGGCGGCGATGAGCTCCGCTTCACGCAGGCGGACGTGCTGGTCGACCTCGAACAATACGAGCGTGCGGAAGAGATCGTCAAGACGCTCGACGAGCCCATCTACGCGACGCTGATTCGCGGGCGCATCCAGCTCGCCAACGACGAACCGGCCGCAGCGCTCGAGTCGTTCGAGAAGGGCATTCGCCATTGGCCGAACAACGCCGGCGCACGCTACCTGGCGGGCGTCGCGGCTTACGAACTCGGCGATTGGGAACGCGCGGTCACGGAGCTACGCGAGGCGATGCGAGCCGACAAGTCCGAAACGAACGCCGCTCGGCTGCTTGCACGCATCCACTACGACCGCGGAGACTACAAGCAGGCATCCAATTTCGCTGCCGCGACGGTCCGCCGCAGCCAGGCGGACCGCCACGCGGACGACTACGTGATCGCAATCCGATCGATGGCAAAGCTCAAGAATTTCGAGACAGCGCGTGCGGCCGCCATGAAGCTCAGCGAGATGTCGGGCGAGAAGGCCACGGGAGTCGTGGAGCTCGCCTACGTGGCACGTGCCGAGAAGGGGCCCTCCGCGGCGGTCGAGACGATCCGAGACAGCGGTCTGGACTTGTCGCAAAGCGAGAACCGCGCCGCCTTGCGCGCGATGGCCGACAACCTGAACGCGCTCGGAAAGGCTGAAGAAGCACTGACCGTCGTAGATTCCGCGATCGCCGCCAACCCCGGAGACGCCGACATCCACGCGATTCGCGGTACCACCCTGTCACGCCTGCATCGAAACGACGAAGCCCGGCAGGAATTCGAGAAGGCTCGTGCGATCGATGCCGACAGCGTGATCGCAATCGCCGGCCTTGCGATCATTGCGGGCAATTCCGGTGACTTTGCCAAAGCAATCGAACTCTTCGACTTGGCGGCAGAGAATGCGGACGAAGGTGCCGATACCTACGCCTACTCCGCCGCGCAGCTGACACTCCAGCTCGGCGACAAGGACGGCGCGATGGATCGCCTGCGCGAGATCGTCCGCAAATACCCCGGAAACGCCGGATCACGCAACGACCTCGCCTGGCTGCTCGCGGAATCCGGTGGCAATCTCGACACTGCGTTGTCGTTGGCCGAAGAGGCCAGGAGCCTCGATCCGGCACCCGACATTCTGGACACACTCGGCTGGGTGCATATCAGACGAGGCGAAGCTGCGGCAGCCGTATCGGTCCTGGAGAAGGCCCATTCGGATGCGCCCGACTCCGCTTCGATCCGTTACCACCTCGGCAGCGCGCTCGCGATGGCGGGTGATTCAGCGCGCGCGAGAGAGATGCTCCAGTCGGCAGTGGACGCTGAAGGGTTCGAGGAAATCGACGAGGCCCGACGGGAACTCGCAAAGCTCGAACCGTAGGAGTTTCACGATGCCCCGACTGGGCCTCCAACAACGGGTCGCCGCAGCCCTCGCGACCTGCCTGATCCTCTGCTGCTCGTCGCCCGAAGAACGTGTTGCCGACCATATCGAGCGAGCACAGGAGCTCGTCGCAATCGGCGACGAAGACGAAGCCATCCTCGAGTACCGCAGTACGCTCAAGATCGACCCGAACCATGCCCTCGCAAACGAAAGAATCGGGGGGCTCCTGCTCCGACAAGGCGATCTCTCGGGCACGTTCTATTTGAGCGAGGCCCTTCGCCTCGAACCGGAGCGAATCGACATCGCGATGCAGCTCACGCGGACGCTGCTCGTCACCGGGCAGATCGATGAAGCGGAGTCCGTGATCGCGGCGGCAAAGAACGCCCACCCGGAGGCGGGTGTGGTCTACGGAGCCGAAGCCGAGCTGCTGCTGTACCGCAACGACCCGAAAGCAGCCCTTGCGTCTGCCCGGAAGGCGGTCGAGTTGGCCCCGGACGATGGCGAACTCTGGCTGCAACTCGGTCGCGTCCACCAGGGCCGGATCCGAATGGGCGAACTCTTGAAAGAACCCGTGGATCCGAATATCCGGCACGAGGCGATCGCCGCTTTTGAAAAGGCCGACGAACTCTCCGGAGGTTCAGTCGGGGCCCGCATCGAGCGAGCGCGGATGCTCAGCCAGAGTGCGGAGAGCCGAGATGCCGCCCAGAAGGCCTACGTCGCAGCCGTCGAACTCGCTAAAGAACAGGGCAAGCCCGAGGTGCATTTCTTGGCGGCGCGCGCCACCGACGAATTCGCCATCAAATCGCGCAAGAACAAGCTGCGCAACTGGGCAATCCGCCAGATGCTCGAAGCGGACCCGAGCCAGCTATCGGTGTGGTCCCAACTCGCGGAGCTCGTCGATGAAAGTTCCGGGTACGGAATTGCCATCTACAAGGAGCTGCTGACCAAGCGCCCTGACGATCCCTACGCCCATGCCGCGTTCTCGTCTTACCTGGCCGGAAATGGCCTTGGCGCCGAGGCGGTCGCCCACTTGAACGACACCATCGAGGGCGGGCTGGAATCTCCGATTCTTTTCGAACAGCTGATCCGACTGCAGATCGCGCAGAATCAATTGGCCGGCGCCCGGGCGACTTTCGTCCGGATGTCGGACGATTTCCCGAACGACGCGCAGACGACACGTGCCAAAGCGCGCATCGCTCTCGCCGAGAGGCGCAACGACGAGGCTATCGAGATCCTGCGCAATCAGCTGAACGAAACCGACACCTTCGAATACCAGCGCCTGATGGCGCTCGCCCAGTACCGCAATGGCGAACTCGAAGCCGCCTCCGCCTCGGTCGACCGCGCCCTGGAGCTGCGCGACGGATTCTCAGCCGAAGGCGTTCGATTGCGCGCATTGATCCACCACGACTCCGAGCAGTGGGCAGAAACCCTGCTCAGTCTCAGGGCACTGGTCGTAAACGGTCAGTCGCTCAGCAACGCCGAAAAGCTCATGCGAGTGCGCGCTCTCTACGGCACCGCCAGGCCCGATGCCGCGCTCCGCGTGCTCGAAATGATTCTCGAAGACGAGAATCCGCTCGCCACCGCAGCGATCCTATTTGCGGAGCGAGAAGGCGCAGAGCGCCCCGAAGAGGCTCGCACGCACCTCCTCGCTGCGCTCAAGAAGAAGCCGGCGGACCCGAAGGTCCTCGAAGCGATCGTCAACATCGACCTGCGCTCGGGTCAGCTGAAAGCGGCGATGTTTTTCGTGAATTCGGCAATCAAATCGGGACGCGCAAAGCCCGAGACGTTGCTGCTGAGGGCGCGTGTGCTCCACGGCGCTGGCAATCACGACCCCGCCGAATCCGATGCGCTGCGCGCGTTCGAAGCCGACCCGTCGCTGCCCGGTGCGATCGACCTCCTTTACTCGATCTACGAAGCGCAAGGACGACTCGAAGAAGCCCGCACCTCGTTCGAAGAAGCCGAAGCGGCAGGCGTGCTCCATTCGGGAGCCCGGCTGCTGCTGTGTCGGATCTATCTGCGTCAGGGCGAGGTAGACCACGCGCGCGCAATGCTCGAGAAGATCATCCGCGAAGACCCCGATGCTGCGGCGGCGAAGAGCGATCTTGCCTACCTGCTGGCGGATGGCGACGGCGGCAGCGACCTCGACCGCGCTCTGAAGCTCGCCGAGGAGGCCCAGAAGTCCATGCAATCCGATCCGGCAGCGGCGGACACCGTGGGCTACGTCTTCTTCAGGAAGGGTCGGCACAGGGCGGCGCTTCAACAGTTTCTCTACGCAATCGAGTTGAACGGCGATCAGGCGACCGCACTCACGCCGAAGCTGCACTACCACATGGGACTGACGCTCGACGCGCTCAGCCGCCGTGAAGAAGCCACCGAAGCATTCGAGAAAGCCTTGGCTCTCGACTCGAACTTCCCCGGGGCGGAGGACGCACGAAAGCGCCTCGAACGGACCGCGCGACCGTCGTAGTCAACCTTCCGACGCCAGGAGGCGACCGGCCGGAACATGCGCGCAGCGGACATCGACCCCGCAAGTGCCATTCCCGGGCAGCCCCCGACGACCAGCAATGACGCCCGCTCCGCGCGGCTGTTTCGGATCAGCGCAGCGGGCGCGCTCGTGCTCCACGCCACCCTGCTGTTCGCTACGGAAGGCATCCACGGTGGTGCCGACCTGCGACCGCACCTGCGCCTGGTGCAACAGATGGCGGAAGATCCGGCCCTGCGAACCGTCTACGCACCCGCCTACCACGCACTCGGCTCGATCTTCGAGCCCTGGCTGGGCCTCGCGGGGCTGACGAAGCTCTTCGCGTTCGCGGCCGCGGCCGCGCTGATCGCGGGCTTCCGCAGCTTTCAGCGCGCGGCAAACCTACCGGACCTCGCTTCGGCGCTGTTCGCATGGTCGCCGTACACATTCGCGCTTACGTGGTGCATTCCGAAGATCGAAGTCGCCGGCTACGCGCTCGCCTTCACCGGGCTGGGGTGGTTGCTCGGGAAGCGCTACCTGGCCGCCGCAATCGCGCTCGCTGCAACGTTCTTCGTCCATACGGCTGCGGCGCTGTTCTTCGGCCTGTGCGGCGGCGTGATCGCATTGGCGCAGCGCGATGGCCGAGCGCTCATCGCGCTCGCAGTCGGAAGCCTCGGTGCGGCCCCGCTCTTCACCGCCCACCTCGTAGCCGGCTGCAGCCTCGCCGAGACATTCCTGTTCTCGAGTGGCGATTACCTCCGGTCCGCCGCGGGTGCATCGTCCAATGCAAGGCTCGCCCGCATCGCAATCCTCGCCGGCCCGATCGGCATTCTCGCCGGCGCAACCGGCGCATCGGCGCTGTGGCGTCGGAATCGCCCCGTCGCGCTGATGAGCGGAATTGTCTTCGTGCTGTATTGGAACGAACTCTGGCTCGCACCGTTCGGCATGGGCTCCACGCTGAACCTGCTGCGCGGCCTCACATGGCTGGCGATCGCCGTCGCGATCCCCGCGGGCGTAGCACTCGACGCGCGGCGACAGCTGGCTCCGTGGATCCTCGCTTTGTGCGCGCTGTGGGCTGGCGCGTCATCGCTCTGGGTCGTGCCGAATTCGTGCTACACGCAGACCTTCACGACTACGGAGATTCGTGCCACCGCCGTCGATCGTTGCACCTTCCGTTGGCGCAACGTGAAACACGAGCCGCCGAAGCCGAACGCGCACACGCCCCCGCGTTAGGAGTCATGCGGAAGCGGGTCAATCGAGAATCGCCGACAACTGTTGCAGGTCGTCGCGAATCTGCGCGTCATACGCTCCGCCCTGCTCGAGCGCGCGATGAAGCATCCGTCGCGCTTCGTCGTATTCGCGACGAGCGATGTGGGCGTGGGCAGCCATGCGAAGCTCGGACTGCGTCGGCGATTCGCGCGCAGCGACCTTCACGATCCAGCCTGCGGCCATCTCGTCCACCACCGCCTGGAATTTTGGATGTCGGCGCACGGAGTCGAAGCGTGGCTCGTTGTAGATCATCTCGAAGCGGTTGAAGCCGCGTGCGGCGGCGGCCTGCAACGCCTCAGCCGCCGCGTCGACGTCGCCGACGCTGCCCGCTCGATTCGCACGGATCAGGTTTGCCGACACACCGTCGGGATAGTGCCTGGCCGCATCCGCGATCACCGTCGCGCTGTAACGCCAGATTCCCGAACGCTGGTGGCTGTGAGCGGCCATGGCCGAGCACAGCGCAACGCCCGCCACGACCGCGGCGATTTCCAACGTCCTTCGTCGCTCGCTGCCGGACAAGAGACGGCCGAACCCCTCGCCCAGCATGAGTAGCCCACCACCGATCAGGCCCGGCAGAATGAAATAGAGATAGCGATCCGCGAGCGGATAGAGGAATGGGAAGACCTGCGAGATCGGCCCGAACGAAACCACCGCCCAGACCCAGTACGCGACCTCGGGCTGCCTGCGACGCCAGACCACCACCAGACGCCAGGCGAGCCCCGCCAACACCGGAAGCGAGCACAGCCACCACAGGTCGAACAGCGACCGGATCGGTTCGGGCTCGTGGAACGCCGATACACCGAATGAGGTAGAACTCATCACCAAGTAACGCATCGCGAGGCCGAACACCGTCATCACCAGATCGAATGGGGTGTCGTAGAGGGTCGCCTCCGCGGCTCCCGATCGCTGATGAACCGAGAATTCGACGATCGCGTACAGCACGAAGATCAGCACCCACACCGCCCACCAGGGCTTCGCAATCTTCTCTCGCTGTGTCCACGCCAGCAGTGCCGCGACCGGCAGCACGACCGCGGCAGTGGGCTTCGCCAGCAGAGCCAACAGGAAGAGAGCCGTTCCGAGTAATGGGCGCTTCGGGAACACCAGCAGCGCCGCGAGCGAGAACACCAGTGCGGAGCTGCTCTTCAGTTGCGAGATCCAGGCAACCGCTTCGACGTTCGCGGGGTGAAGCAGGAAGAACGTCGCACCGAGAATCGCAGCGGCGCGCGGGATCCCAGTGCGCACGAACAGCGGGATCAGCAGCAGGGAGGCGATCGCGTGAAACACCACATTGACCAGGTGGTGTCCGGTTGTATCCGAACCGAACGCGTCCCAGGCGAGCGCGTGGATCAGCATCTGGACGGGGGAGTAGTTGACGACCGCAAGCGTGACGGGGCCGAGCGGCTCGAGAATTGCGATGAGGTTCTCGAGGCTGAGCTCGTGGATGTACACGTTGCGCTGAACGTAGTGCCCGTCGTCGGAAAGAAACGCGCCGTTCATCGCGGGCTCGTAGACGAGCAACGACGCACCAAGGAATGCCATCGCAAGCAGCACCCATCCAACGGGTGTAATCACACCAACGTTCCCAGCGGGCGCGGCGGTATCAGTGGCTTTGCGTGCGATGGCTCCCTCCCAGCTCCGCCGCCTCTTCGGCCTGTTCGTCCTTCGATTCCTTCACGAACGCTCGAAGCGCTTCCAATTCGCTGCGCACCACGTCTTCGAACGGACCACCCGCGCGCAGCGCCTCTTCGAGCAGCACCTCCGCGCGAGCGTACTCTTCCCGGATCATGTGGGCCTGCGCGATGACGCGCAGCTCGGCCGGCGACGGATCTTCGCGGCTCTCCGAGCGCTCGATCCAGCGACCCGCCATATCATGAATCAGCTGTACGAACTCCGAACTGTCCCGAATCGGCGCAAGCCCGGGGTCGTTGCGCAACGCCATGAAACGGTCGATGCCGTGATCCGCCGCCCGCCGCAGGTGCTCCACGGCCGCCGCCACATCACCCTGCTGGGCGGCGCTGCGAGCCGCGAGGAATGCCGCAGTTCCTCCCTCCGGATAGTGGCGCGCGGCGTCCAAGTAGAGCAGCGTCGGATTCGACCATAATCGAGCGCGATCGATGCTCCCGATCGCGAAGAAGACCGAGAGCGCGATCACGGCTCCGGCGGAGATGAAATCGACGCGCGAAGCGGAATTCAGCCGACTGCGCCAGCTGCCGTAGGCGAGCAGCGTTCCGCCGATCAGCCCGGGCAGAATGAAATAGAGGTAGCGGTTTGCAACCGGATTCAGGAACGGAAAGAACTGCGAAACCGGTGCGAAGGCAGCGATGGCGGCCAGCCACCACACCCCCTCTTCGCTGCGATTTCCGAGAGTCGTGAACGTGCGCCACGCGAGCAGCGCGCCGAGCGGCAGCGCAGCAAGCCACCACGGGTCGACGACCGAGAAGACCGGGGCAGGCTCGTGAAATGCCGACACACCGTAGCCGGTCGCCGCCATCACGAGGTAGCGAGTACCGACGCTCGCGATGGTTCGGAAGTGAACCCACGGATCTTCGTACGCGGGAACGTCGACAGCGCCCATGGCACCGAAGAAACCGAGCTGTGGAACCGCGTAGACGCCAAAAACGACAACCCAGACGCCGAGCCAAAACCAGGTACGGCCAGCCGAGGCGGATCGGGGCCGCACCCAGGCGAAGGCGATCGCCGTCGGGAGCGCGAACAACGCAGTGGCCTTCGTGAGCAAGGCGAGTGCGAACAGCCCGGTCGCGAACAGCGGGTAACGGAAGAACGCCAGCAATGCTCCCAGCGACAGCGCAAGCGACGCGTTCGTCTTCAGCTGCGAGATCCACGCGACGGCCTCGACGTTGGCGGGATGGACCGCGAAGATCAAGCCTCCGAGGAGCGCCCCGACGACGGGCACGCGCGAACGCAGGAACAGCGCCACGAGCAGGGTCGAATTGAGCGCATGAACCCCAACATTGACGAGGTGGAATCCGAGCACGTCGCCTGCGAAGATGGAACGCTCGATGGTAGTGAGAAGTAGATGAACCGGCGCGTAGTTCGCGGTATAGAGGCTGGCAGCTCCGAAGGGGTCGAAGATCGCCGCGACCCCGCTCACGCTGAGCTCGCGGGTATACGGGCTGCTGACGATGTAGCCGATGTCGTCCGAGAAGAACGGGCTGCGCAAAGCACCGCGGTATATCCAGTAGTCGAGCAGCGCGAAGGCTGCGAATACCAGGAACGGCCAGCCGGTCGGAAGCAGAGGAGCGATCGGGACACTTCGCGAAGGCCCGGACTGCGCAGCGGGCTTCGCGTCGGCCGCCTCTTCGGCTCCGTCTGCACACTCCATCGGCGGATATTCTACCAACCCGAAGGAGAATTCTCGCCGAAGGATGCAGCAATTCTGCACACCGGCAGGCTGGCAGGCGTCAGCCTGCTGGCCTTCTTGTCGTTCTCCGCAATCGCCTGCGACGAACCGTCCACCGCCAGTCGCACACGCTCCTCCAGCGGCCTGGTCTTCGTTCGGGTCGTCGGCGACTCGACCGAAATCGTCCGAGCTCGCATCGCCGATGGCCAGGAGCAGGCCGTCACGCTCACGCCGGGCCGCGACGAGCGCTGGCCTTACTGGTCGGAGGAAGCGAATCGCCTGGTCTTCCAGGTCGGCCTCTCCGGAGACCGGAACTCCAGCGACCTGGTGCTCTGGAATCCCGTGAGTCGACGGGAATCCCCGCTACCGCCGACGCCGGGTCGCGAAGAGCGTTGGTCGGACTGGTCGCCCGACGGACGATCGATTGCCTATGCATTCCGCGGCGGTGCCCCCAGCGGCGGGGTCGCACTCGCCTTCTGGCGCGAACGCCGCATCGAACTCGTCGCCCGCTCCGCTTCGGACGACTTCTTCCTGCGACCGAACTTCTCACCCGACGGGCGACTGCTGGTGGCCCAGCGCCGCATCGCGGGACAAGCGGGGAGCTCGAACCTGTGGCTACTGTCGGCGAATGCGGCGGATGCGCGACCACTCACCTCGGATCTGGAATGGACCGACTCGAAGGCCTGGTTCTCTCGCGATGGAACGCGAATCATCTACACCCGGCGTGCAGCCGCGGGCACCGACCACGCTGTCTGGGGAATCCCATCCGCGGGTGGTGCCCCCTACCCGATCATTGCAGGAGAGGGCGGCGACCACTCGGCCCGGCCGTCGCCCGTGCGCGATGAAATCGCTTTCGTTTCGGATCGAGACGGATCATCGGACGTATTCCTCGCCGACCTCGACGGCTCCGCCCAACGGAGCCTGCAGCACACTCCAGATCACAACGAACTCGCGCCTCGCTGGTCGCCCGACGGCGAATTCGTCGTCGTTACGCGCGTAGCCCGCGAGGTCGCCGATTTCGGCAGCATGAGTCATCGGGTGCTCGCGGAGGCACACATCGTCGTTCTGGATCGAAATGGAACGCAGCACTTCGAAGCCGTCGGCGCTATGGCGGACTGGATGCCGGCGTGGCCGTAGACGACGCCCGCATTCACCGAAATCGGCTCCCCCACTGGTCGTTCGGAGCCGCGATCTTCGCACTCGCGCTGCTGACCTTCCTGCCGATCCGAAACCACGAATGGCTCAACTACGACGACAACGTCTACATCACGCAGAGCGCACCCGTGCTCGCCGGCTGGACGATGGAGGGCCTGATCTGGGCCTTCTCGAGTTTCGACGGAGCCAATTGGTTCCCGCTGACCCGCCTCTCGTGGATGCTCGACAGCGAGTTCCATGGCACCCGAGCCGAAGGATTCTTCTGGACCAACATCCTGCTCCACGCACTCGCGAGTCTGGCACTCTTCGACGGGCTCGCGCGCCTGACCCGCAATGCTCCGCGGAGCGCGTTCGTCGCCGCCGTATTCGCCGTCCACCCGCTGCACATCGAGTCTGTCGCGTGGATCGCCGCACGCAAGGATCCGCTCAGCGCGCTGTTCTTCGCGCTTGCGCTCGGCGTTTACGCGCGCGATCGCGACCGCGGCGGAACCGTGGCCGGGAACATCGGGGTATTCGCCTGTACCGCGCTCGGTCTGATGGCGAAACCGATCCTGGTCACGCTGCCCTTCGTACTGCTGCTTCTCGACTTCTGGCCGTTGCGCCGGCTGGAACGCAGCGATGCCCCCGGGCGCTTCGACGCCGCGAAGATTCGCACGGCCATCGTCGAGAAGTTGCCGCTGTTCGCGCTGGTCGCAGGCTTCAGCGTCGTCACACTGATCGCGCAGAACACGGGCGGGACGGTTGCATCGTTCGACCAGGTCGACACGCTCACGCGCCTGGGGAACGCACTCGTGAGCTACTCGGCCTACATCGGAAAGTACCTCTGGCCGACCGGCCTCGCGGTCTTCTATCCACATTCCGGTGCAACCCCCTCCGGGCCCGTCCTCGCCCTGTCGGCATTGCTACTCATGGCCGTTACCGCGGTCTCCTGGTCGCAACGACGCAAGCACCCCTACCTCGCCGTCGGGTGGCTGTGGTACCTCGGCATGCTGGTTCCGGTGATCGGTTTGGTCCAAGTCGGGTCCCAGGCGATGGCGGATCGGTACACCTACCTACCGCTCATCGGACTCGCTATCGCGATGGCGTGGGGCGTCCCGGAATTCTGCGCACGCCTTCCCGCGCGGCGGATCGCGTTGCCGCTGCTGGCCGCGTGCGCGATCACGGCGCTTACCGTCGCAACATCGTTCCAGCTACGACACTGGCGCGACAGCGAAGCGCTGTTCCGGCATGCGCTTCGTGTGACCGAGCGCAACCACGTCGCCCACAGCTATCTCGGGGCAGCCCTCCTCGAGCAGGGACGTAGCGCCGACGCGATCCGTGAGTTCGAGATCGCACTGCAGCTTCGGTCCGATCTGCTCACCGTTTCCAACAACCTCGCCTGGGTACTGGCAACCACTCCCGAGACCCATCTACGCGATCCCGCCGGCGCGATCGCAGCCGGCGAGAATGCGGCACGCCTGACGGAGCACACCGATCCCGCGGTACTCGACACCCTCGCCGCCGCATACGCTTCGGCCGGTCGCTTCGCCGACGCGACGCGCACTCTCGAGCACGCGATCGAGATCAGCCGAGAACGCGAGGACGAGGCGTCGGTTCGGGAGTTCGTCGGTCGCCTCGCACTCTACCGATCACGACGCGCGTACGTCGAGCCGGCGCACTGAGTGCCAGCTCAGTCCTCGCACTTCCGCGCGACGATGTGCACCGTTGCACCGCTGCGGGCGATCGTCTCGATCACGGTCGCGAGCAGGCCCAACGGTGCCCCGGCGACCAACCAGAAGCGCAGCCAGAAGCGAGTCCGCGCGTCGAACGGACGCGAACCATCCGTGGAGCGACGATGCAGCAGCGTGTAGAGCCCGTTGCGCGGAAGCCCCGGAAAGCGATTCAGCACGCTCTGGATCCACCCAAAGGGATTCTGGCGCAACGAGAAGTGATGTTCCGACAGCACCTCGAAACCGACTTCGGAAAGCAACCGTTCCAACGCCGAGGCCGGGAACTGGAAGAGGTGACGCGGGAGGTCGAGGTGAAACCACGCAGCACCGGTCCAGCGCGCCTGAGCGCTCTCGAAATTCGGGACCGCAACCACCAACCGACCGCCAGGTTTGAGAGCCCGATGCAAAGCCATGAGCGACCCACGTGGATCCGGCAGATGCTCGAGGACATGCCAGATGATCACCTCGTCGAGGCTGCAGTCCTCATAGCCCGCCTCCGCGACACTCGCTGCGATCCGGATTTCCGCCCGCGGATCGGCGCCGCGAGCCGCTTCGGCGCTGATCTCCTGGCCGTGGACCTCGAAACCACGGTCGGCCAGTTCGCCGAGCAGAACACCGCGGCCGCAGCCGACATCGAGGACCTTCGCCCCGGGCTCGAGATTCCGTGATAGGAAGCGGATATGGCGAGTTCCGACCAGACGAACCAGCCATTCGATCAGCGGCTGGAATTTCGTGCCGGGCTCGCCGTAGTATTCGTCGGGGTACAGCGCACGTACTTCCTCGACCTCAGGGCTGGGGTGGAAGCGACCGAGGCCGCATTCGATGCAGACGACGACGGGCGCCGCGATACCATCGACGGCAAAACGCGGCCTCGCCTCCGCCCCGTTGCACACCGGGCACGGCGAGACACGCTCCGTCGGGTGAGTGGATGAATCAAGCGCCGCGACATTACGTTCGTACAGACCTGAGCAGGCCAGGGAGAACTCCTTCGGATGCAGCCGATGGATCGTGCGCTTCCAGGCGCCAAAGGTCAAGGGAACGGACGGGGAGAAACCGTTGTCGGTGAATGAACGCCCGGAAGACCGACCGGTTGGAAAGCGAAGACTCCTCGTCGCTTTCGCACTGATCTGCGCGCTCGCAGCCGTGCTGGCGGGACGCCACCTCGATGCCCCCGGAACCTACTACGACGAAGTCATCCAGGCCGAACCCGCCGTCCAGTTCCTTGCAGAAGACGGCCGCCCATCCGCCGTTCCGGGCGCGCGCACGATCCGACTCTTCGGCGGCTGGTTCCCGATCACGGTGCAACCCTACATGGGCGCCCTGAAGAGCCAGCTGCTGATTCCGGTCTTTGCCGTCTTCGGGGCGAGCGTCCCGACGCTGCGCGGTTCCACGCTGGCAATCGCGCTGGTTGGCTTGCTACTCGCGATGCTCTGGGCCCGCGAGACGCTCGGCATTCGCATCGCAATCGTTGCCGGTCTGTTGCTGGTAACGGATCCGAGTTTCCTGCTGACCGCACGGCACGACTGGGGCTCATTCGCGCTCGGATTCTGCTGTCGCTGTGGCGGCCTCTACTTCCTGACCGTCGGTTGGCGGCGTGGAACCATTGCACCGCCGTTCGTCGGGGGACTGCTATTGGGGCTCGGCGTGTACAACAAGATCGACTTCGGCGTCTTCGTGGCAGCCGCAGCCGTGGCCCTGGCGCTGACATTCCCACGGATCGTTCGCGAATCGCTCCGAACGTGGCGACGGCAGGCGTTGCCGGTGGGACTGGGCTTCGCGCTCGGAGCTGCGCCGATGATTTCAGGCGCTACGGCAGCCCTGTCGGTGACCGGAAAGGTATTTCGACGCCAGAGCCTCGGTACGGGCGACTGGGCGGAGAAGTTCCACACTTTCGCTGCGACGCTCGATGGTTCCTATTTCCATGAGCTGATGCTCTCCGGCGGTAGCTTCGAGCGAATGGCGCAGGCGCCGAATGCGGCCTCCGGTCCGTTCCTGGTCGTGTTCGCGCTGTCTCTCGCCTATCTCGCCGTGGCGCTGTGGCGCGACCGTCGGGCGGGTGAACTCGATCCCGCCCAGGCCTTCGTCTGGGCGGCGACCCTATTGATCGCGATCGGCATCTTCCTGACTCCTCGAGCCGTTCGAATCCATCACGCACTCAACATCTACCCGTTTCCACAATTCGTCGTCGCGCTCACCCTTGCCCGAATCCACTCGCGACGCGACGCCGGGCCGGGCGCAATTCGCCGCGCCGCGTCCGTCGCCGCGCTCGCGCTCCTCGTCGCCGGCAATCTCCTCGTCACCGCTCGAACTCTCGAACATATGCGGTCGACCGGCGGAAAGGGGCGCTGGTCGGATTCACTGGACGCGTTCGCGCAGGAGCTGTCGAGCCGCCCCGGTACGGTCGCAGTGAGCCTCGACTGGGGATTCGACGGCCCGCTGCGCTTCGCTGCACGTGACCTCGGCCTCGTCGAACCGGTCTGGTCGATGCGCTCGGCACATCGACCCGGTCGCGCATGGCGGTTCTCCGGAAGCGCCCGTCACGTCTACCTGCTGTTCGACGAGGATTTTGCGGTCTTCGACTTCGGACCGAAGTTCCTCACCACAGCACGTGCACTCGATCCAGCAAGCGTCGAGATTCGCCGCCACTTCGACCGCGAGGGCGACTTGACCTTCGTGTCGGTGCGTTTCGCACGCCCCCACCAGCTCAAATACGATGGGAACTTCGAGGTGGAATTTCGATGAACCCGATCCGAATCCGTGGCCTCGACCACGTCGTGCTGCGCGTTTCCGACCTCGCGGCCTCGATCAACTTCTACTGCGGAGTGCTGGGTTGCAACGAAGAACGACGCCTGGACGCCCTGGGACTGGTCCAACTCCGCGCCGGCACGTGCCTGATCGATCTCGTCGATGTCGCCGCGCCGCTCGGCAAACTCGGAGGTGATGCAGCAGGGGCGGAGGCTCGCAACATGGATCACTTCGCCGTCGCGCTCGAGGCCTTCGACGAGGCCACGATCCGATCCCAGCTGGAAGCGCACGGCGTCGAGCCCGGGGACGTTTCCGAACGATACGGGGCGACCGGCAAGGGCCCGTCGATGTACATTCGCGACCCGGACGGGAACGTGGTCGAGCTCAAGGGTCCGGCGGAAGACGGCACGGCAGACAAGATCTGATGCGCTGACTCTTCGCTCGAGTCGCAGGATCAGCCGAGTTCGAGGTTCGCGAAGCGCACGACCAGCGTCTTCACGCCTGCGCGTTCGAAGCGGATGCGGAGCTTCTGCCCCGGCCCCGCCCCCAGAACGGCAAGAATCGAGCCACGTCCGAAGATCGGATGCCGGACCGCAAGGCCGGGTGCCGGCTCCGGCGATTCACCCGCTTCGGCTTGCCCATACGAGTAATCGAGGTTCGAATCCGTCGTCACACGCGCGGGCGCAGCAGAAGCCCTTCGCGGTCGTGCCGATGCCAACACGTGCGATGGAATCTCCTTGAGGAACCTCGAAGGAACACCGTAGGTCCGCGATCCGAAGCGGAAGCGTTCCGCCGCACAAGTGAGCGTCAGCTTCTCCATTGCGCGGGTCATCGCCACGTAACACAGCCGGCGCTCCTCCTCGATACCGCTCTCGTCTCGCATCGACGCCGAATGGGGAAACACGCCTTCTTCCATCCCGACGACGAAGACGATCGGAAACTCGAGGCCCTTCGCGGAGTGGACCGTCATCAGCGAGACACAATCTTCGCGGCGGTCGTAGGAGTCGATGTCGGAGACCAGCGCCACCTGGTCGAGAAAGAGTTCCAGCTCGCTGCGTTCGTCCTGCTCGATCTCGGCATTCGCCCGGTCGAAGTCGTCCGCTGCCGCAATCAGCTCCTTCAGGTTCTCGATCCGCGCCTCCGCTTCTGGCGTTCCCTCTGCTTCGAGAGCACGCAGGTAGCCGCTCCGGTCCAGCGCATGCGCGATCGCATCCGCGGGCCTTCGGCCGTCGATGTCACGGCGCAGCTCGTCCATCATCTCGAGAAAGGCCGCAACCTTGGGCGCAGAGCGCCCTCCTGAAGCACCCGACGCCACGACACGCAGGGAATCGAGCAGCGTGGTGCCGTTCGCAATGGCGGCATCATCGGCACGATCGATCGTCGTCTTGCCGATCCCGCGGGCAGGTTTGTTGATGATTCTCTTGAGGGAAACCGTATCGACAGGGTTGAGGAGCACCCGCAGGTAGGCCAGCGCATCCTTCACCTCGGCGCGATCGTAGAATCGGACGCCACCGACGATCACGTACGGAACGTCGTACTTGAGAAATTCCTCTTCGAAGACCCGCGACTGCGCGTTGGTGCGATAGAAGATCGCTACTTCGCCGCCGGATCGATCGCCGCCACGCACCTCGGCCAGGATGCGCCGGACCACGTACCGCACCTCCTTGCGATCGTCCTCGGCCTCGTAGATCTCGATCAGGTCGCCACCTTCGCGTTCGGTGTAGAGCCTCTTCTTCTTGCGTTCGGTGTTCTGCTCGACGACCGCGCTCGCACCTTCGAGAATCGGCTGCGTCGAGCGGTAGTTGCGCTCGAGTTTGACCGTCTGCACATCGGGGTAGTCATTTTCGAAATCGAGGATGTTGCGGATGTCGGCGCCACGCCACGCGTAGATCGACTGGTCCGGATCGCCGACCACGCAGAGGTTCCGGTGCTCTCCGGCGATCTGCTGCACCAGCTTGTACTGCACGTGATTCGTGTCCTGGTACTCGTCGACCATCACGTACTGCCAGCGTCGACGATAGTGGGCTAGAACCTCGGGGAATCGCTCGAACAATTCACTGGTCTTCACGAGCAGGTCGTTGAAGTCGAGTGCATTCGCGTCGACGAGCAGTCGCTGATACGTGAGGTAGATCTCGGCGGCACGCTCGGTGTCGATGTCGGTCGCCGCTGCGGCCGCCTGCCCAGGCCCGATTCCCGCATTCTTCCACTCGTCGATGCGCCACTGGATGCGGCGCGGGTCCGTCGCCTTGGGGTCGAGTCCGTGTCGCTTCAGAGCGTCCTTGATCACACCGAGGCCGTCGGCCTGGTCGTAGATCACGAAGCCGCGCGAATAACCGAGGTGGCCGATGTCGCGCCGCAAGATCCGCACGCAGGTCGAGTGAAAAGTCGCCACCCACAGCTCACCCGCGGTCGGGCCCAGCAGCTTCTGGACTCGCTCGCGCATCTCGCCAGCAGCCTTGTTGGTGAAGGTCACCGCGAGAATGCCGTCGGCCGGAAGACCGCACACACCGACCAGATACGCGATGCGATGCGTCAACACGCGAGTCTTGCCGCTGCCGGCACCGGCGAGCACGAGCATCGGGCCTTCGCTGGTCTCGACGGCCTTTCGCTGTTCGGGGTTCAGGCCTTCCAGAATGTCATCGGCCTGCACTTCGACTGCCCCCCGGTGAACCCATTCCGACGGTTCGTCAAATGGGGAATCGGAAAGATAATCGACGAGGACGTGGCCCTCAATGCTTGACGGACAACGAGGGCAGTCGAGCGCTATTCGACCGTCACGCTCTTCGCCAGGTTGCGCGGCTGATCGACGTCGGTGCCCTTCAGGACGGCGACGTGGTAGGCGAGCAATTGCAGCGGAATCGTCGCGATGATCGAAGTCAGGTGCTCGCCGAGATCCGGGATACGGATCACATCGTTCGCCTTCTCCGCGATCTCGCTGTCGTTCTCGCTCACGATGGCGATCACCTTGCCATCGCGCGATCGGACCTGCTCGATGTTCGAGACCACCTTTTCGTAGACGGAACTCTGGTTGGCGATCACGAGGACCGGCATGTCTTCGTCGATCAGCGCGATCGGACCGTGCTTCATCTCACCAGCCGCGTAGCCCTCGGCGTGGATGTAAGATATTTCCTTCAGCTTGAGCGCTCCTTCGAGGGCAATCGGGTACATGATGCCGCGTCCGAGGAACAGGAAGTCAGTGGCGTGAAAGTACTTCTGCGCGATCGCACGCACCGATTCGTCGAGCTGCACGGCCCGCTCGACCGTGCGCGGCAGCCGCATCAGCTCGCCGATCCGCTCGCGCGCCTCGTTACGGCCGATGCACCCGCGCGCGATGCCGAGCTTCAGCGCCAACAAGTAGAGCGCAACGATCTGGGTCGTGAACGCCTTCGTGGATGCGACGCCGATTTCGGGCCCCGCATGGGTGTAGAGCACGTCGTCGCTCTCGCGCGCAATCGTCGCATCGCGAACGTTGCAAATCGAAAGCACGTGCGCTCCGGACTCCTTGCCCTGCCGTAACGCCGCGAGGGTGTCTGCGGTCTCGCCCGACTGTGAGACCGGAACGACGATGCAGCGCCCGTCCAGGATCGGATTTCGGTAGCGAAATTCACTCGCGAGATCGACCTCGGCAGGTACGCCTGCGAGTTGCTCGATCAGGTACTTGCCTACCATGCACGCGTAGCTCGCGGTCCCGCACGCGACCAGGTAGATCCGCGAGATATTCTCGACCTGCTCTGCGGTGAACTCGATACCGTCGAGGTCGATGTCGTCTTCGCTCTCGCTGACACGAGTGCCGATCGTGTCCACGATCGCGCGCGGCTGTTCGAAGATCTCCTTCTGCATGAAGCGGTCGTATCCGCCCTTCTCCGCGGAGACCGGATCCCACTGAATCGGCTTCGGGTCGCGTTCCACCAGGTGGTTGTCGCTGTCGATGATCTGGATGCCATCTTCGGAGAGCACCGCGAATTCACCGTCTTCGAGGAACAACATCTGGCGCGTATAGGGAAGGATCGCCGGGATGTCGCTCGCGAGGAAATTCTGCTTTTCCCCGATGCCGAGAATCATCGGACTACCGCCGTTCTTCGCGGCGACGATGTGATCCGGATGTTCCTCGCACAACGCCGCAAGTGCGTACGACCCCTCGAGGCGCGCACATGCGTCGCGCACGGCCGTCAGCAGATCGGCCCCCTCCGAAATCCGCAGGTCGACCAGGTGCGCGATCAGCTCGGTATCGGTCTCGGATTCGACGGTTCGCCCGCCTCGTTCGATCTCGGCGCGCAAGGCGCGGTAATTCTCGATGATGCCGTTGTGGACGATGACGACCTTTCCGCTGCGGTGCGGGTGCGCGTTTCGGACCGCCGGCTTGCCGTGGGTCGCCCAACGCGTGTGCCCGATCCCGACCGTGCCGGGGAGCGGTTTGTCGCGCAGGGTCGCTTCGAGATTCGCAAGCTTGCCGAGGGCTCGTCGAACCGCGATTGCACCGTCGTCGAAGATCGCGACCCCGGCGGAGTCATAACCACGGTATTCGAGTCGGCGCAGGCCGTCGACCAGAACGTCCATGGCGCGTTCTCCGCGGCCGATGTATCCGACGATTCCGCACATTCTACTGACTCCCGCCCGGGCCGCGTGTCGCGGCCGGCGCCGCTCAGGTCTCTTCGGGGCCCTTCCCCGCTTTCGCCTTTTCGGCGAGGGTGGCCTCGCGACGCCGCGCCGACCAGCCCTCCACGTTCTTCTGCTTCGCACGCGCCACTGCGAGCGCATCGGCCGGAACCGACTTCGAAATGGTAGACCCCGCCGCCACGAAAGAGTTTCGCTCGAGCTCGAGTGGCGCGATCAGGTTCGAATTACAGCCGACGAAGACCCCCTCGGCGATCCTGCTGCGGTGCTTCGCGATGCCGTCATAGTTCACGACGATCGAACCCGCACCAAAGCTGGCACCTGCGCCGACATCTGCGTCACCGATGTATGTCAAGTGGTCGGCCTTCACACCGTCGCCGAGCACGCTGTTCTTCACCTCGACGTAGTTCCCGATGCGGACCCCTTTCCCGAGGCGGGTTCCGGGTCGCAGGTGCGCGTTCGGCCCCATTTCGACATCGTCCGCGATCTCACAGCCGGTCTCGATCATGCAGCCGGGCTTCAGGTGAACGCCGTCACCGATGCGGCTGTCGCCCTGGATCACGCATCCGGGTTCGATCAACGTGTCGCAGCCCACCACGACATCGACGTCCACCCAGGTCGCGGCCGGGTCGACGATGCTCACCCCGTCCGCCATCAGCTGATCGAGCTTGCGCCGGCGCACCACGGCGGCGGCTTCGGCGAGTTGCGCGCGAGTGTTGATTCCGAGCGCCTCGTCGGGGTCCTCGAGTTGCAGTGCCTCGATCCGTCCACCCTCGCGGACGCTCAATTCGATGATGTCCGTCAGGTAGATCTCACCCTGTTCGTTGTCGTCGCCCACTTGCGACAGTGTCTTCCACAACCACTCCGAATCCAGCAGGTAGACTCCGGTGTTCCGCTCGACGATCGCGAGCTCGTCGGGCGTCGCATCGGGAACCTCGACGACGCGCGCCACTTTCCCGTCGGCGCCGCGCACGACGATACCCGGAACGTCTACTTCGGCCGTGAGCATCATCAGGTCGGCCCCGGTGTCATCGCGCCGCTCTGCCATCGTTCGAAGCGTCCCGGACGAGAGCAATGGTGTGTCGCCGTAGCAGATCAACACGTCGCCGCTGAATCCCGCCAACGCGTCGCGCGCAGAGAGCACCGCGTGACCGGTACCGCGCTGCTGCTCCTGCAAGACGAATTCCGCTCGCCCGTCGAAACACCGGCGCACGGCCTCGGCGTCGCGTCCGACCACCACCACGACCCGGTCGGGCTCGAGCGATTCAGCGACGGACAGCGAATAGTCGAGCATCGGACGCCCGGCGATGGGGTGCAGGACCTTTGCGGTCCGCGACTTCATCCGGGTGCCCTGGCCCGCGGCCAAGATCAGAATTGCGAGTTTCCGTTCTGCAGAGCTCATTGCCTGTTCTCTCTTCGGCACTTCGACAGCGTGGTCTGACCGTTGTCTTCCAACCGGTTGAGGCGACGATTGCCGGAGCGGGAGAAGTTACTGCGGCGGCTGGATGCCCGGAAGTCCACGCCCTTGGACGCGCTCGAGGCCTATCAGGCCCCGCCGAGGCATCCCCCCCCGGGGCAAACGACTCCCAGCTTGCCTCCCAGCGGTCATCTCCTTAGATTCACGCGGTGGTGAGGTCCGGCCGGCTGCGACAGCCGACGCTCAGAGGCCCCACGTCGGTGAGGGCACCCTATCCAGATCTTCGGCAATACGCAGGGCCTGAAGGCCCACTATGTTCGACAGCTAGAACGTCTGGCGCGACGCCGCATTCCCCCGGATCGCGTTGTCAATCAGGAACTTGCCCGGGCAATGACCGAGCTCAGCCGCGACAGCGGCCGGCAGGTCGGCGTACTGGTCGACCGCCGCGGCGCCGTCACCCACGTGATGGTGGGGGACGCCCGCTCGGTCGAGCTGCCCGACTGGGGCCGGATGCGCGCCGGCGCCGGGCGGCTGCGTGGCCTGCGCTGCATTCACACCCACCTCGTCGACGAAGGCCTGACCCGCGACGACCTGACCGACCTCGTGTTGCTGCGCCTGGACGCGATGGTCTCGCTGGCCGCCGACGAGGAGGGGCTGCCGGGCCTGGCCCACATCGCAGCGCTGCGTGCGACCCACGGCACCGAGGAACCGATCCAGTATCTCGACCCGGCTCCGCCCGCTCAGCTCGATTTCGACTTCCGCGCTTGGATCCGAGCACTCGAGGAGGAACTCGCCCGCCAGGACCGCAGCCACGAAGTGACGGACGGGGAACGAGCGCTGCTGGTCTCGGTGACGGGCGGTCGGCGTGCAGAAGACGTCACGATGCAGATCGAAGAACTCAAGGAACTCGCGCGCTCCGCGGGTGTCGAGGTCGTGCTCGAGATCAGCCAGAACCGGCCGCAACCCGACCCCAAATTGATGATCGGCTCCGGCAAGCTCCAGGAGCTGAACATCCTGACTTTCCAGTACGACATCGATCTCGTGATCTTCGATCAGAACTTGACGCCTACACAGGCTCGCAACCTCAGCAATCGGCTCGACCTGCGTGTAATCGATCGAACCCAGCTCATTCTCGACATCTTTGCGCAGCATGCACGCTCGCGGGACGGCAAACTCCAGGTCGAGCTCGCGCAGCTCCGCTATCGTCTGCCTCGGCTCGCGCAACGCGCGGATGTCTCACTGTCGCGGCTTGCAGGTGGTATCGGGGGACGCGGACCGGGCGAGACCAAGCTCGAGGTCGATCGCCGGCGCACGCGCGATCGCGTCCGCCGGCTCGAGAAGGAGCTCGAGAATCTCGGCCGGCAACGCGAAGCACGGCGCCGGCGGAGGAATCGGCGCGACGTCCCGGTGCTTTCCATCGTCGGCTACACCAATGCCGGGAAGAGCACACTGCTGCGTGCACTCACGAAAAGCGACGTCGTCATCGAAGACAAGATGTTCGCGACCCTCGACCCGACCTCGCGCCGGCTGCGCTTTCCGCGCGAACGCGAAGTGATCATCACCGACACGGTCGGATTCATTCGCGACCTGCCAAAAGACCTCGTCACTGCGTTTCGCGCCACACTCGAAGAACTCAGCGATGCCGACCTGTTGTTCCACGTCGTCGACGCCTCGGCCCCAGATATCGAGAGACGGATCGCCGCGGTCCACGAGGTGCTCGACGAAATCGGCCGACGAGACACGCCCGAGCTGCTGGTGTTCAATCAGATCGACCAACTACCGCCGGGCGCAGGCCGGGGCCTCGCCGATCGCTTCGGCGGTGTGGCAATTTCGGCACTCACGGGCGAAGGGCTGCGCGAGCTGCTGATCCGAGCGGAACTGATTCTCTGGAGTGAGGAATCGGCCGACGAGGGCAGGCCACGATCGCTGGCTCTCGCGTCCGAAGGGGGAGTAACGAGATGAACCTACGCGCCAAGATCGTCGGCACGGGGATGTGCGTTCCGGATCGAGTCGTCACCAACGACGACCTCGCGAAGCTGATGGACACGAGCGACGAGTGGATCGTACAGCGAAGCGGCATTCGTGAGCGCCACTACATCGACCCGGGTACTCAGCCCGCAGACCTCGCGCGCAAGGCAACCGAGCGCGCACTCGAAGCAGCGAAGCTCGAAAGCTCGGATATCGATTGCATCGTGCTTGCGACGCTGTCACCACAAGCCGACTTTCCAGGCACCTCGTTCTTCCTCCACGAGGCACTCGGCGTTTCGGAGATCCCGTGCTTCGACCTGCGCGCACAGTGCAGTGGCTTCGTGTACTCGCTCGCGGTGGCGAACGGTTTCATCCGATCCGGAATGTACCGACGCGTCCTCGTCGTCGGCTGCGAAGTCCATTCCACGGGCATCGATCTCTCCGATGAGGGGCGCGACGTCTCCGTCTTGTTCGGCGACGGAGCTGGCGCGGTGATCCTCGAAGCGAACAACGACGAGAATGATCCCGCCGGGTTGATCGAAGTGCGGCTGCACGCGCAGGGCGAACTCGCACGAAAGCTCTGGATCGAAGCACCCGCCTCGGGTCATACGCCGGTTCGAATCGACCAGGCGATGATCGACGAGAAACGGCACTTCCCGAAGATGGAGGGACGTTTCGTCTTCAAGCACGCGGTCACGCGCATGCCGCAGGTCCTGATGGAGACGCTTCACGCGGCCAGCCTGAAGCTCGAGGACATCGACCTCTTCCTCTTCCACCAGGCCAACCTGCGGATCAACGAGTACGTCGCCAACGAACTCGAGATCCCCGAGGAGAAGCGGATCAACAACATCGAGAAGTACGGCAACTGCTCGGCGGCCTCGATCCCGATGTTGCTCGACGAGGCCATCCGTGCCGGGCGGCTCGCGCCCGGTCAGCTGTTCTCGATGACGACCTTCGGCTCAGGATTCTCTTGGTCGAGTGCGGTGGCACGCCTCTGAGCACGTGCCGCAGTGCGTTGATGTGTTGTTTTTGACGCACTGAGTCATTACGCAACAGTCTGTTTCAATATGTATATCCTTGATTCAATTGAATATTGACGCGATAACGCGCTGTGTTATAATGCGGCCGTCCACGCACAGGGCGATCCCGCCCGAAACCGACGCGGGACCACCCGCAAAGGGGGGAGAGACAGTCATGGCACAGCAAGCCAGCATCGTTCAGGACAGTGTCGATCGCGTTCGCGAGGCGATGTCTTCGCTCGAGAGTGATTTCGAGAAGGTTCAGAAGCGGGCCGAGAAGAAGTTCAAAGCCCAGCGCAAGAGCCTCGAGAAGCGAACCGAGAAGCAGGTCAGCCGGCTGCGCAACGAGTTCAACAAGAACCCGTACGTCAAACGCGCTCAGAGCGCCGTCGATGATGTGAGCAAGCAGATCGAGAAGAACGTCGATAGCCTCTTCGAGACACTGAATGTCGCTTCTCAGCGCGACCTGCATCGCGTCAATCGCAAACTGAGCACGATCAACAAGAAGCTGCGCGAGCTCGAGAAGTCGAACACCGCGTCCTAGAAAGCAAAGGCCAGCTGACCGGTCGCGGGTCCGGCCGCAGTGGCCGGCTCTTCCGGATGCAGGCGGGGGGCTTGCACTGGAGGGGTCACCGGCCCGCGCGGTCAGCTGACCAGTGAGGCCCGGTGGCGTACAGCCACCGGGCCTTATTTTTTTGGCCGTGCCCTGAAGATTGTTGGTGGATCTCCAAACTATTCGAATTCCGAAGGAAATCCAGACAGATAGAGCGAATTTCGGCAACCATACGCGGCCGCTGGCTTGCTTGCCCATTCACCAACAATCTTCAGGGCACAACCTTCGCCGAACACGAGCTTCGGGCGTGACCGTCGAATCAACGTGGCCGCCCGGCCATCACGAGCGCCGACGCGCGAGTTCCACGGCCTCTGCGGCGTTGCCGCCGGCTGACTCTAACAGGTAGGCCGCGGTCGCTGCATCGACCCCCGCGAGTTCCATCACGATGCGAGCGCCTCGCTCCCGCAACTTCGCCGAAGCCGGAATCATGTTCGTCATCAGATTCCCCTGGACGCGGCCGAGACGCACCATCACGCTCGTCGACAACAGGTGCAACACCATCTTCTGAGCGAGTCCGCCCTTCATCCGGGTCGAGCCCGCGATCACCTCGGGGCCAACGACCGGCGCAATCGCAATTTCGGCCGCCTCCGCAAGGGATGACCCGGGATTACAGGTGAGCGCGAGCCGGCGCGCTCCCACTTCGTGCGCGATGTCGAAACTCCCTAGTGCAAAGGGAGTCTCGCCACTCGCCGAGATCGCGAGCACGACATCCCCTGGCCCGAGTTCACGCTCGCGAAGCGCCCAGTGCGCGGCTTCGGCATCATCCTCGGCGCCCTCCACCGCCCGCAGCAGCGCGCGTTCACCGCCCGCGATCACGGCCTGGACGCGATCGGCGGGGAGTCCAAAGGTCGGGGGGATTTCGGCCGCGTCGAGAGCGCCCATCCGGCCGCTCGTTCCGGCACCGACATTGAACCAGCGGCCGTCGCCCTCGAGCGCGCAGATCAAGATTTCGACCGCGCGCTCGATGGTCGGCAGCACCGCACCCACGGCTTCTAGCGCGTGTCGATCTTCCGCGTGGACGGCCTCGAGAATCTCCTTCACACGAAAACTCGAGAGTTCACGGGTCGATTCCAGCACAGCCTCGGTCGTCGAAGACTTGCCCATGCAGACCCTTCGGCCGACGGCGGCCGCGAGTGAATACCGACCACAGTCCCTAGAATGGGAAGATGGGTTACGGCACATCGCAGAAGACGCTGGAACAGCTCGAATGGCCAGACGTTCTTTCGCGTTTGATCGAACTCGCCGAAACTCCCGCCGGCCGCGAGCAGATCGCGGCCGGGCCCCCGAGATTCGACTCCGTGGCGCCATCGCGCAGCGACGCGCTCGTCAGCGTACAGGGCCGCCTCGCCGAGACCGGCGAGGCCCGCAGCGTGCTCATCGGCGTGGGGCGCCCACCTCTCGCCGGCGTGCGGAACCTGCGCGAACCGCTCGCGCGCGCACGCAAGGGCGGCTCGCTCTCGCCGCGCGAACTCCAGGAGATCGGCGAGACCATCGGCGCACTGCACGCGACCCGCCGCTTCCTCTCGCTGCGCAGCGATGATGCACCGCGACTCTCCGAGCGCGCACAGGAGATCATGGACCAGAGCGACCTCGCCGGCGCGATCTCGCGCTGCATCGATGCGGCCGGAGAGATCTCCGACGCGGCATCGACGACGCTCGCCGACGCTCGCCGCGAGTCCCGTCGACTCTCCGTCGAAATCCAGAACCGCGCCGAGCGCTTCCTGCGCGATGCAGAGACCGTCTCGCGGCTCACCGACAATTATTACACGGTCCGTAACGACCGCTTCGTGCTGCCGGTACGCGCCGACGCACGCGGCAGCGTGCGCGGCATCGTCCACGATGCGTCGAGCTCGGGAAACACGATCTTCATCGAGCCCGATGCGCTCGTCGATCTGAACAACCGACGCAAGCGCGCCGAGATCAAGATCGATCACGAGATCCGTCGGATCCTGCGCGACCTGAGTCAACATGCCGCACGGGAATCCGACGCAATCGAGGCTGGTACTCTCGCGGCCGCGTACATCGACGCGGCGTTCGCCCGAGCGCGCTACGCGGAGGAACTCGCGGCGGTCGCACCCGAAGTCGGGCGAGAAGGCGTGCTGCGGCTGCCACAGCTACGCCACCCGCTCATCGACCCGGGCGAAGTCGTGCCCAACGACGTCTCGCTCGGAGAGGGTTTCAGCACGCTGGTGATCTCGGGGCCGAACGCGGGCGGGAAGACGGTTTCGATGAAGGCGGCCGCACTCGCGGCATTGTTCGTCGCAGAAGGTCTGTTCGTTCCCGCCGGGGAAGGCGCGCGCGTCGATCTCTTCGACGAAGTCATCGCCGACATCGGCGATGAGCAGGACATCCGCGAGCACCTGTCGACCTTCTCGGCCCACATGACGAATCTGGCACAGATCGTCGACCGTGCGACGCCCCAGACGTTGGTCGTGCTGGACGAGGTCGGTGTCGGCACCGACCCGGGCGAGGGAGCGGCACTCGCGCAGGCCGTGCTCGAGGCGCTCGCGGACGTAGGCGCCCGAACGATCGCGACCACCCACTACAACCTGCTGAAGGAACTCGCCGAAGTCGATGATCGCTTCGCAAACGCGAGCGTCGAATTCGACCCCGAGACCCTCGAACCCACCTACCGCCTGAAGACCGGATTCGCCGGCGCGTCGTCCGCCACCGCGGTCGCCGCGCGAATGGGCATGCGCGTCGACGTGCTCGAGCGCGCCAATCAGATTCTCGAACGCGAAGACCGCCAGCTCGACCGGATCCTGACCGAGCTGACCGCGAGCCGCACCGCGCTCGAACGCGAACAGCTCGAAATCGCGCAGGTACGCGAGGAAACCGAGAGCGCTCGAGCGGAGCACCAGGCGCGACTCGAGAAGCTGCGAGATCACCGGGACGTGTTGTACCGGAAGATGCGGGACGACCTCGACCGAATCTTCGGCGAGGCGCACACGCAGGTGGCCGGCGTGATTCGCGACCTGCAACGAGGCGGCACCGCCCAGAATGCCGCGCGTGCGCGCGAAAGCCTGCTCGCGCTCGAGGAGCGTACACACGGTCGCGAGCAGGCGGCCGGCGTCGTCGCGGCCCCGGAAGCCGAACGCGACCCGATCGACTGGCGTCGGATGCACGCGGGGGACCCGGTCGAAGTCGCGGGAGCGGGACGCGGCCTGCTCGACGCATTGCCGGATCGACGTGGCCGGGTCGCGGTCCGTATCGGCGGCGCGCGCCTGCTGGTCGCGCGCGAACGCATCCGCGCGCTGCCCAAGGAAGCGACCACCGCGACACCACCGCGCATTGCGGTGATCCCGGGCGGGCTGGAAGCATCGCTCGAGTCTGGCGCCGTTTCCGGAGACGCGAGCCGCTGCGACCTGCGCGGCCTCCGGGTCGACGAAGCCGAGGACCGACTACTCGAAGCGCTCGACCGTGCAGCGTGCGCCGACAGAGACTCCCTGACAGTCGTTCACGGCGTCGGTAGCGGCGCGCTCCGCGACGGCGTGCGCCGCTTCTTCTCGAACTCGCCCTACGTAGTCAAGTTCGCCGCTGCCGAGCAGTCCAAAGGCGGCGACGGCGTGACGATCGCGACGCTGCGCTGAGGCCAGAGTCTAGTAGCCCTGCAGTGCTGCGAATCGGTCGCGGTGATAGCGGGCGTCGCCGAGGAACAGCTCTGCCGTCCGCGCGCGTTTGAGGAAGAAACCAACCTCTTCCTCGTCCGTCATTCCGATTCCGCCGTACATCTGGATCGCCTCGCGACTCACAAGGGCCGCGGTATCCGACAGGCGCGCCTTGGCGGTGCAGACGAGCGTCGGCAATTCCTCGCGCTGTTCGTCGATCGCCGACAACACATCCGCGACGATCGAACGCGACAACTCGAGCTCACAGAACATCAGCGCTGCTCGATGCTTGAGCGCCTGGAATGTGCCGATACGGCTACCGAACTGCTCGCGCGTCTTCAGGTACTCGACGGTTCGCTCGAACGCTTCGTCCGCACTGCCGAGCATCTCCGCACACACCGCCGCCGTCGCCCGATCGAAAACCGGGTCGAGGATCGCCGCACCGTCGTCGATAGCCCCCAGCAGGCTCGCGCCCGGAACCTCGACTCCTGACAGCACCACGCGCGCGCTGTTGCGGCTGTCGACCATCGAGGTGCGCGTGACCTCGACCCCCTCGGCTGCGGGGTCTACGAGGAACAACGACAAGCCGTCTCGGTCGAATTCGGCACCGGACGTACGCGCGACGACGACCAGGTGATTGGCCATGTGGCCGTTCAAGACGAATTGCTTCGAACCGCTGATGCGGTAGCCCCCGTCCGTCGAGGTCGCCGTGGTGGCGACACGGTAGGGGTGAAAGCGGCCACTCTCCTGGAAGGCCAACGCGAGCGTCTGCTCCGCACTGCAGACCCCTGGTAGCAACTCGCGCTTCTGATCCTCGCTACCGCCGAGCGAGATCGCCTCGGCGGCGAGCACGACCGATGCCAGCAATGGCTCCGGCGTGAGCGTTCGCCCGCACTCCTCGAGAATGATTCCGAGTTCGGCGTAGCCGAGACCACTTCCGCCGTACTCTTCGGGCAGCGTGATGCCGGTCCAGCCGAGTTCACCCATCTGCTTCCAGATTTCGGGCGAATATCCGACGGCATCCTTCGAATCACGCAGCGCGCGCAGATGCTTCACGGGCGTATTCTCCGTGACGAACTCACGCGCGGTCTTGCGCAGCATCTCCTGTTCTTCGGTCGGCACTAGCGGCATCGGATTCCTCGTTTCCGGCTTTCCCGGGCTGCGTTCAGTCGGGCAGACCCAGCACGCGCTTCGCGATCACGTTGAGCTGGATCTCGGAGGTTCCACCCTCGATCGAGTTGCCCTTCGAGCGCAGCCAGGCGCGTGTCTGGTCCAACTCGGCCTGGGAGAAGCCTTCGCCCTCCCAACCCAACGACCGGTTCCCCATGATCGACACCATCAACTCCTGGCGCTGCTTGTTCGACTCGCTCGCGTAGTACTTCGCCATCGACACGGTATGACCGGGCCCCTGCCCCGCCTTCGCGGCCTCGGCGCTGCGCTTCATCGTGAGCCCGAAGCAGATGCCTTCCATCTCGAGCTGCACGATTTCGTCGCGTAGATGGGAATCAGCTAGGCGCCCGTACTCGTCCCGGCCGAGATAGGGATCGGCCGCATCGGCCATGCCGCGAAATGTCGGAATCTGTCGCTTACCGCTCTTCGGTCGCTTCGAGCCGCTCGCTCCACCGCCCATCATTCCCGACAAGCCGCTGCGCTCGTGTTGCAGCAGTCGCTTCGCGATCGTCCAGCCGGCGTTCTTTTCGCCGACCAGGTTCTCGGTCTTCGCGCGCACGTTATCGAAGAACACCTGGCAGAAGTCGGAAGCACCGCTGATCAGCTGGATCGGGCTCACGCTCACACCCGGGCTCTTCATGTCGAACAGGATGAAGCTGATGCCATCGTGCTTGGCGGCATCGAAATCGGTGCGAACGAGGCAGAAGATCCAATCGGCAAGGTGCGCGCTCGTGGTCCAGATCTTCTGACCGTTGATCACGTATTCGTCACCGTCGAGTTCGGCGCGGGTCTGGAGCCCGGCCAGGTCCGAACCGGCGCCGGGTTCGCTGTAGCCCTGACACCAGTTCACGCGCCCGTGGACGATGTCGGGCAGGAAGCGGCGCTTCTGGTCTTCGCTACCGAACTCGAGCAGCACCGGCCCGAGGAGGTACAGGCCGAAGCCTCCGATCGGCGGGATGCAGCCGAGGCGCGCCATCTCCTGCGCGAGCACCCGGGACTCCTCGTCCGACAGGCCGCCGCCCGCGTATTCCCGTGGCCAACTCGGAGCCGACCAGCCCTTGTCGCAGATCAGCGTCTTCCAGCGCTCGACCTCTTCGTCGAGCTCCGGAGTGCCCCACGCCGGAGCGACTTCGCCCTCGCGCAAGCGTCGCCGAGAGGGCGGGCAATTCGCCTCCAACCAGGTGCGGGTTTCCCGACGAAAATCTTCGAGGTCACTCATTTCCAGCTCCTGGTACTGCTGTCTGCGATCGGCCCGCGGGATCGGAATCGTGGCGCTGCGGCGCCTGAGAACCGATATTGACACTTCGCCATTCGCTGTCCATGTCGATTCCGGCGGATGTGGTGCACCTCAATGATGCATCAGACCGGTTCGGAGAGATCTTCGGCGACCGCCGCAGCAACGCGGTGCGCGGACGCGACCGCACCCTCGAGCGACGGATCCATCAGGTAGTCGCCGGTGAAGTAGAGCCGACGGCCTTCGCCGCGCAGCTCGCGCTGAACGCGCTCGAAATTCGCGATTGCGCGATAACGCCCGACATCGAAACACGGTAGCGCGCGTTCGACACGAAAGAGTTTCGTGAACATCACCGCAGATTCGGCACCCGGGCGAATCCGCGCGAATGCAGCCAGCAGCTCCTTTACGAGTGTCTCCTCGGGCGTGTCGAAGGTCGCCGCGCTGAATGCTCCGGTCGCGCGCAACAGCGCGAGCCCACGACCGCCCGGAACCCGACCGCCCGTCACTCCCGGCTCGAACAGCACCGACTCGAGCGGCGAGCCCTCACCATGCGGCAGCTGAATGTGCTGTGGGTGCGGATGGAAGGGTCTACGAAGACCGACCGCAAGACTGATCGCGGGGTGGTAACGCACTTCCGCGAGGCTCTCGTTCTCGGCGGTAACGAGAGACGGTGCCGCGATGCGCCGGGCTTCGGGGGCCGATGTCGCAACGACCACGGCATCTGGCGAAAACGAACGCACTCGGCTTCCGCCCTTCACGTCGAAGCTGATCCGGCCGTCGGGCCCGGATTCGATTCGCTCGACTTCGGCCCGGTAGGTAACGGCCAGTCCGCCCGCCGCCTTTTCCGAGAGCTCGCCGATCCCGGAGCGCAGCAGACCCGATCGCGCGCTGCCGTGCGATCGAAAGCGCCGCAGGAACAACACGCGGCTGAGGTCGTCGGCGCGACCGAGGCTCGTCTCCGTGACACGCGGTGCCAACCAATGCGACAGCACGCTGCTCCCGAAGTACAGGCGCCCGAAATCTCCGAGGCTGCGGTCGTCGAGCGATGCGCCGCGCTCGGGCACGTCGTAGGTGAGTCGGTCCCCGTAGCGCGCGATCAGGCGTGGTAGACGAATCAACCGAAGCGCTTCGCGCGGACGAATGCCTGGAGTCCGTGCGATGTCGATCAGCCCATCGGATTCGACCGTGGCGAGCTTCCCGCCGGTTGCGAGCATCGTCAGCACGGGCCGAAGCGGCAACAGCTCGTCACTGAGTCCGACCGCGTCGATCCACGCGAGCAGCCGGCGGTCGCCGCCGGATACGAGCTGCCCGACGGCCTCGAGCGTGAAGCCCTCGACCTTCTCGCTGCGCGCACGACCCCCCGGATGTGATTCGCGCTCGAACACCGCCACATCGAATCCGCGCCTGGTCAGCTCGCAGGCGGAGGCGAGGCCGGCAAGGCCGGCGCCGACCACAGCTATGGCGGGACGGGGGTTCGTCATCGCGGCTTCGGAGTCTCCATGGAGGGGTGGAGCCGATCGGCCGACAGGCGGGTCGACCCGCGCGGGAGAGTATCAAACCCGGACCGGACCGGCGTCGGTCGCCGAAGCGCTTGATCCGGCGGCGAAAGTCCTTCACGCTGGGGGCTCCGCTGCCCCGGGGAGTCACATGCCGCCGAACGGCCCGTCGTCGCTCGCAACCCGCTTAGCCGGGCGCGACCTGCTCGTGCTCGACGGTGCGACCGGAACCGAACTCGAGCACCGCGGCGCCGCTGCCGCATCGCCGCTGTGGTCGGCTAGAGCGCTCATCGAGGCGCCCGAACTCGTGGCTGCGATTCACCGCGATTACGTGGACGCTGGCGCGGACGTCATCACAGCGAACACCTTTCGCACCCAGCGACGTACCCTCGAGCGTGGCGGAGCCGGAGAACGCGCCGAAGAGCTCACCCGATCCGCGGTTGAAATCGCGCGCCGCGCTGCGCGTGAGGGCGCGACTGACCGCGAAGTCTTCGTCGTCGGTTCTGCGCCACCTCTCGAAGACTGCTTTCGTCCGGATCTCGTTCCGACTGAGCACGAACTCGCACGCGAACACGCCGAACACGCCGAACATCTCGCCGCCGCCGGAGTCGACGGCATCCTGATCGAGACGATGAATACCGGGCGCGAGGCGCTAGCGGCGTTGCGGGCGGCCCGCGCCACCGGGCTGCCGAGCCTGGTGAGCTTCGTCTGCTGGGAAGGCGCGCAGCTGCTGTCCGATGAATCGTTGCAATCCACGCTCGACCGCATCGCGTCGGCCCGGCCCGACGCCGTGTTGGTCAACTGCATGCCCGCGTCGAACGCCGCAGCCTGCCTCACGGTCCTGCGAGAATCGAAGCGACCGTTCGGCCTCTATCCCAATCTCGGAGCGCCGACGGCCGCCGGCCACCACAGCGAGCCACTCGATCCGTCCGAACTCGCAGAGCGTGTATCAACCTGGCGCGACACCGGCGCGAGCGTATTCGGCGGGTGTTGCGGGACGACCCCCGCCCACACGCTCGCCATTGTGCAACGGCTGCGCAACTGACCGGAAAGCGCGCGCGCGATTCGTCCTTCGGGACACAAATTGTGTCCACCGTTCGTCGGCGGTTGCCTGTCGGCTGCCGGTGCTTCGAATTTGCGTGACGAAGAACACAGTTCATCCGGCGACTTACGAGAATCCGCCGAGATCGACACAGCTGGCACGCGACTTGCTCTTACACAGGGCTGTCAGAGCAACCGCTTAGCATTGCGCCCGGGCCGACAACCCCTCCCCTCGCGAGAAATCGCGAGGTGCCGGCCCGGGCGCATTCATGCTTGCTCGCTCAGGGTCCCATGCCACCGTCGTACCCGAGCGAAGCAACGTCGTCGCAGAGCCGTCTCGCTGATTCAGCCACGCCGGTTTCGCGGTTCATCGACCCAGAATCCGACGACGACCAGTGCCACCGCTTGGAAGGCGAGCGCAATCGCGAAGATCGCGTCGAACGAGACGAAGAACGTGAGCACTCCGCCGAGTAGTGCGCCGACTGCCGCGACGAGGTCCGACGCCGAGTTCGCGACGGCGATCCGCATCGGAAGGTTGCGCCGTGACCCGTATTCGAGCACGAGATTCTGCGCAGACATCTGGAAGCCTCCGAGTCCTGCACCGAGTGCTGCGAAGACGAAGGTCAGCCCGACGGCACCGTTCGTGCTCATCAGAGCGACCACCGCGAGCATCCAGGTCACCAGAGAGGACAGGAACACGAAGCGAAAGCCACGACGGTCGGCCACCACGCCCCCGAGTAGCGGGCCAAGGCTCTGAAATAGAATGAACGCACCGCTGATGGCGCCGAGTTCAGCGCCGCCGATGTCGACGCGTCCTCGTGCGTCGAGGACATAGAACGGCACCGCCATGCGGCCGATCGTCGCCATCGCCCGAGCAATGAAGTAGCGCGTGAAGGCACGGTCCGAACGCAGCAGCGCGGGCAATTGACGTAGCCTCTCTCGAACCCGCGCGGGCTCGAGAACCTGCGGCGACGCTGGCTCGCGTACGAACAGCAGCATTGCGAGCCCGATGGAGGTCAGTACGAACGCGAACAGGAAGGTCGCCGCATAACCGTTTCCGAGCGCGTTTCCGGCGATCAGCATCGGGCCTGCATACAGCGCGGCAAGAGACGCCGTGATCCCCGCCAGAGCATTGCGCAATCCCATCAGCGTGCCGCGACGCTCGACCGGGATCACCTTCGAGACGAGCGTGTGAAACACGACCCCCTGGATTCCGAGAAAGAAGCCGAACAGCGACAGGAAGAAGCAGGCGCTCACGAGGGGCCAGGGATCGGGCAGCAGCAGCCCAGCGAGCGCGAGCGCAAGAATCTGGAGGCGCATGGCCGCGCCGATCGCGAAGCCGACCGGCAGCACCTTGCGCCGGTGTTCGATCAGAGTCGCGCCGAGAATCGGCGACAGGAACATCCCCAGGTACTGCAACCCTCGAGCGATTCCCGCGGCGGCATCGAAACCGGCGAGGTTCGCGATGTAGAGCGGGACGAAGGTCGGAGCGTTGATGAGGCGCATGCCCGTCTGCCCAAGTAGGCCGTGAGCGAGATGCGCGGCGAAATTGCGCGGCAGGTTCGCGCGCACGGCAACGGCAAAATCCGCCTCGTCGTCGCGGTCAGGAGCCTCCACGCACGCTCCGGCCGCTATCCCCGGTTGGCGACTCGCTCAGCACACCACGCGCGATTCCAGCCAGGTAGACCGAGCCGGTGGCGCACAGCAGGTCGTCGGCGGCGAGCTCCGCGCGCGCTGCTCGCACAGCCTGCTGCGGATCGGGCACGATCCGCAGCTCGAGTTCCGAATCCGCCTCCCGCACGGCGGCCCCGAGCGCTTCGGGTGCGAGCGAACGCACCGGCTCCGCGCGAGTGACGGTCACGATGTCGGCGCCTGGAAGCAATGCAGCGAGAATCGAATCCGTGTCCTTGCCGGCGGAGATCGAGAGCACCAGATGACAGCGGCGCCGCGGCAGCGATGCCAGCACTACGGCGAGCGCACTCGCCGAGACCGCGGTGTGGGCTGCATCGACGATCAACGTCGGTGCGCGTCCGAGCACTTCGACGCGTCCCGGCAGCCGTGCCGACGCCAGACCGCGGCGCGCCACTGCTGCAAGCCCGCCGTCCGCGCAGATTCCCGCGCGGCGTGCACAAGCGAGCGCCATCGCGGCGTTCGCGGCCTGATGCGAGCCCAACACCGGCAGCTCCACCTCGACCTCGATCGGGCCGTCGCGCAGTACGAGCGTCGACCCGTCCGGACCGGCGCGGCGTACTTCAGCTGCGAATTCCTCACCAAGCCACGCGATCGTCGTCGCGACCGCTTGCGCGCGGCGGTCCAGCACCGAGCGCGCGGCTGCGGGCAGCTGCCCCGCGACGGCGGGCACGCCGGCCTTCAGGATTCCCGCCTTCTCGCGCGCGATCTGGCGGATGTCGTGACCCAACTTGTCGGTGTGCTCGAGCTCGATGCTCGTCACACATGTCACGACTGGAGTCACGATATTCGTGGAATCGAGGCGACCGCCGAGACCGACCTCGAGCACCACCCGGTCGAGATCCGCCTCGGCAAAGAGCAACAGTGCGGCCGCGGTCGTCGCGTCGAAGAAAGTCGGCGCCGACACACGGTCTTCGGCCCGCATCGCATCGACGTGCGGTTTCAGGCACGCGACCGCGGCCGCCAGACGCTCACCTGCGACTTCGCGGCCGCCGATCCTGAAACGCTCGGTCCAGCATTCGAGATGCGGGGAAGTGAAGGTCCCGACTCGCTCGCCCGCCGCGAGGGCAATCGCCTCGACGAACAACGCGGTCGAGCCCTTGCCCTTCGAGCCCGCTATGTGGATCACCGGGAGATCGAGGTGCGGATCGCCGAGCCGCGCGAGGAGGTTGCGGATCGGCTCGAGACCGAGCCGCTCGTAAGGCACGTCGCCTTGCTTTTCGAAGTCGATCAGTCCTTCGAGATAGGCCGCGGCCTCTTCGACGCTCTCGATCGTACGACTCCTCGTTGCGCGTTGGTCGCTTCGCGACCGATGCCGCTACATCGTTGCGTGCAACACGCTTCGCGCGTTGCATGATCCTCGAAATGAAAGAGGCGGCCCAGTGGCCGCCTCAATCGAAATTCAACCCTCGTTGGGGTCATTGAACCATGTAGCGCTTCCACTGGCGGTATTCCTTCACCGCGGTGCTCGTAGATCCCACCGACGGGAAGTAGAACTTGACCGCATGGCCACACTTGTCACAGATCTTGTAACAGAACTTGAAGCCCTCGACTTCGCGCGTGGCGCCCACCATCGTCCGGTTCTCTTCGTTGCAGCAGGCAGAAGGGCGCGACGGCGAGACGATCTTCTTCGGATAATCGTTCTTCGGCTTTTCGTCATCCACATAGTGGATGATGTTCTTGATGATCCGGTTCGCCCGCGCGTCCGAATTCTGCTTCCTGATGTTGCTTCCGATTCGTCTCAACTGGCTGACCTCTCAGCGGTTGCCCCTGCAGCGTACCCGGACTCATGCCTCAGGTCGTGAAGGAGGGGGGTGTAGTCCTCGTACTCCGTGCAACAAGGCGCGCCGTCCGCATAGCGGAAGACGCGATCATCTTCTTCGGGGCCAAACTGCAGCAACGTCGAGCTGCGCGTTCCGTAGCCCTTGGCGTGCACACAGATGCCGTCCAGTGCGTTTCCGTTATCGGTATGCGTGCGACAGACCTCGGCGAGTGCATCCAACGGTCGATCGCAGTCCTTCTCGGCGATGCGATGGACGGCGCGGTCGAGCTCGGCGAGCTTCGGCGAAAGCGAAGCTTC
>CAXMSF010000013.1:0-14091 GCA_964196055.1 uncultured Gammaproteobacteria bacterium | reverse complement strand
ACGGGATTGCGGGTGCGACGCTCTCGGCGCGCGCCACGACCCGCGGTGTGCGGCGCGCTCTGGCGTTCTACGAGATACTGGTCGCGAGCGAGATCTAGGAGCATGCAGCGCGAAGCATCGGCCGCAAAGCGTCCATCGCGCAACTAGGAGCCAGCCCGTGCGTTTCGTCATCACCGGCGAGTGGAACCGGAACCGCCTGCTGCAGACGATCGTGGTGCTCTACAGCTTCTACGTGATCGGCCTGTGGGTCACGAACGCGTTGCTGTACTTCAACAAGATGAGCCTCAGTGCTGCATCGGTGGTCGAGTACTACCTCGGCTCCGAGGAGCGCTTCCTGTCTCCGCGCAGTTATCAGGGCTTGCTCGAAGTGTCGCACTTCCATCTGTTCGCGATGGGGATGTTGCTGTTGGTGCTCACGCACCTCGTGCTCTTCGTGCCGCTGGGCAACCGGACCAAAGCGTGGTTGATCGCGGTGCCCTTCCTCTCGGCGTTGCTCGACGAGGGGTCGGGCTGGGCGGTGCGTTTCGTTCATCCGCTGTTCGCCTACCTGAAGATCGCAGGTTTCCTGCTGCTCGAGGGCAGCCTCGCGGCATTGGTGGGGTTGTCGCTGTGGGCCGTCTTCTCGGGGTCACAGTCCAACTATTCCGGAACGGGGAACGACCCGCCGAGCTCGCCGCCGTGATGCTTCGCACCGCGACGTTGTTCGCGGTCCTGTTCGTTGCGGCCTGCGCGGGCCCGGGCGAGCGCGAGCTGCCTGCGATTTCCGACGGTCGCTATGTGATGGGCACCGTGCTCGAACTCACGCTGCACGGTGTGGGCGAGCGCAAGGCGCGGTCGACGCTCGCGGAGCTGTTCGCGGGCGCGGAGCGGCTGGACGCACTGATGACGGTCTTCGACTCGCGGAGCGAGATCAGTCGCTTGAACGCCGCGGCCGGATCCGGGCCGCAGACCGTCGACCCGGAAGTTGCGGAACTGCTGCAGCGATCGGTCGCGTACGCACAGCTCACGCACGGAGCGTTCGACGTTACGATCAGACCACTCGTGCAGCTATGGACCAACGCCGCAGTGGCGAAGCGGTTGCCGACGGCCGAAGTGCTCGCGCGCGCCAAGGCGCGCGTCGGCGTCGACGCGATCCGCGTGTACGAGGACGGGAAGGTCGAGCTGCGCGAGCCCGGCTTCGCGGTCGATCTCGGCGGCATCGCGAAGGGCTTTGCGCTCGACCGCATGCGGCCGACCTTGCGAAAGCGAGGCATCGCGAACGCCCTGCTCGATTTCGGCCAGAGCAGCACGCTCGCGCTCGGCCGGCCGACGGGCTCGGCCGGTTGGCGGCTGCTGGTGCGCGGACCCGAGGAGGCAGACCTGGGCGTCGTTACGCTCTCGGACCAGGCGCTGTCGGTGTCCAGCAGCTTCGGTCATTGGGTCGAGATCGCTGGGCGCCGCTACGGGCACGTGATCGACCCGCGCAGCGGACGGCCGCTCACGGAGCCACGCCAGGCGGTGATCGTCGCTCGGGATGCGACGCTCGCGGAAGCCCTCAGCAAAGCGCTGTTGATCCTGTCGCCGGAAGTCGGGCTCTCACTCGTCGAGTCGCAGCCTGGCTGCGAAGGGCTGCTGGTCGTCGCGGGCGGCGCTCAGCTTCGGACGTCGGGCTGGGATGGGGCGACCCACTGGCTGCCCGGGCCCGTCGCGACCGGCTCAAGCGCGGGCGCGGTTGCTCCGATTGAAACTCCATGATCAAAGATCTGAGCTGTACGGTGTGTAGCGCCGACCTGCCGCTCGCGGGTGACGAAAAGAAGGGCGACGAGGTCTACTGCACCTACTGCGGTGCGCCTGGTCGACTGACCGCGGATGCCGGCAGCGAAGGCTGCGACATCGAAGAAGACTTCTAGGACCGCGAATCGCTGCGCGTTTCGCCGGACGACGCGGAAGCGCTGATCGCGAAGCGCCAAGGCGTCGCTATCGCGCTTCGGCTTCGTACGGCAGCAGCTTGTCTCGTACATCGCGCAGCAGTGGCGCATTGCGGTCCTTGTCGGACAGCACGGGATCGGTGATCGGCCACCGGATTGCGAGTTCCGGGTCGTTCCAGCGTACGCTGAATTCCTGCTCGTGCCGGTAGAAGTCGCTGCATTTGTACTCGACCTGTGCGACCTCGCTCGTCACTACGAAACCGTGCAGCATCCCGGGCGGCACGTAGATTTGCCGGAAATTCTCGGCGGACAGCACCACGGAGGCGTGCTTTCCGAACGCGGGCGAGCCGACTCGGACATCGACCGCAACGTCGAAGACTTCGCCCTCGATGACGCGCAGCAGTTTTCCCTGCGCGATCGGCGCCTGTGCGTGGAGGCCGCGCAGGATGCCGTGCGACGAACGCGAATGGTTGTCCTGAACGAAGCGTTCGCGGATGCCGCCCTCGCGGTATTTCTCGGCGTGGTAGGTTTCGAGGAAGAAGCCGCGCTCGTCGCCGTGAATCTGGGGCTCGACCAACACCACTCCAGGGAGTTCGGTGTCGATGAACTTCAGCACGTTAGAGGCCTTCGTGCGCGAGTCGCGTCAGGTAAGCGCCGTACTGTGAGTTCTTCATTTCCTCGCCGAGCTTCGCGAGGTCGTCGCGCGACAGGTAGCCCTGCCGGAACGCAATTTCTTCGAGACACGCGATCTTGAGACCTTGTCGCTCCTGGATCGTCTCGACGAAGTTACTGGCCTGTAGCAGCGACGCGTTCGTGCCGGTATCGAGCCAGGCGACGCCGCGCCCGAGCAGTTCTACCTGAAGCTGGCGACGTTCCAGGTAGATGCGGTTGACGTCTGTGATTTCGAGTTCTCCGCGTGGCGACGGTTCGAGGCCCGCCGCGATGTCGAGAACCTGGTTGTCGTAGAAATAGATGCCGGTGATGGCGTAGTTCGAGAGCGGCTTCGCGGGCTTTTCCTCGATGCCGAGCACGGCGCCGTCGCCCGAGAACTCCACCACGCCGTATCGCTCCGGATCATTGACCCAGTAGCCGAACACGGTGGCGCCTTCCTCACGCGCGGCTGCACCCAGGAGCACCGATTGCATGCCGTGGCCGTAGAAGACGTTGTCGCCGAGCGCGAGAGCGACGCGGTCGTCGCCCACGAAATCACGTCCGATGATGAACGCCTGCGCGAGGCCCTCGGGCCGAGGCTGCTCGGCGTATTGGATCCGGATCCCGAAACGCTCGCCTCCTTCGAGTAGCCGTTGGTAGGCGGGGAGATCCTCCGGGGTCGAGATCAACAGC
The DNA here is from genome assembly GCA_964196055.1 of uncultured Gammaproteobacteria bacterium. GTDB lineage: Bacteria > Myxococcota_A > UBA9160 > UBA9160 > SMWR01 > JAFDEI01. Next base: position 10,840 of record CAXMSF010000013.1, on the reverse strand, counting down.
ACGTCGCGGATGCCCGCGAGCATCAGCGTCGACAGCGGATAGTAGACCATCGGCTTGTCGTAGATCGGCAGCAGCTGCTTGCTGACGCCGCGCGTGATCGGGTGCAGTCGGGTGCCGGAACCACCAGCCAGCAGGATGCCCTTCATCGATTCACAGCCTCCTCGGCATTCGTCTCATGCCGGATCCTGGGCGAGGAGGATACCACCGGCTGGGCGATTGCGGGGCTCGCGCTTTGGGTCGAGCTAGGGCAGGAATCGTTCGCGGTGGGCGAGTTTCTGCGGGAGATACTCTTCGATCACGTAGTTGAGGCCCCATTTTGCCAGTGCCTGTTGCTCGGCCCGCACCCCCATCTTCAGCAGTTGCTCGATTGCCTTCTGCCACGGTTTGTGGGCCTTGAAAAAGGGGTCGTTCTTGAGTGCGTCCTTTGCGCGCTTGATGTCGACATCCTGCAAGGGATGCGTGGGCAGCTCGTAGTCGATGATGTCCTGCGGCGTCACGCCGAGGAAGTGCGCCTGAGGGACGCAGAAGAACTGTGACAAGTGCGCGGCATTGCCCGAGCCCACCTTGAGCGTTCGATAGATATTCGAAATTCCGTACGGGTCACAGTCGACGAATGCGTAGACGGGAATCCTGCATTCGTCCGACAGCTTGCGGATGAATCGGCGTGTGGCGCGCGTCGGAACGCCCGCGAGGGAGATCAGGATGCAGTTCTCCGTTTGCCAGAACTTGTGGCTCTGGAGCCGTTGGAAGACGCCGCCCGTTTCGATCGCGAGGATGAACTTCGCATCGGTCTCGAACGAGAGTTGCTCGACGCTCGATGGAATCGAGTAGGCGCCCGATCCGAAGCGGGTGCAGTCGATTCGCTCGATCTCGCCGGTTTCGCGGTCGGGGTCGAGCACGATCAGCCTGCCTGCAACCGCGCCGCCGTGCTCGTCTGGGATGAAGCGAAGCTGCTCGCGCGAAGTCCCGCGCAGCGAGAACATCGCCTCGATGTCGTCCATCACGGTGTCGGATTCGCTCTGGTCGTCGAAGCGCGCTTCCTCCCAGTTCTTGCTCTGGTAATAGGCATCCCGCTTGGTTGCGAAGTCGTTGGTCTCGACGAGGTCCTTCGACAGGCCCATCATCCGCAACGTCTGGGCGAAGCTCTTCACGGTGTTGACGGTGAGCGTTCGGGTCTTCTTCTGCTTGCCGATCTCGAAGTAGCCCTTCTTCGTCGAGTACGAGACGTTCTTGAGCGAACGAACGGGAAACGCGAGGTCGGGCTTGGCCTTCTTGCGGATGTCGCGGTAGACCTCGCCCGCGGCATTCTCGATCAGCGAGATCGTTGCCGCATCCTGCTTGCGCATGCGACTCTTCTCGCCGCTCACGCTCACCCGCTTGCGCGCGGTCTTCTTTCCGGCCGTTCCGCGTGCGGAGGCCTTCTTGCGCACGGTCTTCTTGGTCGTGGCTTTCTTCGCCGTACTCTTCTTCGTGCTGGTCTTCTTCTTGCGTGCGGCCATGTCACATCTTCCTGCTTCGCTCGAGCACATCGGTCAGGTTCACCACGACCTTGTCGCGGTCCTTGTCCGACAGATCGAGGATCTGTTGCAAGCCGACAGCGACCTGCGGGATGTATTGCACGATGTACGCGCGCTTCTTTTCCTCGTCGGCCTCGCGTTTGCGCTTGCGGATGTGAGTCGCGACCCGCCGCCCGCATTCCTGGAGCGCGAGTCGAAGCTCCTTGATGATTTCCGGGTAGTGGGCGATCGCGTCCTTGCTCTCCGACGTAAACGGAACCCAGACACTCGCGATGTGGATCATCAGCAGCATCGGTCCGAGCGGCGGTGCGCCGCGTGGGTGCTGCATCTGGTATTGCTTCCAGTCGGTACCCGTCACCGCCTTCGTGATTGCGCAGGCTCCCTGTTGGTATTGCAACGGAACCCGATTCGCGTAGCGGTAGACGGTGACGGAATCCTCGGACGTGAGTTCGCCTCCGTACGCGAGGCCGACTTCGATCAGGAAGGGGTTGCCGCGGTAGATGGCCGGTCGCCGGGTCACGCTGGCGTAGTAGTCGGCTCTTACCTCGGCCTTGAGCGCGCGCAGGATCAAGTCATCGCCGATCGGCGCGATGCAATCGGTTGGCGGCGCCATGATCTTCGTGTCTTGAATGGCCTTGTGGATCTTCTCGGCTTCCTCGCGGCCGATCTCGCTCGGTCGCCGCGTGGCTGCGACGCCGCTCTTCTCGCAGATTTCCTTCGAGGTTCTCGGGGATACCCGGCTGAAGTCTCCGTTCAGACACGAACGCAGATTGCGAGCCTTGGTGTCTCGGAACATCTGCATCAGCACGCCGAGCTCGACCCCGTACGGGTGCGGCTTGATTTCCGCTGTCTCCTCCGGGATCTCCTTCGTCACCCGGGGAAAGGTGTGCTCGGCGCCATGTGCTTCGGCTTTCGGCGGGACGTAGGTGATCTGCGCGTGGGGGTTCGCGAGCGAGATCTGGCGGATGTAGGAATCGACGGAGTGCTGGCCGCCGCGATAGGTGCCCTCGAGTTCGATTTCGACGCGCGTTCCCTGGCCCTTCCTCCAGTCGATCTCGACGTCGCGCTTCACCTTAGGCTCGTTCTTTCGGGTGTCGATTACGAGCTCGAAGTGGTGCGCCTTCGCGCGTTGGCCAGCGCGGGTGATGATCTTTACGGGCTTCCCGGTAGTGAGCAGCCCGTACATCCCCGCAGCACTGATGCCGATGCCCTGCTGGCCGCGGCTCTGGCGCAGCCGGTGGAACTTCGAGCCGTAGAGCAGACTGCCGAAGATCTTCGGAACCTGCGCACGCACGATGCCGGGGCCGTTGTCCTCGATCGCGATGCGAAAGCGGGTCTCTGCCAGCTGACTGATCTCGACCCGAATGTCGGGCAGGACGCCGCCTTCCTCACACGCGTCGAGTGCGTTGTCGACGCCTTCTTTCACGGTCGTGAGTAGCGCCTTTGCGGGATTGTCGAAGCCGAGCAGGTGCCGGTTCTTTGCGAAGAACTCCGAGACTGAAATGTCTCGCTGCTTCGTGGCGAGTTCGGCCGCGGTCGCGCCGGCCGGCGCCCCTTTACGCACCGCCTTTGTGGCCTTGGCCGTGCTCGCTGTGCGCCTGCGGGGCGTCGATGTCGCCGCCTTCCTGGAGCGCTTCTTCGCGGGTCGGGCCTTGGCGCTCGCAGTCGCGCCGCTCTTCTTGCGAGCCTTGGCCTTCGTCTTGGCCATGATCGTCACCCCCGTGAACGGCAGCGATGTTCCACTCCTCACGCATGGCGGTCAAGGCGCGGAGTGTTGCCGGGGGGAAATTCCCTGAAATCGCGGAATGGGCAGGGCGAGTGATTCGGGACTCGAGGGGGAGCGGACGGCTCAGCCGAAAACGCCGGCAGGCACTCCTCGGAAGTTGCCGCAGAGACGAATGCGGCCGGTCTGGAGCATGTGTCGGACGGTGGCAACGACCTCGTCGTCACTCGAAGCGACGTCGTTCACGGCCTCGACCAGTTCGAGCAGTGTCAGCGACAGCGGCTCGTCTCTGGTGGCAATCTCGGCACTCTCGATTCGGACGCCCGCAGCGGCACTCATGTTCCTCTCCCCTTCACACTTGTTTGAAGCATGTTTCATGCCAGAAATTCACGAATTGGGGAGGTTTTGTAAGTATTTGAAATTAAACGTTTTTCTCGCCGCTTCCGAGAGGGGGCCTCGCAGCGATCCCGATCAGAGTGACGATTCTGGAACGGGGATGTCAAAAAACGGCCCGCTTCGGCCGGCCTGGCACGGGCGGCGTTCGGCTACTCGAGTCCGGCCGCGACGGCCCAGGCGTCGAGACCGTCGACCTGCGCGATATCGAGGTGCACGATCAACTCGAGTTCCTCGTGGGGCTTCGCGATGAACCCACCCATGACGGTGGGGACCTCGACGCTGAAGGCCTCGAAGGTGGTCTCGAGCCGCCCCTTCACGCTGCGTTTCCCGCCGTGCTCGACGATCTCGAGCGGGAATTCGACCGGGTAGGGCTTCTCCCCCAGGCTCAAGGTTCCCGGTAGTACGAAGCTGCCGCGTGCGATGTCGTCGCGCAGTGCATCGGCGTCGATGGGGTCGGAGGTGAAGCGAAGGTCGGACTGCAGCTTTACGCCCAGCAGGTCCGCCACGCTGCCGTTGCGCAGCATGTTGCCCGAGCGGAGGCTCTTGATCGGCACGCTCACGACGACCTGTGAGCCCGCGTCGACGGCGATGAGCTTGGCGCTGACTTCACAGCTACGTCCCACGACTTCGACTTCCGAGCCGAACCACATTTCCTTGACGGTCCGGTAGGCCACGCAATGGTCGCCGGGCTCGAAGACCTCCCCGCCTTCGTCGGCGACTGCGGCGGTAGCGAGCAGGAGTAGGAGCGCGATCAGACGCTGGTTGCCACGCTGCATGGTGTTGCTCCATCGGCTTTCGAATCATCGCGAGTGCGCGGGCGCGCGCGGTCGACACCGCAGGCCGGATGATAGCCCGCTATATTGCCGGCGTGTCGAATCTCGCGGTGTTCAAATTGTTCCTCACCAGCTACGCGGTCATCGGAATCGCGTACGTGTGCATCGGTTCGGGTGCCTTCAGCGGGGAAACGGAAAACTGGTGGGGAAACATTCCCCGGTTGAAGAAGGGCATCTTCATCAGCGGGATTGCGGCGACGCTGCTGCAGAGCTTTCTCTGAACCACGAGTTCGTTGCGGCGTCGACCTTCCGCCTGTTCCCCATGGGCGTTGGGAGCGCCCGCTCGCCGCGCTGCGGCGGGAATTCGACCTGGGCTGAAATGGGCTCGGGAAGCTGCGCGAGCAGCAAGCGGCTCCGTGCGGTTCGCGTGTGCTTCCGGCCAATGCCCAGATGGTTTCGCACCTGCCTTGGGGGCAGAAAACCCACATCTCGCCTCCCTCCCAACGTACACTGTTGGACACGAAGCGATCGCCGTGTCGGATCTGTCTCCGCAGCTCGCGCAGCAGCCAGCCCTCCGGTTCGTCGACCGCTCGAGGTGTGCTCGTGAAGTCGCTGGTCTCGATTGCGTTCGCAGCATTCGGAATTCTCTGCCCGCTATTCGGCGATGCGATGGCCGACCTTCCGGCCGGTGACACGGCGCTATTCCGGTCCGACGCGTCCGAAGCCGGGGGCGACCGCTTTGATTCGCGGCGCACGAGTCGGCGGCGTCATCGCGGACACGGTCGGGCAGTGAGTTTCGACAAGCCGAATATCATCATCGTCTACACCGACGATCAACGCTGGGATTCGCTGGATACCATGCCGGCCGTCAGCAAGCTGGCGGACGAAGGCGTGCAGTTCACGAACAGTTTCGTCACGACGCCCGTCTGCGGCCCGAGCCGTGCGAGCACGTTGACCGGCCGGCTCGCGAGCACGTTGGGGATCACGCTGAACGAGGGCGCGTCGGGGCAGTTCGATCCGAGCGACACGATTGCGGTGAAGCTCCAGGAGCAGGGCTATCGGACTGCGCTGTACGGCAAGTACCTGAATGGATACCGCGATCAATTTCCGGAAGTGGCACCCGGGTGGGACGATTGGCGGGTATTCCGGGACGGCATCGGGGACCTGTTCAGCCGCGGCTCGCTCTATCTCGACCCGGTCATGAGCTGGAACGGAGTGCACCGCCGGGAGACGGGATATTCGACGGATCTGATCGCCGATTACGCACTCGATTACATCGAGAACAACACCGACGCACCCTTCTTCCTGATGCTCTCGTTCTGGGGACCGCATGTTCCGCTCTTTCCCGCGGCGCGGCACGTCGGCGAATTGACGGGGCAGGCCCCGCCGAAACCACCGAGCTTCGAAGAGGCCGACATGCGGGACAAGCCGGCCTACCTCCAGGAAAGGGCGGGCAAGGGGGATTTCGACCCGATCTGGGATGTCGGCTTTCCGAAGTATCTCGAGATCTTGTTGAGCGTCGACGAAGCGGTGGCGAATATCCGTGCGAAGCTCGAAGAGCTGGGTCTCGCCGACAACACCATCATCCTGTTCACGTCGGACAACGGTTTCATGTTCGGAGAGCACTGGGTGTTGGGCAAGGGGGTGCCGTACGAGGAATCGATTCGCGTGCCTCTCATCGTGTGGAATCCGCGCTTGCGGCATCGCGACGTCGACGAACTCGTACTCAACATCGATCTCGCGCCGACCCTCGCAGAATTGGCGGGTGGCGAGTTGGACGCAGATGGTCGCAGCCTGCTGCCGCTGATCTTCGGGAAGCAGGTGAGTTGGCGGCATCACTTCGAGATCGAATGGGAACCGGGCTTCGGACTCCCCGAGACCTATCGGGCCTTTCGCTCGGAGGCGTTCAAGTACATCGAGTGGGAGGACGGCCAACGCGAAATCTACTTCTTGCCGCTCGACCCATTCGAGGTGTGGGGCTTCAATCCGGAGTGACGTCACGCGGGTTCCGGCGTGCGCGAATCGTCGTCCGGTTTGAAGTAGTTCGCAGCAGACGCTCATTTCGTTCCGGGTGATCGGCTCGTGTCGTATGCGGTGCTGCGATAGGTGAGGGCCTCGGCCATGGCTGCAGTTCCTGTCGGATCTTCACCCGCTAGGTCCGTGATCGTGCGCGCGACCTTCAAGACCCGCCTGGCGGAGCGGGCCGAGAGGCCGTAGGTCTCGACCGCGCGACCGAGCAGCTGGCGCGCTTCGGGGGTCGCGCGCGCGGTGTCGTCCAGCACCGCGTCGGGGAGCTCGGCGTTGCTGCGGCATCCGGTGCTCGCGCGGCGGCGTGCTTGGATTGCACGTGCGGTGGTGACCCGCGCGCGCACCGTCGCGCTGGATTCGCCGCCGGCCGCGGAGTCGAGGTCGCGCCAGGCGACCGGCCGTAGCTCGACGTGGAGGTCGATTCGGTCGAGTAGTGGCCCCGAGATGCGGGCGGTGTAGCGCGCCAGCGCGCCGTCGTCGCAGCGGCAATCGCGCGTGCCGCTTGCGTGCCAGCCGCAGGGGCAGGGGTTTGCTGCGGTGACGAGCTGGAAGCGCGCCGGGAACTCGCAGCTCGCGCGGGCCCGCGCGATGATGACGCAGCGTTCCTCGAGCACCTGCCGCAGCGCTTCGAGACTGCGGCGATCGAACTCCGGCAGCTCGTCGAGGAAGAGCACGCCGGAATGGGCGAGTGAAACTTCGCCCGGCGCCGGCGGATTCCCGCCGCCGAATAGCCCCGCAGTGCTCGCAGTGTGGTGCGGCGCGCGAAACGGGCGCTGCATGAGGACCGAGGATCCGGCCGGAATCCGCCCGGCGGCGCCGTGGATCCGCGTGACCTCGAGGGCCTCTTCGAAGTCGAGCTCCGGCAGTAGCGCGGGCAGACGACGCGCGAGCATGCTCTTGCCCGAGCCCGGCGCGCCGCGCAGCAACAGCGCGTGACCGCCCGCGGCGGCGACCTCGAGCGCGCGCCGTCCGGTCTGCTGGCCGTGGACGTCCGCGAGGTCCAGCCCTACCGCGCTCCGTTCCGCGGGCAATCGGGTGCTCGCAATCGGTAGCGCTTCGACGCCGAGAAGGTGTTCGAGCACGCCTTCGAGGTCGTGGGCGCTGCGCACGTCGAGCTGCGGGCACAGGCCCGCTTCGGTCGCGTTGCCGGACGGCACGATCAGGTGCTTGCATCCGGCCTCGCGGGCGGCGAGCGCGAGCGCGAGCGCACCGCGAACCGGCCGCAGGCGGCCGTCGAGGGCGAGTTCGCCGACCAGTGCGAGACCATCCAGCGTCGGCCCCTCGAACGCGCCATCCGCGGCGAGGATTCCGACCGCGATCGGCAGATCGAGGCCGGCGCCGGCCTTGCGTAGCCCCGCGGGCGCCAGGTTGACGGTGATGCGGCGGTTCGGGAGAGACCGGCCGACACCGGCGATTGCAGCTCGAACGCGGGCTGCGCTTTCCCGAACCGAAGGATCGGGCAATCCGACGATGTCGATCCGCGGCAGCTGTGAGCTGATCCGGACCTCGACCTCGACCGGCACCCCGTCGACGCCGTGCAGTGCGGCGCTCCAGACACGCGACATCGAAGTTGATTCCGGGGACCGGGGTCGGGGGCCTGGGATGTCGGGGCGGGGCGGGTTGGAAGGCAGAACCCCGCACGGCGAGGCCCTGCCTTCCACTCTTGAAGAACCCTGCCAGAGAGGGGTCTCTGTGCTGGAAGTGGCCCAGCAACACGAAACGTGTCAGGAAAATTGGCGAAGTCGCGACTTTCTCCGGGATGGATTCGAATCGACGGCGCGGAGCGACGTCCCAACAACGCGGTAAACTTCTCGTATTCAGGGCAGGCACTGCTGGAGATCCGACTCGAAATGCGACCACAGAAGGCTGTTCTGCTGATCTTGATCGCCGCCATGGGAACTTTCGGCTCCGGCTGCCGGTCGTCGCCCGCCACCGCTCCGGCGGCGAGGAGCGGTACCGCCGCCGGGGCACCGGCCCAGGCCGTGTTCGTAGGCCAATTCTCGGGTCCGCGCGCGTGGAAACATCTCGAGGCGTTGGCTGCGATCGGGCCGCGGTCGGTCGGTACTCCCGGGGCTGCGAAGGCGCGCGAATACATCACATCCGAACTCGCGGCCCTCGGCCTCGAGGTGGAGCCGGCCTCGAGAGGGTTTCGCTTCGGCAGTGAGGAAGCGCCGACCGCTCTCGAACTCGTCAACCTCAGCGCCACGATTCAGGGGAATTCGAACGATCTGATTCTGCTGATCGCACCCTATGACAGCGCTTATCACGAGAATTTTCGCTTCGCCGGCGTCAACGACGGCGCGTCGGGGGCCGCGGTGCTGCTCGAGCTCGCCCGAGTGCTGGTCGAGAAACCGTTGCCGTACACCACGCGATTCTTCTTCCTCGATGGCGAAGCGCCGCTTGGGCGTGGAACGGAAGAGAATCCGGCCGGCGCGTTGCTCGGGAGTCGATCGGCCGCTAGAGACCTGGCGCAGGAGCGCAGCCTTTCGAAGGTGCGACTGCTCCTTCACCTGAACCGGGTCTCGGACGCCGACCTCCGCATCACGCGCGATCGCTTCTCGCATCGGATCTATCGCGACGCATTCTGGAAAGCGGCCGCCAGGCTCGGCCATCGCGAGGTGTTCCCCGCCGACAGCGCCTTCGAAGCGCCCGACTCCGGGCACCGGGTCTTCTTCGATCGCGGCTTGCGGCGCGTCGTGACGATCGAGGACATCGGCTTCGGCGACGGCGAAACGGAACTCGTGCGATACACCGAGGATGACACCCTCGATCGCAGTTCGGAGCAGAGTCTCGCGATCGTCGGCCAGGTGGTTCTGGCGGGGCTGCGTGATATCAGTGCTTCGTTGGAGCAGATCGATCGCTTCTCCGAAGCGCCGACGATTCCCGCCCAGGATCTTCCGGCGGACGAGCGCCACGAGCCCGAGGAGCCGCCCGAAGCCGAAGCCGCGCCGGCAGAGCGGCTGCCCGCGCCCGAGACTCCCGAAGTCGCGGAGCCGCCCAGCGAGGTGCCCGCGACGTGAATTTCCGAATCCGGTTTCACTTGGTATCGGTCGCCGCGTGTGCGCTCGTCGCGTTCGTTGCGGCATTCGTCGCGACCGCTGTTCCCGCGGCCGATGGCGGGGCGAGCGTGCGCATCGCGATCACGAACCCGCTGCCTGGGGAGCCCGTGCGCAACAAGGTGCATCAGGCGCCGATCAGTGGTAATGCGATGGCGGACGGCGAACGGCCTGCAGATTTCGACGTGGTGCTGATCATCGATGTCTCGGGTTCGACGAAGATCGCGAGCGGTGTCGATGTCGACGGTGACGGTGAGGTCGGTTTCGATCCGTATCTGGAGTTGGTCCCCCCCGGCACCTATCCGCCGGATCTGCGCAACACCGACTCGGGCGATTCGATCCTCGCGGCCGAGATCAGTGCGGCACGCGCGCTGCTTACGACGCTCGACCCCGCGCGGGTGCGCGTCGGCGTGATCAGTTTCTCGGGCGAGATGAATCCGCTCACGGGCAACCGCGTGCGCTTCGACCAGCAGGATGCCTGGGTCGAAGTGCCGCTTACGAACGACTACGACAAGGTACAGCGTGCATTGGTGGGCATCATTGCGCGCGGGCCGCGTGGCGGGACGAATTTCGCGGCCGGACTGAGGCTCGCGGTCACTGAGCTCGCGAACCTGTCGGGCTCGCAGAGCGCCCCGCGCGACGGTGCCAAGAAGGTCGTGCTCTTCCTGACCGACGGGCTGCCGACATTCCCGATCGGTTCGGGATCGGCTTCCGATCCGGGCGACACCGAGGCGGCGCTCAATGCGGCGCGCCTCGCCCACAAGGCCGGCATTACGGTCAACACCTATGCGCTCGGACCCAACGCGCTCACGAACCCGATTGCAGCAACCGAGATCGCACGCATCAGTCTGGGCACCTTCATGCCGGTCCAGAATCCGGGTGACATCATCGCGTTCCTGCAGGGCGTGACGTTTGCGAATGTCGAGGACGTGATCTTAACGAACCTGACCACGCGCGAGGTTTCCTACGATGTAGATCTCTCACCGGACGGGAGTTTTTCGGGCTTCGTTCCGGTGACCGAAGGAAAGAACCGGGTACGAGTGACGGCTCTCTCCACGAACGGTGCGAGCGGTAGCGTGGAATTCGATCTCACCTTCGAGACGGCGGGCCTCACTTCTCGCGAACTCTCGCTCGAGCTCGATCGCATCCGCGAGCGCAACAAGCAGCTGATGTTGTTGATCGAGCGCGATCGTATCCAGCGATTCCGTGAGCAGCAGCGCAAGGTGCTCGAGTTCGAAATGGGCGAACCCGAGGACGCGGAATAGTCCGGTCTACAGGGGAACCATGTTGGGGTCGGCGATTTCGCGGCGAACGAGCTTGCCGTTTTCGTAGATCGACGTTACGTCG
>CAXMSF010000012.1:0-2329 GCA_964196055.1 uncultured Gammaproteobacteria bacterium | reverse complement strand
CACGGCATGGAGATGGAGCGAGCGATGATCCTCGCCTTCACTCTCGCGGGGCAAGTCGGCAAGCGAGGCGCTGGAATCGCCGCGTTTCCCTACCTCTCGATTGCGGGGCCCGACGCGCTCGCGGTCGCCGACGGCAAGCTGCCGCCGAAGCTCGGCCTCGCGCTGCTCGGGATGAAGTCGGCCCCCGCCATGGCGAGGATGAAGCTCCAGGGTTACTCGACCGAAATGATGATCGCCGCGCTGACGCAGCTCGAGTACAAATCGGGCCGCTACCTCGCGACGCCGCTCTGGCTGTACAAATACGGCGGCCTCGAGGAATTGTACGGCAGCGCCAAGCGCTGGGACCCGTCTTTGCCGAGAGAATTCAAGGAGTACTTCGACGAAGCCGTCGAACGCGGCTGGCAGATCGTCCCCCAGCAGCCGACCCGGATCCTCTTCGAGGTCGGCGGAAACCTGCTGCGGCGCGTGCGCGGATACGACCGCATGATCGACAACCTGCTGCCCAAGCTCGACCTGCTCGTGACCGTCGACTGGCGCATGAGCAACACAGCCCGCTTCAGCGATTACGTATTCCCGGCGGCCGGCTGGTACGAGAAGGACGACATCACCTGGGGCTCGCCCATTACGCCCTTCAGTCACGTCACCACCGCCGCGGTCGACCCCCTCGGAGAATCGAAGACCGACTGGGAATTTCATTGCCTGTTCCTCAAGACTCTGCAGCAACGAGCCAAGGAGCGCGGAATCTTCGAATTCAAGGATCGCAGCGGTGAGGTGCGGCGCCTCGACGAAGTCTACGACTGGTTCACCTTCGGCGGCCGCTACACCGAGGAGAACACCGAAGAGTTCCTCGCCGAGATGCTCGAGCTGACTACGAACCTCGGCGGCATCAGCTGGGAAGAGCTCAAGCAGAAGGGCTACGCCCGTTATACCGGCCTCGGAGTGACCCCATCCCAGATGGGACACGGAACCGACATCGAGCCGAACGAAACCATCACGGCCAACACCTGGCAAGTCCAGAAGAAGCAACCCTGGCCGACGCTCACGCGAAGGATGCAGTTCTACATCGACCACGAGTACTTCTTCGAACTCGGCGAAGAACTTCCCGTGCACAAGGAAAACCCGAAGATCGGCGGTGACTACCCGCTGAAGATGACGGGCGGCCACAACCGCTGGTCGATCCATGCCTCGTGGCGCGACCACAAGGGTCTACTCAATCTCCAACGTGGCGAGCCCATCATCGTAATGGGCGAGGAAGACGCGGCGGCGCGCGGCATTGCGGACGGCGACATGGTCCGTGTCTACAACGACATCGGCGCCTTCGACGTCCAGGCCAAAATCACGCCCTCGGTCCGCGCGGGCCAGGTGGTCGCCTACCACGCCTGGGAGCCGTTCCAATTCAAGGGCGGCAAGTCGTATCAGTCGCTGATCCCGAGCCCGATGAATCCGATCCACCTCGCCGGCGGCTACTTCCAACTACAGCCGACACTGCTGATGGGCGAGCCCGGCTGCCCCGATCGTGGCACCCGGGTCGAGCTGGTGAAGATCTGAGCGTGGCGAAGCGCTCGCCCGCGTCAACGCATGGCGCGGAGCGTTTCCTCTTCTTCGACCTCGTGCGCGGCGAACAGCGCCTGGAGTTCCTCGAAGCACGCCACGGCGTCGTCGGGTCGACCCGCGCCGATGAACTCCGCCGTCTTGTCGACCTTCTCGAGGTAGACGGCATGCGCGGCAATCAGTCCGCGCAGGGTCTTCTCGCAATCGGGCCGAAGCTGCCAGAGCGTCGGAAAGTAGAGATCTTCTTCCTGCGCAAAGTGACTTTCGAGCGCGTCGCGGAGCTGCGCACAGGCAGTCGCGGCCTCGTCGGTGGCGAGCACGGATCGGGTCGTTTCGAACCAGGCATCGATCCGATCGTGGGCGTCCTCGATCGTCGACAGCGGATCTCGTTTTCCGTTCTCCGACATGCGGCCCTTCCCATGATCCGGTTTCCCGCCGTAAATCCTCCCACACGCTCGACGGCTCGGATATGATCTCCATCATACCGACGGGAGACGCGGTGTCCACGAAAGCTGATCCGGCGCTGCAAGATGCGGAGTTCTTTCGGGCCCTGGGACCGGAGCGCCTGAAGTCTGCACGACAGTACCTGTCCGATACCACCTTCGCGCGCGGGAAGGTGCTCTACTTCGTAGGCGCGCCCGCGGAATATCTGTGGTGCGTCAAGCACGGCGAAGTTCGCCTGTACAAGAGTTCGAGCAACGGGCGCATCACCAGCCTTGAAGTGCTCGGGCCGGGCGAAATCTTCGGAGCGGTGTCGGCGCTCGCGTTGAACGAATAC
>CAXMSF010000011.1:0-21086 GCA_964196055.1 uncultured Gammaproteobacteria bacterium | reverse complement strand
CGCTTCGCCGCCACCGATGCAGAGCGTCGCGATTCCGGTTTTCTTGCCACGGTTCTTGAGCGCGTGCAGCAGCGTCACGAGTACCCGAGCACCCGAGCAGCCGATCGGGTGACCGAGCGCGGCCGCGCCGCCGTTCACGTTGACCGTCTCGGGATCGATGCCGTGATCCTTCATCGCGGCCATCGTGACGCACGAGAAGGCTTCGTTGATCTCGTAGAGATCCCAGTCGCCCGCCTTGCTGTCGGTCTTCGCATAGAGTTTCGAGAGCGCCTCGACCGGCGCCACGGTGAACCATTTCGGCTCGACCGCAGCGGTCGAGTCCGCGAGAATCTTCGCGAGCACCGTGTAGCCACGCTCCTTGGCAACATCGGCCGAACACACCAGCAACGCCGCAGCGCCGTCGTTGATCGACGAGGCGTTGGCGGCCGTCACCGTGCCGGTCTTCGTGAACGCGGCGCGCAGCTTGCCCATCTTTTCGATATTGCCGCGGCCCGGCTCTTCGTCCTGGTCGACGAGCAACGCCTCGCCCTTCCTCTGCTGTACGGCGACAGGAACGATCTCGTCCTTGAAGCTGCCAGCGGATTGCGCGGCCAGCGCGCGGCGATAGCTGGTCGCCGCGAATTCGTCCTGGTCCTCGCGGGTGAAGCCGTACTTCGCCGCCGTCGCGTCACCGCAGACACCCATGTGGTGATCGTCATAGGGGTCCCAGAGGCCATCGGCGATCATCGAGTCGACCACTTCGCCATTGCCCATTCGCAGGCCGCCGCGGCCAGCCGGCAGCAGATAGGGCGAGTTGGTCATCGACTCCATGCCACCGGCCACGACCACGTCGGCGTCGTCGATCAGAATTTCCCGGCGGGCGTACATCACCGCCTGGAGGCCAGAACCGCAGACCTTGTTCAGCGTGACGGCTCCGACATTCACGGGAAAGTCGGCCTTGATCACACACTGGCGGGCGGGTGCCTGTCCCATCCCGGCCGAGAGCACGTTGCCCATGATCACACGATCGACATCTTCGGGCTTACCGGCCGCGCGTCGCACGGCCTCCCGAACGGCGACTGCACCGAGATCCGACGCCGAGAGCGACGAGAACACTCCCTGGAACGATCCGATCGGGGTTCGCACCGCGCTGGCGATAACAACTTCCTTCTGACCCATGCCGTCTCCTGAAGAACTTCGAAAAAACGGATCCCGTCGGAGACTGGACCCGTCAGGGGGTTTCATGGCGCGCTACTGCGATGAGTATCTCGCGAGCAGGAATTTACAAATTACACGAAGCCTGACTTCCGAGTCAATCACTTCGAGACGATGACCGGGAGTCAATCGTATCCGAGAGCCTTCAGCCGTTTCGGCTTCTTGGACCATTTCGGTTCGACCTTCACCCACAGATCGAGGTGTACCTGTCGCCCCACGAGCTTCTCGATCTCGCGGCGCGCGCGTACCCCGATGCGCTTGATCCCCTGCCCGCCGCGTCCGATCACGATCTGCTTCTGCGATGCGCGTTCCACGAGCAGGTTCGCGCGGATTCGCACGAGGTCCGGGCGCTTTTCGTCCCACTCAACGACTTCGACGGCGAGCTCGTACGGGAGTTCCTGGCTGAGCGAGTCGAACGCGGCCTCGCGCACCAGCTCGGCGCCGAGGAATCGCATCGGCCGATCGCTGAGCTCATCCTCGGGATAGAGGGGTGGCGAGACCGGTAGCTGCGTACGGATCCGGTCGAGCAGCGCGTCGACGCCGGCGCCGGTCTTTCCCGAGACGATCTGCGGCTCCGGAGCCGAATCCGGCCACTCGGGGCGCGCCCGATCGGCCCGATCGCTCTTCGTCCCCACGACGAGCAGCGGTGTCCCGGCCTCAGCCAGGCGCTCGGCCAGCACTTCGTGCTCTTCGTCCCAGCCGCGCAGCAGGTCCACCAGCAACAGTGCGACGTCGCAGCCCTTGGCGACCTCGTCGACGATCTCGTTCAGCGCGAGGTTCAGTGCCTTCGTGCCCGCATGGAACCCGGGGGTGTCGAGCAGCACGAACTGCGCGTCTTCACACGTGAGCACACCGAGGATCCGGCTGCGTGTCGTCTGGGGCTTGTCGGTCACGATCGCGAGCTTCCAACCCAGCAGGCGATTCAGCAGAGTCGACTTCCCCGCGTTCGGCTTGCCGAGTAGCGCCACGATCCCGGCGCGGTACGGGCGCTCAGGCATCTGACTCCTCGCAACGTTCGATCGCCGCCTGGGCGGCCGCACGCTCGGCAACCCGCTTCGAACGCCCCGCACCCACGCCCCAAATCTCGTCGTCGACCACCACTTCGACGGTGAAACGCTCCTCGTCGTTCTCGACGCCGCTGTCGCACGTGGTCCGGTAACCCGGCGTCGCCTGGAGCCGGGCATGCGCCCACTCCTGGAACCTCGTCTTCGCGTCCCGGCGCTCGGGCGTACTTCCCGCTGCAAAGCCGTCGGCGAAGGTCTCTTCCACCCACGCACGCACGACCGTGAGCCCGCAATCGAGGTACATCGCACCGATGACCGCTTCGAGGCAATTTGCGAGCACCGAATCCTTGTGCTGCCCCCCGCTGCGGCGTTCGGTGCGCCCGAGCTTCACGAAGCGATCGAGGCCGATCGAGCGAGCGCGCTCCGCCAGCGCGTCCTTGTTCACCAGCGCGGCGCGCGAGCGCGACAGATCGCCCTCGCTCCAATCCGGGTGCAGCTGGAATTGCAACTCGCTCACCACAAGGTCGAGCACCGCATCGCCGAGGAATTCCAGCCTCTCGTTACCGCGACTACCATCGAGTTCGTGCGCATACGACGGATGCGACAGCGCGAGTTCCGCGAGTGCCGGATCCTTGAACTCGTAACCGATGGCTTCCGCGAGACCCTCGATCGAATCGCGTTCGGAATGCTGGTTCAAGCGATCCGCCCCGCGATCCAACCACCCCCGAGCACGACGTCTCCGTCGTAGAAGACCGCAGCCTGGCCCGGCGTGACCGCACGTGCGGGCTCGTCGAACACGACTCGGACCGAACCGTCCTTGCAGGTGTCGAGCTCCGCGGCGACTCCCGGGTCGCCGTGGCGGATCTTCACGCGCGTACGCAGCGATCGATCCGGCGGGCCTCCGGCCACCCACGACACCCGTTGAACGCAGGCAATGGCGGCATCGAGATCTTCACGCTCGCCCACCACGACGCGGTTGTTGGCGGCATCGATCGCCGACACGTAGAGAGGTTTCGATGCGCTCAGGCCCAGCCCGCGGCGCTGCCCGACCGTAAAGTGATGGATCCCCGCGTGACGGCCGAGCACGTTTCCGTTCGCATCGACGATGTCACCCTCGCCAGGCAATGCCTCCGGGCGAATTCGTTCCACTGCAGCCGCGTAGTCGCCGTCGGGGACGAAACAGATCTCCTGACTCTCGGCCTTGTCCGCGGTCTCGAGTCCGATTCGCCGCGCGTGGGAACGCACCTCGGACTTCACCATATTCCCGAGCGGAAACAGTACGGCGGACAACTGCTCCTGCTTCAGCTCGAACAAGAAGTAGGTCTGGTCCTTCGACACGTCGACGGCGGTACGCAGCCGCTTCAAGCCGGTCTCAGGATCGTCGTCGATCCGCGCATAGTGACCCGACGCAACGCAAGCGGCACCGAAGACCTGTGCGCGGTTGATCAGATATTCGAATTTGAACTTGGTGTTGCAGGTGACACACGGGATCGGCGTTCGGCCGGCGAGATACTCGTCAGCGAATACCTCCTTTACCGCGCGCCGGAACGAATCGCCGTAGTTCGCGATGAAGTGACGCATCCCGAGGTCGCTCGCCACGCGGCGGGCGTCGTCCGCATCTGCGATCGAGCAACAGCGCGAGCCGTCGCCCGCGAGAGACATCGTGACCCCGATCGCCTCGTGGCCCCGCTCTACCATCAATGCCGCTGCGACCGACGAATCGACCCCGCCCGACATTGCCACCACCGTGCGCTCGCTCATACCCTGCTCGCACGACGCGCGCGTTCGACGAGGTCGGGCAGCACGGCCAGTACCTGGTCGATCTGCGCCTCGTCGACTCCGAAGCCGACGCTCATTCGCAGCGACCCACGAGCGGCTTCCGGCGATCGCCCCATCGCAAGCAGTACGTGCGACGGCTCGATCGTCCCCGAGGCACATGCCGCGCCCGACGACACCGCGATTCCTTCGAGATCGAGCGCCTGCAGCAGGATCTCACCTGCCGCGCCTTCGAATTCGACGTTCAAGCTGTTCGGCAGCACGTGGGCGGCCGATCCGTTGCGTCGAATGTCCGGGATCTTCGATTGGAGGCCTTCCCAGAGGCGATCACGGAGCGCGCGATATTGCGAGGTGCGCTCCCTCCCCTCATTCTCCGCGAGCTCGCACGCCACGCCCAGGCCCGCGATGCCCGCAACGTTCTCGGTACCGCCGCGACGTCGCCGCTCCTGCGGCCCACCGAGGAGCAACGGATCGAAGGCCATTCCACCGCGCGCGATGAGGCAGCCGACCCCTTTCGGGCCGTTGAGCTTGTGGGCAGACAGCGACAATAGATCGACCGGAACGCTCGAGAGATCGACCGGCACTTTGCCGATAGCCTGGGTCGCGTCGGAGTGAAACGGCACCCCTCGCTCGCGCATGGCCGCAGCGACGGCTTCGACCGGTTGCAGCACGCCGGTCTCGTTGTTGGCCCAGATCACCGAGGCCAGTGCAGTCTCCGGGGTGACAGCCGCCACCACGGCGTCTTCGTCGACTCGGCCTTCGGAATCGACCGGTATCCGCGTCACGCACCAGCCTGCGTGTTCGAGCCACTCGAGCGGCGCGTCGACCGACGGGTGCTCGACATTCGTGGTGACGATGTGCCCGGGTCCTAGCGTGCGCTGAGCGAGAAGCCCGAGTAGCGCCGTGTTGTTGGCTTCGGTCGCACCACCCGTGAACAGCACGTCGGCGGGCTCGACCCCAAGAAGACTCGCCACACGCGCGCGCGCGCGGTCGCACTCCGCCTTGGCAGCCGAGCCCTCTTCGTGCACGCTGGAGGGGTTTCCGAAGAGTGAGCGCTGTACGACATCCATGGCATCGGCAACTTCGGGCCGAACCGGTGTGGTGGCATTGTGGTCGAGGTAGATGCGCATCGGGAACCCGCCGCAGAAGGCGAAGCCCGACCCTACCCCCGGCCTGCGGAAGGGTCAACCGACGCCGCGACGCCGGAACCCGCGGCTTCCCCGATTGGGCGCGGCGGAACCCCGGCGAGCAGGTCGGCGAGCGTGCGTCCCG
Organism: uncultured Gammaproteobacteria bacterium; assembly: GCA_964196055.1. GTDB lineage: Bacteria > Myxococcota_A > UBA9160 > UBA9160 > SMWR01 > JAFDEI01. Next base: position 15,840 of record CAXMSF010000011.1, on the reverse strand, counting down.
CGGCCTGCGCGTGTTCGCCTTCGTTCAGCGTCGCAAGCAGTTTCTCGACGGGCCGCGCGACCTCGGCATCCCCGCGCAGCCGTTCGCGTGTGCCGCGGACACTGACGATTACATCCGTCAGCCGGATCTTGTCCGCCGGGCTTCCGAGCTGCACCCCCCCCTCGCCGTTTCCATCGAATCGTCGCGACACAATGCCCGAACTTTCGAGGTGTCCAAGCAGATCGCGCACGATCCGCACCGGCGCGTTGAGTGCGTCGGCCAGCGTGTCGGCGGTCCAGCATTCGCGGCCGTCGCGGAAGGTCCGGGCGATCTCGAGCGCGATCGACATCGCAATCGCCTCGCGGTCGGCCGCCCCCGTCTTGTGTCCGCGCACCTCGTCGCGATAGAGGTGCAGGTTCTGATGCGCAAACGCGACTTCCGCGCCGAAGAGTACGATGGCCCAGAAGCAATACAACCAGACGAACAGCAAGGGAATCGCGTAGAAGGTGCCGAACACGGTGTTGGCACGCGCGACTCCGATCTGCAGCTCCAGATATGCGTTCTGAGCGCCCGCGACCAGAACGGCGGCGATCACGCCGCCCAGGATCGCTGAAACAGCATTCACCTTGGTGTTCGGCAGGAACCAGATCAGGAACGAAAAGGCCAGGCCGAGCATCACCGTCGGTAGATAACCGAGGCCGTAGCCATACATGCTCGAGAGAACCGGCGTCGAAAGGAGATATTGCACCGCGGTTTGGCTCTCGAGCGTCGTCCGGGCCGACAGTGCCGCGCCCGTGAGAATCGGAGCGATCACGAGAACCGCGAGGTAGTCGGGCAGGCGACGCGCCCAGGTCCGCCCCTTCTTGACCCCCCAAATATGATTGAAAGAATGCTCGATGTTTCCGATCGCGAGCACGGTCGTGAGGAACAACATCGCAGCACCGAGGGTCCCGAGCGCTCCGAAGTTCACATTCTCAATGATCTCGAGAATCTTTACGCGGGCATCCGGGCTGCCGGCCGCGAGATAATCCACCACGGCCTCTGCGAAATTGCCCGTTACGCCGACCGCGTTCGCGATCGACACCATCACTGCGATCATCGGAACGAGCGAAAGCACCGTGAAATAAGTGAGCGCGCTCGCACGCAACAGCAGCATGTCGCGAACGAAGCCCTGTCCGATCATGACCGAGAACTGGAGGAAAGAGACCGCGCGCCCCGCCCAACTGCGCGGGTCGAGCTGGGCATCCCACATCTCTTCTCGCACGAAACGAACTACGCGCTTCATGCGACTCACGAACTCGACCATGGCTTTCTTGCCTCTCCGGATCACGGTACCGAACAGCTGTGGCTCGCTCGGGTCGTCGCCTCGAAGCCCTCGCAAGTTGAACGGCAAGTATCTGAATTTACTGAAGCCGGGCCTGTGGGCGCCATCCCTTCCTCGAGTTCGAGGAAGGGCTCGAGGTTCCGAAGCCGCTGCGGGCCGATTCCGGGAACCCGCCGTAGATCCGCAATCGACCCGAACGGTCGCTTACAACGCTCCCTGATGATTGCAGACGCGCGGGCCGGCCCGATGCCAGGAAGCGTCTCGAGTGCGATGGCGTCGGCGCGATTCGGATCGAGCGGCCGGCCGAACAAGCGCCGCAGTGGGCCCTCGAGGCGCGGCGCCGGCTCGGGACCGGTTGCGCAGACCACCTCACCCGGCGCGCGAATCACCGGGTCGGCACAGGCCTCCGGCTGCCGCTCGCCATCTGGCCAGGCCAGCGCGAGCAACAACAGCGACAACACGAAGCCCGCCCGCTCGCTGGGCGCGGCGTGTTGCATCGGAACCCCCGAATCGGGACCGGGAGATCAGTTCTCGGCGACGGGATCCGCCGCACCTACCTCGATGAATGCTGCGTGCAGGGCCACGACGGCGGCCTCTGTTTCGGATTCCTTGATCACCACCGAGACTTTGATTTCGCTGGTCGAAATCAACTGGATGTTGATGCCCTCTTCGGCCAGCACCTCGAACATCCGAGACGCCACACCAGCGTGGTCCTTCATTCCGAGACCGACGATGGAGACCTTGGCGATGTTTTCGTCGGCATCGATCGCGGTGGCGCCGATCTGATCACCCACTTCGTTCGCGATCTCGATGGCGCGCCGGTAGTCCCCCTTCTGCACCGTGAAGGTGACGTCCGTCGTGCCGTCCTGCCCCAGGTTCTGGATGATCACATCGACGATGATGCCGGCTTCGGACAACGGGCCGAAGATCCGCGCGGCAACACCGGGCACATCCTTCACGCCCCGCACTCGGATCTTGGCTTCATCGCGATTGTAGGTGACACCGGAGACGAACAGGCCTTCCATGATCTCTTCCTCGGGTAGGACCCAGGTTCCCTCGTCGGGCTTGAACGAGGAACGTACGTGGAGCGGCACGCCATATCGCGCAGCGAATCGAACCGAGCGGGTTTGGAGCACTTTCGCGCCGAGGCTCGCCATTTCGATCATCTCGTTATAGGAAATCTGTTCCAGCTTGCGCGCTGCAGGCACCATGCGCGGGTCGGTCGTGAGTACGCCGTCCACATCAGTGAAGATCTCGCAGACATCCGCTCCGATCGCGGCCGCGATCGCAACTGCGGAAGTGTCGGATCCGCCACGCCCGAGCGTGGTGATGTTGCCACCGTCGTCCACGCCCTGGAAGCCGGCGATCACCGCCACCGACCCCTCGTCGAGCACGGAGAGAATCCGCCCCGCATCGATACTCGCAATCCGCGCGCGCGTGTGCGCGGTGTCGGTCCGCATGCCCATCTGTGCACCCGTGAACGAGCGCGCGGGCTTACCCAAGCCGTGGATCGCCATCGCGAGCAGCGCAATCGTCTTCTGCTCGCCGGTCGATACCAGCACGTCGAACTCTCGCGGGTCGGGGACCGAACCGCCGAGATCCTCGGCCAACGCGACCAGCGTGTTGGTCTCGCCCGACATCGCCGAGACCACCACCGCCACGCGGTGGCCCTCGGCCTGGGTCGCGAGCACACGCTTCGCGACGTTTCGGATTCGGTCGGGGTCGCCGACGCTGGTGCCGCCGTATTTCTGGACGATCAGGGCCATGTGTTCAGTTCCGATCGTCGACCCGCGGTTCAGCTTGGTCGAGAGCATCGGTCCAGCGCGCGAGCGCTGCACTCGAAACGGGGCCGCAGCTTAGCGCGATTAAGTCACGTCTCGCCGGGTTTGCCACCGGATCGGGGCGAAGAATCTCGATCTTCAGGTGATCCGGCGGCAGCGCATCGGGGAAGCGGTCGCCCCATTCCACCGCGACCAGAGCCCCTGGTTCGAGCAGATCGACGAAACCCACGGTCTCGAGCTCGCCGGCGTGCTCCACTCGATACAAATCGACGTGGGCCAGGCCGTGACCCCCGGGAGTCGGATACTCGCTGCAAATCACGAAAGTCGGGCTCGTCACGCCGGCCGGATCGATGCCAACCCCTTCGGCGAGCCCCTTCACGAAGACTGTCTTGCCGACGCCGAGATCGCCGATCAGTGATACCACCAGACCTCGATCGTCCAACACCGATGCCAGCAGGCGGGCCGCCGCGCTGGTCCGCTCAGCACTCTGGGAACGAAATCGCAAGACGCGTCCCCGGACCGGGCGTTGCCTTCGCCGCTTCGCGCAGACGAGCGCATTCTTCAGGAACCGCGCGAGCGAGATCCCCCGCAACCAGCCCCGAAACGCCCGTCACGGCGGCAAGCCGATCAGCCGCGGCCCCGTGCACGAAGGTTGCGATCGCGGCCGCCTCGAAGCCCCCCAGTCCCTGGCCGAGCAATGCAGCAACGAGCCCGGTGAGCACGTCTCCGGTTCCCCCGGAGCCCAGTGCGGGTCCGCCGGTCGGGTTCAGGCACAGCCTCCCGTCGGGTGCCGCGATCACGGTTGCGGCGCCCTTCAGTGCGACGATGCAATCCGAGCGTGCCGCCAGCGACCGCGCCGCGGCCGGACGGTCACGGTTCACTTCGACGGACGACGAGCCGAGCAGGTAGGCGGCCTCGCCCGGATGCGGAGTCAGCACCGTCGGATCACGACGCGCAGCCAAGCGCTCGGGATCGCCTGCGAATGCGAACAAGCCGTCCGCGTCGAGCACGAGCGGCTTGCGCAGCTTGGGCACCAGACCCTGGACCAGCTTCAACGTCTCGGCACTGCGCCCGATGCCCGGGCCGAGGCCGACAGCGCTGCGCGTCGCCACCAATTCGAGCAACGGCACTGCCGCACCCGCCGCAAACGAACGCTCACTCGTATCCGGCACCGGCACCGTCATCGCCTCGGTGCACTTGATTTCCAGAATGTCGTTCAAACCGGCCGGACACGCGATCGTGACGAGCCCGGAACCCATTCGCAGCGCGCCCTGCGCCGCCAACGCAGCAGCGCCGGTCTTACCCTCCGAGCCCGCGATCAATAGCACGTGGCCGAAGGTCCCCTTGTGCCCGGTCGCGGGCCGCTCGGGAAGCCGTCGGCCAACCTCGCCACGCGTCCAGACCTCCGCATCGGCCGGCAGATCGGCGTCGCACTCGGCAATCCCGATTCGCGCCACGACCACGCGGCCCGCATGCGCACGCCCGGGCTCCAACACCAGCGCGGGCTTCGGAGCCTGTATGGTCACGGTCACGTCGGCGCGCACCGCGACGCCGAGTACCTGCCCGCTATCCGCACAAAGGCCGGAAGGCAGATCCACCGCCACCACGCGCAGCGAAGCTCGGTGAGCGTCACGACCCGCGTTGATCCGTCGGATGGCCGCAGCCGCCGTACCCTCGACCTCCCGCGAAAGCCCGGTTCCGAAAACCGCGTCGACGATGACACCCGCAGCGGGAGCGCGCCAGCGTGCGCTCTCGAACGCGACCTCGACCGCCCGGGCGCGTTTCAGGTTGATCGCAGCATCCCCGGCAAGCCGCTTTTCGTCGCCCACCAACGCGATGCGCACGGGCACCCCGAGTAGTTGCAGGTGCCGCGCGATCACGAAACCGTCACCACCGTTGTTGCCCACGCCGCAGACGACCACGACGCGGCCGCCCGGTTGAAGCTCCGCGAGCACGGCCTCGCAGACGGCGCGACCCGCACTCTCCATCAACACGTCGCTGGAAATCCCCAGCGTCTCGATTGCGTGTCGATCGAGGCGCCTGCTCGCCGCCGCGCCGTAGAGTCGCCACACCTGCGAACTCACGCGTGCAAACCTCGCCGCCTTCCCCCGATCATTCCACCAGTGCCCGCAAGTCGCGCAGCGCCCGATCGAGGCCGATCAGCACCGCGCGCGCGATTGCCGCGCGGCCGACGGCGACCGCCGCCAGTGCCGGAGCATTCTCGATCACATCCGTGACGCTGCGGTAGCCGAGCCCGCCACCTGCCGCGATGTGCATCCGCAACTTGGAGGCCAGGCGGGCTGCATCTCCCAGCTTTTCGAGTTCCCGAACTCGCTCGACGGGCGGCAGGTCGACGATCGCTCCAGTATAGAATTCGACGCCCTCGACGCCTTCGGCATGTGCCGCTTTGACCGCCTCGATCTCGGGCTTGATCAGCGCCGAGACCGGAATGCCCCCGTCGGCGAGTGGGCGCACCATCGGCGCCAGCGACACACCGCGACCGCGCAGGTCGATCGGCTCACACGGCAGCCCGCCGCCGCGCCCCGCGTCCGCCAGCAGCACGCGCTCTGGTTGGGCCTCGAGCGCGATCTTTACGAGCAACGGGTCGACCGGCAGCGCGAGTTCGAGCGTTCGCACCACTCGCCGTACGTCGCTCACATCCTGCGCGCTGATCGGCGCGAGATCCTCGTTTACACCCAGCCGAACCGCATCGACCGCGGCAAGCTCAGCGAGGGTCGCGGCGACCGCCACATCGACGTCCCGCGCCTTCGCCTCGGAGCGGAGGATCGCCAACGCATCGAGGCTCAATGTGAGGCGTCGCATCTTACGCACCTCCCAGCGCGCGTTGGAGTTCGTCGGCGAGATCGTGCGCGTGGCTGCCAACACGATCCTCGTCCTCACCCTCCACCATGATGCGCGCCTTGGGCTCCGTGCCGCTGTAGCGGATCAATACGCGACCGCTGCCATCCAGATCGGCTTCGACTCGTTCGAGCGCCTTCGTGAACGTGGTCAGGCCCTCGATCGGCTTCTTTTCATTGACCTGCACGTTCACAATCACCTGCGGAAAGCGCACGAAGTCGGCGGTGAGTTCAGCCAAGGTTCGTTCGGAACGCCGCATGATTGCGAGCGTCTGCAGGGCGGTGATCAGACCGTCGCCACTGGTGTTGTGGTCGAGGAAGATGACGTGCCCCGACTGCTCTCCGCCGAGGTTGTAGCCGCCGGCGCGCATCGCCTCGACGACGTAGCGGTCCCCCACCTGCGTGCGGACCAAGCCTACCCCCAGGCCGTCCAGCGCCTTCTCGAGGCCGAGATTGCTCATCACGGTGGCGACGATCGCGCCGCCGCGCAGCAAACCGCGCTCGTGCTGATCGCGAGCGCAGTAGGCGAGTACCATGTCGCCGTCCAGGACCGTTCCGTCGTGAGCTACGAGCACGCAACGGTCGGCGTCGCCATCGAGCGCAATTCCGATGTCGGCGCGCACTTCCCGAACCCGCTCGACGAGTTTTTCGGGATACAGCGATCCACAGCCCTCATTGATGTTCAGGCCGTTGGGCTCGACGCCCTGGGTGAAGACCTCTGCGCCCAGTTCCTCGAGCACGGTCGGACCAACCTTGTAGGCCGCGCCATTGGCACAGTCGAGCACGATGCGAAGGCCATCGAGCGCGAGATCCGTCGGAAAAGTCTTCTTCAAGAAGACGACATAGCGGCCCTCGACATCATCGATGCGCTTTGCGCGTCCGATCTTCTCGGCGTCGGCACGGTGGTCGGCGAGTTCACCCGAGTCGATCAAGGCCTCGATACGCGCTTCGAGTTCATCGGGAAGCTTGAATCCGTCACTCGAAAAGAACTTGATCCCATTGTCCTGGTAGGAATTATGGCTGGCCGAGATCATCACGCCCGCGTTGCAGCGCATATCGGCAGTAAGAAACGCCATGCCCGGCGTAGGCATCGGCCCGACCTGGATCACGTCGACACCCATCGAACAGATTCCTGCCGCGAGTGCATCCTCGAACAGGTAGCCTGAAAGGCGCGTGTCCTTGCCGATGATGATTCGGTGCCGACCGGAATCGCGGCGGTTGAAGACATGCGCGATCGCCTGCCCCAGCGACAAAGCCATCTCGGCGGTCATCGGGTGCACGTTGGATTTCCCACGGACCCCGTCGGTCCCGAACAACTTCGTTTTCGAGCTCATCCCTGCTGCGGCCCCCCAGCCGGTTCTCCGTCCACCTCTTCCATCGGTATCTCCGGCTCCGGAATCGAATCGATCTGCACGCGGATCGTCACGGGCTGATCCTCCTCCAGCCAGACGTGCCCGCCGCCGAGCGACAAACGCACCTGCTTCTCGAGCGGTTCTGCCAGCCCGGTCAACTCCACTGTTTCGGTCGTCACCTCGCTCAACCGGAGCACATCACTGCGCGCGCCGGTGAGCCACACCCGCTCGGGTTCGACCACGACGTCACCGGCTACGAATCCGTCGGCAGGATCCCCTTCGACGTCCGGGCGAATCCGGACGTTCTTCCTCCCACGCGGTTCGATTGCGAGTTCGATGCGCGCGGGTGAGCGACTGACCACCTTGATGCCACGCGGGGCTTCGATGTGGGAGGCCTCGACGTCGTAGACCGCCGGACCGGATTTCACACCTTCGAGATTGAGCGGATATTCCATGCTGGTCGACGTCACGTTCCGCAACGACGCTCGACTGCCCTGCACTCGAATGTTGATTTCCGTTTCACTCTGCTCGGTGACGACCACGTCGTCAGGCAGGCCGTGAAGCGCCACGGGAATGTCGAAGTTCTGCTCGCTGTCGCGCTCGCCGTGCGCGATGACCCACAGCACCATCGAAATCGCGATGGCCATGAAGATGTAACGCAGAGTTCCCGACCGCTTCCTTCGACGCGCCATCGACCGCTATCGCCCCCAACGCATCTTCGCGCGGTCGCTCGGGCTCGACGGCTCGCCGGATGCCTCGCCGTCGGGCTCGGTTTCCGCGATATTCTCAGCGGCCTGCGGCAGTTCGCGCTGCTCTCCACTCAGCACCGAGTGGAGCACGTTGCGGAGCTGCGGGCCGGTGAGGTCAGTCAGCAGATCCCCGCTCAGCACCACCGAAATCGCACCGGTCTCCTCGGAGATCACGATCACGAGCGCATCGGTCTCTTCGGTAATTCCGACCGCTGCACGATGTCGGGTCCCGACGCCTTCGGGCAGGTCGTCGCGTAGGGTGAGAGGAAGAATGCAGCCCGCGGCCGCGATCCGACCCTGCTGGATCAACACCGCGCCGTCGTGCATCGGCGACGACGTCTGGAATATCGACATCAGCAGGTCCTTGCTCACCTCCGCGTCGACACGCGTGCCGGCCTCGATCTGATCATCGAGCAGCGTCTCGCGCTCGATCACGAAGATTGCGCCGATCCGCTTGTTCGCGAGCGCCTGCGCGCCCCGAACCACTTCCTCGACGCTCTGCAATTCGACCCGGGTCGTCGTCGAGCGGAAGAAGCCGCGTCCAACCTGCGCAAGCGCACGGCGGATGTCGCTCTGGAAGATCACGATGAAGATCAGGACTGCCGACGACAGAAAATTCTCGAGGATGAGCCGCAGCGTCAGTAGTTGGAAGACTTCGGACGCGAGACTCGCACCGATCAGCACGGTCAGGCCGACGAGGATCTGGACCGCCCGAGTGCCGCGGATCAGCATCAGCAGCCAATAGACCGCGAAGGTGACGATCAGGATGTCGATCGTGTCGCGGATGGGGTCGAAGTTCACCCCGAGGTATTCCCAGAACTCCCGGAGCAGCTCCCAGATCCGTTCGATCATACGGCGGCCTCCTGGCTCGCATCCCGCATCGCGCGGCCCACCGCAACCGCCTTCACCGCCCCGGCCACATCGTGAACGCGAACGGCGTCGGCGCCGACGAATGCCGCGATCGCACACGCGGCCCAGGTCGCCGGGTCGCGCCGCTCGACCGGATCACCCGTAACGGCACCGAGAAACGCCTTGCGCGACGGGCCTACCAACACCGGATGGGAAAGGCGCTGGGCCAATGCGCCGATATTCGAGATCAGTCGCAGGTTGTCCTCGACGCGCTTGGCGAAACCGATTCCGGGATCGACCGCGATCCGGTCCGTCGCGACACCGGCCGCACACGCCTCGGACACCGCCGCTGCAAGTTCGTCCCCGACCTCCGCCACCGCGTCGTCGTAGAACGGCTCTCGCTGCATCGTCTCAGGCGTACCGCGCGCGTGCCCGAGGATCAGCACCGCCTGCGCCGCAGCCACGACCCCTGCGAGATCCGGATCGAAGGCCAGTCCCGACACATCGTTCACGATCCGTGCGCCCGCATCGAGCGCGGCCTCGGCAACTGCAGCCTTGCGCGTATCGATCGAAATCGGCGCATTCACCCGCTTCGCGATTGCCTCGATGACCGGCGCGGTGCGATCGATCTCGACTTCGACGCCGACCGCCACGGCGCCAGGCCGCGTCGATTCACCCCCGATGTCGATCACGTGTGCGCCATCGCGCACGAGCGATTCTGCTGCTTCGACCGCCGCTTCGATGTTCACCTTCGACCCCGTACGCACAAAACGACCTCCGTCGGAAAACGAATCGGGGGTCAAATTCAATGCGCCGACGATCGTCACGCGTTCGAGCGGGAAGATCGTCCTGGCGTTCACGCTGGACTCCTATCCGGGTACAGGCTCCGGTTCAGGGAGTTTGTCTCCGGGAAAGGGTTCCTCGGGCTGCTCTTCAGCCCGCTCAGGCGGGGGGGACTTCTTCGGTGTAACGGGTATCGGAAGAGGAGCCAGCGGCTTCCCTTCCATCAGCAACTTCAGCTCCTTGCGGTCGAGTGTCTCACGTTCGAGCAACGACTCGGTGATGCGATCGAGGACAGCCCGATGCTGCGTCAGCATCTCGACCGCGATCTCGTAGCGTTCCGCGAGAATCTTCGTGATTTCCTCGTCGATCTCCCGCGCCTTCTGCTCGCTGTATTCACGGCGTTGCACGAAGTCGCGGCCGAGGAAAATGTCGTGGTCGTCGTCGCTGTACGAAACCGGTCCGATCTTCTCATTCATGCCGTAGCTGCAGATCATCTGACGGGCGAGGCCCGTCGCCTGCTTGAGATCGTTTGCCGCACCGGTCGAGTAGTAGTCGAGAACCAGCTTCTCCGCGGCTCGACCACCCATCGAGTGAGTGATCTGCGCAAGGATCTGCCCCTTGGTCAGGGAGTAACGGTCTTCGTCCGGCATCGTCCACGTCACGCCCAACGCCATGCCTCGCGGAATGATCGTGACCTTGTGCACTGGGTCGGAATCGGGCAGCAGCATCGCGATCAGGGCATGGCCGGCTTCGTGGTAGGCCGTCGACCGCTTGTCTTCATCATTCATGATCATGCTCTTGCGCTCGGCGCCGAGGATGACCTTGTCCTTCGCGTTCTCGAAGTCGATCGTCGCAACCGACTGCCCGTCGCGTCGGGCCGCGAGGAGCGCTGCCTCGTTCACGAGGTTCTGGAGATCGGCGCCCACCATGCCGGGAGTCCCACGCGCGATCACCTGGAGATCGACCTTGTCATCGAGCGGAACACGCCGCGTGTGAACCTTCAGCACGGCAAGCCGTCCGCGCAGATCCGGGCGGGGCACGACCACTCGGCGATCGAAGCGACCCGGGCGCAGCAGCGCCGGGTCCAGCACGTCGGGACGATTGGTCGCAGCAATCAGGATCACGCCCTCGTTGCTCTCGAAGCCGTCCATCTCGACCAGCAGCTGATTCAGCGTCTGCTCCCGCTCGTCGTGACCGCCGCCCATGCCGGCGCCGCGATGTCGACCGACGGCGTCGATCTCGTCGATGAAGATGATGCAGGGCGCGTTCTTCTTGCCTTGCATGAAGAGGTCGCGCACTCGCGACGCACCCACGCCAACGAACATCTCGACGAAGTCGGAGCCCGAAATCGAGTAGAACGGGACTCCGGCTTCTCCCGCCACGGCACGCGCGAGCAGCGTCTTGCCGGTGCCGGGCGTTCCGACCAGCAGGACTCCCTTCGGAATCCGGCCGCCGAGCCGCGTGAACTTCTTGGGCTCACGCAGAAATTCGATGATCTCCTCGAGTTCGGCCTTCGACTCCTCGACGCCCGCGACGTCCTCGAAAGTGACCCGGTGTTGATTCTCGGTCAGCAACCGCGCCCGCGATTTGCCGAAACTCATCGCCTTGCCACCGCCGGACTGCATCTGTCTGATGAAGAAGATCCACAGCCCGATGATCAGCAGCAGCGGGAACCACATCACGAGCGCCTGGCGCCAGAAGCTGCCCTCCGGCTTGGGCCGGGCGATGATTTCGATGTTCTTCGCGTGCAGCTCTGCCAGCAGATCTTCACTGATCACCGGCGCAAAAGTGCGGAAGGTGCTGCCGTCCGTGAGGCTGCCCGAAATGTTGCCCTCTTCGATCTCGACGGACTCGATCGACTCGGTCTCGATCTTCTCGAGGAAATCGCTATAGGCGAGTTGAGGCGGCTCCACCTCGTTCTGACGGAGCATCGTGACGAGCAGCAGGATCATCACGAGGATGACAACCCATAGCGCCATATTCCGGTAGAACTGCTGATTCACACATGCTCCTGGGAGTAAAAATGGCCACCACCGCCCGGTCGTTCCGGGAAATGCGCCTGCAGCCAGCTCCTGTGGTTGCCGGGATTCCCCGCCCTGCGGCAGAAAACCTCAGCAGTGGCTGAGCTTAGCACGCCCCTCCCACGCTTCACCGTGAATCGCCACCACGCGTTACCGGGCCGAGACGGCAGCCCGCGGGGTCCCGCTCGAGACGCAGATCGCCCGGGAGTTCGATCGCGGTACCCACGCGCGCGTCCGCGAGGAAGGCACACATGCGTCGCAGGTGAATGCGCGTCACGTTCCGCCCTGCATCGCAGCGCTGTAACGCGAGACGGGCCAGCCGGCGCGCGAGTGATTCCGGAAGACGCGACCAATCCTTGATATCGACACGTAGCCATTTCCCATCACTCTCGAATCGAAGCTGCGCCTCGCGCTGAACCTGTGCCTCGATCCACTCCGAGTCCCTGCGCTGTGCTTCGGCAAAATCGGCCACAACCCTGAGCAATTGCGGGTTGAATTCGCGCGCGAGACCCGGCAGCCAGTGATGCCGCAGACGGTTTCGCGCGTAGTTGGTATTTCGATTCGACGCATCATCACGCCATTCGAGGTCCCGCTCATGAGCGAATGCCTCGATGTCGCGACGCGCGACCCTCAGCAACGGCCGCACCACCGCAGCATCCGGAGATCGCTCCGGGATGCCGCCGAGGCCATCCGGCCCCGTACCCCGCAACAACCGCAACAGAACCGTCTCGGCCTGGTCATCGGCGTTGTGCGCCGTCGCGATCGGCGCGGCCTCGAGACGAGCGCCAAGCGCTCGCAGAGCTCGATAGCGCAGTGTGCGAGCAGCCTCCTGAAGCGTCGGCCGATCACGGCTCGAACCGCCGCTACGCAGCGCGTGCGGTTCGACGGTCTCGATCGCCACCGGTACGCCGAGCTTCTCGGCGAGCGTACACACGGCGTGCTCGTCCGCTTCGGACTCGGCGCCGCGTAGGCCGTGGTTCACGTGTCCGATCGCGAGTTCGAGCCGGTACAAGCGTGCGAGCTCAGCCAGCCCCGCGACGAGCACGGTCGAGTCCACTCCACCGGATACCGCGACCAGCACCCGGCGACCGGCGAGATCCAGGCTCCGGACCGCGCGTTCGAGCTCCTGCAACAGCATGTGTGGATCTTATATGCTCGTATGCCATGGCGCCGAGGCAGGCCGGCCGACCGGCCGGCGCTCGCCCCAGCCGACTCTCCGGGATCACGATCGATGAATGGCGCAGACAGCCTGATTCAGACCCTCATCGCAGGTGGGATCGACACCTGCTTCACGAATCCCGGAACGTCGGAGATGCACTTCGTCGCCGCTCTCGATCGACAGCCCGACCTACGCTCGATCCTGACCCTGTTCGAGGGCGTCGCCTCGGGTGCCGCGGACGGTTACGGGCGGATGGCCGGCAAGCCTGCCGCGACCCTGCTCCATACCGGCCCGGGGCTCGCAAATGCACTCGCAAATTTCCACAACGCGCGAAAGGCCCACACGCCGATCGTGAACATCGTCGGAGATCACGCAACGAGCCACCAGCGCTACGACGCACCGCTGAGTTCCGACGTCGCGGGCTTCGCCGCGCCGGTATCGGGATGGGTGCGATCGAGCCTGGACGCGAATGCGGTGGCGGGCGATGCGGTGGCGGCTCTGGCGGCCGCGACGCAACCACCGGGACAGGTCGCCACGTTGATCCTCCCGGCCGACTGTGCCTGGAACGAAACCGCGAGCACTGCCGCGCCGCCGCCAACGCCGGCGCCCCACCGCGCTCAACCGAAGCCGGAAGCGATCGCCGAGATCGCGCGGGCACTGCGCAGCGGAGAATCCGCCGTCATCTTCCTCAGCGGCCAGGCGCTACTCGAGGACGAGCTTGCGCTGGCGGGACGCATCGCCGCCGCGACCGGCGCGCGGCTGCTCTGTCAGACCTTCAACCCGCGCCATCAGCGCGGTGCAGGGCGCGTCGCTATCGAGCCCCTGCCCTATTTCGCGGAATCCGCAATCGCGAACCTCGCCGAAACGCGCCACCTGATCCTCGCGGGTGCGCAGCCGCCGGTGTCGTTCTTCGCCTATCCCGACACGCCGAGCTGGCTCACCCCCGACAATTGCGCGATCCACACGCTGGCCGCGCCCGAGGACGACGCCCAGGCGGCGCTCACGGCGCTCGTCGACGAGCTCGGCGCGGGCACCACGCCGGTGGACGTCCAGCCGGCCCTGGCTCCCGAGCTTCCGACCGGCGCGCTCACGCCCGAGGCGGTCCATCGATCGATCGCGGCCCAATTGCCGGAACACGCCATCGTCTCGGACGAGGCGATCACCGGCGGCTTCGGAATGCTGCACCACACGCGCGGTGCAGCGCCGCACGACTGGCTGCAGTTGATGGGCGGCTCGATCGGCCAGGGGTTGCCGCTCGCAACCGGCGCCGCGACGGCCTGCCCGGATCGCAAGGTCATCGCTCTAGAGGGCGATGGCAGCGCGATGTACACCATCCAATCGCTGTGGACCCAGGCGCGCGAAGGCCTCGATGTCACCAACATCGTATTCGCGAACCGGCGCTATGCGATCCTCGAAGTCGAACTCGCGCGGGTCGGCGCGCAACCCGGGCCGCAGGCACAGCGGAATTACTCGATCGGTGATCCCGACCTCGATTTCGTCGCACTCGCGCACGGCCTCGGCGTACCGGCCGCGCGAGTCACGACCGCGGACGAATTCAACGCGCGCTTCGCGGCGGCGATGGCCGAACCCGGGCCGAGCCTGATCGAAGTGCCGCTCTAACGCGGCGAAACGCTCCGCGTTTCGCCGGGCGACGCGGAAGCATTCGGCCGCGCAGCGACCAACGCGCAGTTAGGAGCGCACTCGCTCCGCTACCGCGTCGTTCTCCGCCTCGATTCGCCGCACACGGCGGATGAACGCCAGCACCGCGAGACCGAGCAGAATCAGCGGCAGGAAAGTGAGGAAGCCGGTGGTGATCAGGAAGGCTTCGCGCTGCTCGTCGGAGCGCCCCGAAAAACACACCGCGCAGGCCTCAGCGACCGACGGCGACATCAGGATCAGGAACGCGAGAAGCCCGAGGACTCGAGGACGAATGTTCGACCTCACGGGTAGACCCGCAGGTAGACGAACGGCCACACCCCCACGACGAAGTACCAGAAGATCTGCGTCGCGAGGAACAACCCCGGTTGCAACCGACCTTGATTCAATTGCAACCACGCGCGCACGAGCATGCCCAGCGCAACCACCGCGTGCAGCGCGTGCAGGCCGATGATCGTATAGAAGAAACTCCCGAGGACGCTCGAGGTGAGCGTGAGCCCCGCGCGAAGCATCCCGATCCACTCGACGCCCTGCAACGCCACGAACATGGAACCCAGCACGATCGACGCCAGCAGGGGCCAGCGAGCTTGCATGCGATTGCGCTTGTAGGCCCGATGCGCGATCGCAAGCGCGACACCGCTCGCAAGCAGGGCGGCGGTATTGACCGCGGTCTCCTCCATCGGAAGCCGCGGTTGCCCGGGCGGCGGCCATGCCATCGCCCCCGATCGAATGATCGTGAACGCACTGATGAAGCCGGCGAAGAGCATGATCTCCGTGAAGACGAAGATCGACATCCCCAACGCGCGACTGTCCATGATCTGGGAACGGCGCGGCGCGTCTTCCATGCCCGCGAGGTGCAGACTGTCCTCGTTCAAGCGCGGATCCTCCGACTAATGATGAACCTCCGCTTCGGCGGGAGCACTCGCTTCGGCGGCCAGCCAGGAGGTCTTCTCCCAGTTCGTGCCCTCGGACTTCATGACGTCGGGGGCGGAACCAGCAAAGAAGAGCACCATGAAGAGCACTCCGGTCATCAGCAGATACGTGATGAAACGCGGCTCGACGTTCACGTGCATGAAGTTCTTCGCGACCATGTAGGCCTTGATGATCGCAATCCCGAATGCGGTGAACACCGTCACCGAACGAATCCCGAGTTCGGGGCCAAGCACGCTGACCACGAGCAGCACGAGCAGGATCGCCCAGATCTTTACGTAGTTCGGATGGTGGTGTTCCGATTCAGACATGCCCTCTCCCTCGCCTGTCTACTTCGCGATGTACAGCAGCGGGAACAAGAAGATCCAGACCAGGTCGACGAAGTGCCAGTAGATCCCG
>CAXMSF010000010.1:0-37522 GCA_964196055.1 uncultured Gammaproteobacteria bacterium | reverse complement strand
CGCCGCCTGGCGAGGCGAAATACCAATAGCCCCATGTTCCGGCTGGGTTTCCCCCGAATCCTCCTCATTACGCAGCTCGCTGTCCTGCTCGCGGCCGTGGCGCACGCCGAGCCCCCGGCCTTCGAGGTGACGGTTCCCGCGCGGCGAGTGGTGTCGATGAATCCGTCGCTCACTTCGATTCTGGTCGCGCTCGAGGCGCGAGAGGCGCTGGTAGGCGTCGAAGAGCACTCGGCCCGGTTGCACCCCGAGCTCGCTGAATTACCGGTGGTCGGCGGCCTCTTCAATCCGAGTATCGAAGCTGTCGTTGCGCTCGAGCCGGACCTCGTGGTGCTGGTGCCGAGCGCGCAACAGCGGGACTTTCGCGGGCGCCTCGAAGCCTTCGGAATCGAAGTTCTCTCGCTTCCCAACATCACGGTCGCCGAGATCCTCGCATCGATCGAGAAACTGGGGGTGCGCGTCGATCGCGAAGCGCAGGCGCGGCTTCGTGTCGCGGAGATCCGCCGAGCCTTCGCCGAGGTATCCACCGCTTCGGCGAAGCACGATCCGGTGCCACTCGTGGTCGTGCTCCAGCGCGACCCGCTCTTCGTGGTCGGCGCCGGGAGCTTCGTCGACGAAATGCTCGTGGCCGCGGGCGCCCGCAACCTTGCAGCGGAATGGTCGGAGCCTTACCCCCGCGTCGCGGTCGAGTGGTTGATCGCCGCCGCACCCGAATTGATCCTCGATGCCTCCGACGACCCGACCGTGGCTACGGAGTACTGGCGCCGTTGGCCGTCGATCCCCGCAGCCGCGAATCACCGCACTCTGGCGTTGCCGCTTGCCGCCACCTTCCCGGGTCCGTTCATCGACCGGGCCCTGCGTGCGATGGCGGTGCAGATTCACCCTCCGCGCGCAGCGGTCGACTCGGGAGGCTCGCCGTGAGGGTCCTAACGAAGGCTGCGGTTGCGGGTACGCTGTTGGTCTTGCTGCTTCTGCTCTTCGCCGCCGCGATGTTCGGGCTCGGGGTGGGACCCGCGGGCCTGCCGCCGGGTGAGGTCTTGTCGCTGCTCGTCGGCGACGACGCAACGGGGTCGACGGCCGACATCGTGTTGCGAGTGCGGTGGCCACGCGTGATGCTCGCGAGCCTCGTGGGTGCGTGCCTGGCGGTTTCGGGCGTGCTCTTCCAGGCCCTGCTCCGCAATCCGCTCGCCGACCCATATGTGCTCGGTGTCTCGGGCGGTGCGGCGCTCGGCGGGATCGCGGTGTTGAGCTTCGGCTCCGCAATCGGTCTCGGTGCGAGCGCGGTGCCGCCGGCCGCATTCGTCGGCGCGATCTTGACCACGTTGTTGCTGTACGCCATCGCGGGTTCAGGCGGGCGGGTGTCGGCGACCAATCTGCTCCTGACCGGCGTCGTATTCAACGCCTTCGCGTCCGCGGCAATCGTCTTCATGGCGTCGATCGCGGGCTTGAGTGATGGCGCGAACATCTTCTTGTGGCTGATCGGTAGCCTCTCCGCAAGTCGCGCCGATGTTGCGCCGTGGGTTGCGGCCTTTCTGGTCGCGGGCCTCGCGACGGCGCTTCCGATGGCGCGCAACCTGAACTTGCTTGCGCTCGGCGAGGAGGGAGCCTCACAACTCGGCGTCGAAGTCGAACGGGTCAAGCGCTGGCTGCTCGTCTCGACATCGCTCATGGTGGGCGCCGCGGTTTCGGTCGCGGGCCTGATCGGTTTCGTCGGCTTGATCATCCCGCATCTGCTGCGTCTGATCCTCGGGCCCGATCACCGACTGCTGGTTCCGGCCGCAGCACTCGGCGGCGCCGCCTTTCTCGTGATATGCGACACGATCGCCCGGTCACTGCTCGGTGGGCGCGAACTCCCGGTGGGAGCGATCACCGCGATTGCGGGTGGTCCCCTCTTTCTGTGGCTGCTTCGACGACACCATCTGCGAGGCGTTCGAACATGAACGAAGCGATTGCAGCGGCACTCTCGTTCGAAGGAGTCTCGATCGCGTTCGGCGAGCACGAGATCCTGCGCGACGTGGACCTCGATCTGCGCGCGGGTGAAGTGCTCGGCGTCGCGGGCGGCAATGGCGCGGGCAAGACGACCCTGTTGCGCATCGCCTCGCGCGTGCTCCCCGCCAGCGCGGGTCGTGTCTGCGTCGGCGGTCGCGATGTCGAGTCTCTTTCGCGGCGTGAACTCGCGCGTGAGATCGCAGTGGTGCCGCAGGATGTGCAGGTGAGCTTCCCGTTTCGCGCGAGCGAGGTCGTCCTGATGGGGCGTTCACCACATCTCGGCGCGTTCGGTTACGAGTCGCCCGCAGACATCGAGCGCGCGCGCACTGCGATGATGCGAGTCGGCGTAGATCAGCTCGCCGACCGTTCCATCCTCGACCTGTCGGGCGGCGAGCGACAGCTGGTGTTGATCGCGCGCGCGCTCGCTCAGGATGCGGCGATCCTGCTGCTCGACGAACCAACCGCGCACCTCGACTTGCGCCATCGCATACAGGTGCTCACGCTGGTCCGGGAGTTCGTCGCGACCGGGCGCAGCGCGCTCGTGGTTTCCCACGACCTCAGCCTGGCGGCGCGGTCCTGCGACCGAATGGCACTGCTCGGCGGCGGCAGATTGCTCGGCGTTGGTCGTCCCGCCGAGATCGTTACGCCAGCGAACTTGCGAGCGGCGTTCGGGGTCGACGCCGAGGTGCTCGTTGCGTCCGATGGTGCCCCGCTGGTGGTGCCGCGGATCTGAGACTCACCTGCTCGCGAGCGCGCGAATCCAAGCCGCTGGATTACGCGACCTGGTGAGAAATGCGGGCTAGTTTCTGCGAGCCGGAACCGCATGGAGTTCGTTCGCGGCGGCGACGCGCCGGAGGCCGGCGCGCCCATTGCGTAAGGAAAGGGAAGGCACGATGGCGAAAGTGACAATTGCAGCGGTTCGAGCACGCGAGATCCTGGATTCGCGCGGAAACCCGACCGTCGCGGTCGAAGTCACGACCTCCAACGGCGTCCGGCGCGAAGCGGCCGTTCCGTCCGGCGCGTCGACCGGTACGCGCGAGGCGCTCGAGCTGCGCGATGCTGATGCGGGGCGCTATGGCGGAAAGGGAGTCTTGGGCGCGGTCGCAACCGTGAACGGCGAGATCGCCGCCGCGGTGAATGGCCTCGCGCTCGGCGATCTCGAGCAGCAGGCTGCGCTCGACCGGGCGATGATCGAACTCGACGGCACGGAAATGAAGTCGCGATTCGGCGCCAACGCGATTCTTGGTGTGTCGTTGGCGGCCGCACACGCCGCCGCGGCGGAGCGCGAGATCCCGCTCTATCGCTACATCGGTGGCGACGCGGCGACACTGCTCCCCGCACCGATGATGAATGTGTTGAATGGCGGCGCGCACGCCGACAACACCGTCGACCTCCAGGAATTCATGATCTTCCCGATTGGTGCGCCGACGTTCTCGGAGGCGCTGCGCTGGGGGGCCGAAGTCTTCCACCAGTTGAAGGCAGTGTTGAAAGAAAAGGGCTTGTCCACCGCGGTCGGCGACGAGGGTGGCTTCGCGCCCGACCTCGCCAGTAATCGCGAAGCCATCGAGCTGGTGCTGACGGGTATCGAGAAGGCGGGCTATCGGCCCGGGGAGGACATCTCGATCGCACTCGACCCCGCGGCATCCGAGTTCTACCGGGACGATCGATACGTGCTGGAAGGCGAGGGGGCGACCCTGACGAGTGCCGAAATGATCGAATTCTGGGAGGACTGGCTGGCCCGCTACCCGATCGTGTCGATCGAGGACGGGCTCTTCGAAGGTGACTGGGGCGGCTGGACTGATCTCACGAAGAAGATGGGGGACCGCGTGCAGCTGGTCGGCGACGACATCTTCGTCACGAATCCGAAGATCCTCGAACGCGGCATTTCGTCGAAGGCCGCCAACGCGATCTTGATCAAGTTGAATCAGATCGGGACGCTCAGTGAGACCCTCGACGCGATCACGCTGGCACGCGATGCAGGTTGGGCGGCGGTGGTGTCGCACCGGTCGGGTGAGACCGAGGACACAACGATCGCGGATCTCGCGGTCGGCATCGGATGCGGCCAGATCAAGACCGGCTCGCTGTGTCGTTCGGATCGGATCGCGAAGTACAATCGGCTGCTCTACATCGAATCTGAACTGGGCGCACGTGCCGAGTTTGCTGGAGCGAGCCGGCTGTCTGGGAGCGTTGGACGTTGAATTCGCGACCGCTGATTGCCGCGACCGTGGTCGCTGGGCTGATGCTTGCTGCGAACGCGAGCGCGTTGGTTCCGCCGCCGCCGAAGGTCGCCAAAGCGGTCGCGGAGGCGAACCGAACCGCCCGGCGTGGAAAACCTCTCCTCCTCAAAGTCACGCTGACGATTGGTGAGGGCCAGCCGACTGCCGCGAGCGGTACGCTCGTGAGCCATCCGACCGGCCTCGCGCGACTGGAGCTCAAGAGCAACCGCGGCTTCGTCGAGCGCCACCTGCTCCAGGGCACCGCGTACACCGCGAGTCGCAACGGTGATGTGATCGACAGCCCACGGCGCTTCCTGCCGCCGTTCTTCCTGCTGCAGGGAGGCTCGGGCGAAGCACTGATCGCCGCGATGGAGAGCTTCGGCATCGCGGCGGACGACGGCGTGCTCGGCCGAGTGGAGGACTACGACTGCTTCGTGTTCGGTGGGCGTCTTCCCCGGAGAAGTGTGGAGGCGGGGGGACAGCTGCCGTCCATGTGGGTCGACCTCGACAGCTTCGATGTCGTTCGAATCGATGGGGCGGCCGGGGTTCGGTTCCGCTTCGGGCCCGCCCAGGATTTCTCCGGCATCCGCGTGCCGCGCTGGATCGAAATCGAGACACGGGGTCGTGAGAAGGCTCGGCTAGAGATTCTCGAGGCCTCCGTGGCGAACGCTCCCGCGGCTGCGTTCAATCGGGACTGGCTCACGGCAGCCGGAGCCCGCTGAGCGCTCCAGAGGGAATTTTTCTGCTTTTCTGAAATAAAGCCCTCATTCAACTCCGCACGAATACCGAAGAAGTCCTCAGAGATCGTCACTGGCCCCAATCCCCATTGATTTGGGTTGTTTGGGCCGGTGTCTTTCACACTCCTGGGGGGGCTTTCGCCACGGCGGCGGGCGCCTCACCGGATGAAGATGTCAGGGGGTTCGATGGCCACCAAACAGCGCCTCAACGTACTCGTCGTGGACCGGGACGAGGGCAGCAACATCGAGATCAAGGATTTTCTGACTGATGAGGGCTACCAGGCTCACATCGTCACCGAGCCGAGCGAAGTCATTTCGGAAATCAAGCAGGGCAGATTCCAGCTGGTCCTGCTCGACGTTTCGCCGATGGAGCCGGGCGGTGTCGACCTGCTGCAGCAAATCCGCAACGTCGACTCCGACATCTGCGTCGTCGCGATGACGGGCCTGGCGTCGGTCGAAGGAGCCGTCACCTCGCTCAAGAGCCAGGCCTTCGACTATCTCCAGAAGCCGCTCGAGATGGAAGAGCTGCGCGCGGTCGTGCAGGCTGCGATTCGTGAGAAGGGCCTGCTCGTCGACCTCGAGACCCGGCTCAATCAGGTGGTCGGTGGCCGCCTGCGCGAACTCCGCACCGCGGCCGGTCTCACACTCAAGCAGACCGCCAATCGCACCGGACTGTCGGTCAGCTTGATCTCGCAGATCGAACTCGGAAAGAGCGCAGCGTCGATGTCGACCCTCCACAAGCTTGCGACCGCCCTTCAGGTCAAGATGACCTACTTCTTCGAGACACTCTAGGACGCCGGAAACACGAAGTGTTTCCCGTGGGCGACGCGGAAGCTTTGGCCGCAACGCGGCCAAAGCGCAGCTAGCGGACCGGTACGAGGGAAAACGGGAGGGGGGGCACGGCGGCTGCCGTGCCCCCCGCCTGTTTCTTCCTGGCGATTAGCTGCCCGCTGCCCGTCGGCTTCGAGTCAGTCCGAGTGGGTCTTGACCGTGAGCACCGCGCAGGGCGCCTTTTGAACCACACGTTCGGCGATACTGCCGAGCAGCAGGTGCTTCAGTCCCGACAGCCCGTGGGTGCCGATCACGATTAGGTCCACGTCCTTCTCCGCGACCTCGTCGATGATCGCGGTCGCGGCGTAGCCCTCGGCCACCACGCTCTCGACAGAGACGCCCTTCTGCCGCAGCTCTGCGGCGTAGCGCTCGAGCGTCTCCTCGGCTTCGGCCTTCACGTTCGTCCAGAAATCGGGGGGCAGATACGCGCCCTCGAGCTGTTGGAACTCCACCGGCAGGTGGTAGGCGTGGAACAGCACCACTCGGCTGCCGTGCTGCTGCGCGAGGTGCACGGCCCAGTCGAGTACCGCAGCGGCGTGTTCCGAGAAATCCAGCGGCACCAGGATACAGTCGATTTTCACGTCCATGGGGCAATCGTGCCGCAGTACCGGGTCCCAAGTCCAGTCTAATCCTGCCCGCCGCCGCCGCCGTAAATGTCCCCGAGAAGCGGCCATTTGACGGAGGCCGATCGGGGGTTTACGGTCTCCGACCGACTTGGCGATTCTTCGCATCGTGTGGGGCCGTAGCTCAATTGGGAGAGCGCCGCGTTCGCAACGCGGAGGTTGGCGGTTCAATCCCGCTCGGCTCCACCACGTTCTTCCGCGTGGGGCGCAGGCTGTGGCCCGCGCCCCCCGCGTCGGAAGGCCCGTCGAGCCACGCAACCCCTAACCGTTGGTTTGGATTGAAGAAGAATCTCGCCCGCGGAGACCTGTCGAAATTCACGCTGCGGCCGGGCTCGGCCCCGGTGTTGAGGGATGACGTCGTCCCGACCTATCTTCGAGCCGTGTCGATACCGGCCATCGTGACAGCGGGAGACGGTCCGGCCTCGAAGGCCGTCCGTGGCGACAACAAGGTCTACCTCGAGGTGGGCGGGCAGCCGCTGGTCGCTCGGGTGGTCTCGGTCCTCCAGCACGTCCCCGAAATCTCCGAGGTCTGGGTCGTGGGCAACGCCGAGCGTCTCGAAGCGGTGTTTTCGGACCCGGAGTTCCGGGCCCAGATCCACAAGCCGCTCCACGTCGTACAGCAATTCCGGAATCTCTACGAGAATGCCTGGAAGACCTTCCGCCTGTTGCTGCCGGCGGCGGGGCCGGATGGGCGTGACCCCAAGGGCGAGGAGATCGATCGGCCGGTCCTCTATATCTCGTCCGACCTTCCGTTCGCGACACCGCAGGAGATCTCGGAGTTCATCCGCCGTAGTACCGAACTAGATTGTGACTATGCGATGGGAATCGTGCCCGAGGAGGCGATGCGGGAATTCTGCCCGACTGCCGATGGTGCGCCCGGAATCGAAGTGGCGTACTTCAACACCCGCGAAGGCCGTTTGCGCCAGAGCAATCTCCACTATGCGAAGCCCGCGCGGATCCTGAACCGCTACTACATCGAGGACATGTACGAGCACCGCTATCAGAAGGAGTTCGGTCACATCCTCCGATTGGCATGGACGATCATGCGCAGCGAGCAGGGCGGTCTGCGGATGCTCTTCCTCTACATCTGCATTCACCTGGCCGGCGTCGCGCATCGGCGCAATCTGGGCTCGATCGCGAACTGGTTCCGGCAACTCGTGTCGCTCGCGTCGGTCGAGCGGTCGGTGGGTTCACTGCTGCGAACCGACTTCCGCTTCGTCATGACGGAAGTCGGAGGTTGCGCGGTCGACATCGACAACGACCAGGAGTATGCGGTCGCCAGCCAGCGATTCGACGAGTGGACCGTCGCACAGTCCGAAAAGGCTGAACGCCTGTACGGTGCACTCTCACTCCCACCTGGAGAGAATGCTTGAACACCGAGTCGTGCGCGGTCGCCGTGCGTCGTGGGGCCGGACTGATGCGCGAGCTCCCGCGTGCGGTGATCCAGGTAGTCGGTTCGGATCGCACACGCTGGTTGAACAGCATGATCACGAATGATGTGAGCTCGCTCGCGGTGGGGCCCGTGAATTCGGGCCGTTACGCGGCACTGCTCTCGCCGAAGGGCCGCATCATCGCCGACCTGCAGGTGCTCGAACGAGGTGATGCCTACTGGCTCGATGTCGATGCAGCCGCGGCGGTGCTCGTGCTCGAGACGCTCGGTCGCTACATCGTCGCCGACGATGTGGAGCTCGCGGACCGCAGCGCGGACTTCGATCGACTCGGAGTGGAAGGCCCCGCGCTGTTCGATGTCGTCGGTGAGATGGCGCGCGGTCTCGAACTCCTCGAGCCCGACGCGTGCACGGAGGTCGACCTGGACGGCAACGCGGTGACCGTCGCCCGCTTCGGATGGAGTGGAGAAGCCGCGCTGCAATTCTTCGCTCCTGCGGGCACGGGTGGAACGCTCGCCGAACGCTTGTTCGGCGCGGGCACGGCAGCCGGCCTGGTGGAAGCGAGCAGTGAGGTGCTCGAGACGCTGCGGATCGAGGCGGGGATTCCGCGCTTCGGTGCTGAACTGGACGAGAGTGTGTTGCCCGCCGAGGTCGGCCTAGAGCGCGCGATTGCGATCGACAAGGGTTGCTACATGGGGCAGGAGGTGGTCGAGCGGATGCGGTCGCAAGGACAGGCGAGCCACCGCCTCGTGGGCCTGGTCGCTGCGGGCGAAGAACCATTCGTACCCGGCGAGGCGTTGTCGTCCGGCGGCAAGTCCGTCGGCGAGGTCACCAGCGCCTGCCGATCGGACGGGATCGGATCGATCGCTCTCGCGTTTGTTCGACGCGCGTTCGCCGAGCCTGGAACCCAATTGGAAGTCGACGGTCGGGAGGCGACCATCGCGCCGCTGCCCTTCGTCGCGGGAAGCCCCGCGCGTCGCGAGCCGTGAATCGCGGGACCGTCATCGTCTTCGCCAAAGTGCCCGAGCCCGGACGTGTGAAGACGCGGTTGCAGCCGGCCTTCTCCGCCGAACAGGCGGCCGAATTCTACGCCGCGATGCTCACCGACGTGCTCGAAGCCACCGCAGCGTTTGCGTGTGAGCTCGAGATCACCGCAGTCGTCGCGATCCACCCGTGGGAGTTGCGCGGCCAGATCCTGCCGCTGGTCCCGCCCGGGTTCCGGGTCGTTCCGCAGCGCGGCGTGAATCTCGCGGCGCGGATGGCCTGGGCGATCTGCGAGGCCGCGGCGGAGGGCACCCGGCGTATCCTGCTGCGCGGCAGCGACAGTCCGACACTCGGCCTCGATGCGTTTCGCGACGCGCGTGACGCGCTCGAGGTGGCGGACCTCGTGCTGCGGCCCGACCGCGACGGCGGCTACGGGCTGGTCGGAGTGCGGGGTCCGAACCCGAGCCTTTTCGATCACGCGATGAGCACCCGGTCGGTGCTCGCCGATACGCTTGCGAACGCGGATGCGCTCGGCCTTCGCAGTCACGTCCTACGGCCCGGCTGCGACATCGATACCGTGCGGGACCTCGTCGACCTCGCGGAAGTGCGCCTGGCGGGCCGGGCGGGCGGCTGTCGGCGAACCCTCGCCTACCTCGACGCTAACCGGCTGTGGCCGGAGGCTGGCACTCGCTAGTGGGTGCGGCATGGGTGCCGGTTGCTCGTTTCTTGAGCAGTGCCTGCTGCTTTCATGGGCAAGGCGCGAATTCGGGCGACCTGTAATTCAAGGAAACGCGCGGAGGGGTCGTGACGATCGCTTCCCGTCGAGATTTCACTCGGCATGCCGCTTGCTATCACCTACACTGACGCGCGCCGTCGCCGCTGCTTGCGGAGTCGGCGTCCATGCCTGCCCCCGTGCCGTCGGCAACGGAAGCCCGACACGGTCAGCAGTGGAGGTTCGGAATGAAGAAGATCGAGGCCATCATCAAGCCCTTCAAGCTCGATGAGGTCAAAGAGGCCCTGCACGGAATCGGAATCCAGGGAATGACGGTGACCGAGGTCAAGGGCTTTGGGCGCCAGAAGGGCCACACCGAACTCTATCGCGGCGCCGAGTACGTCGTGGACTTCCTGCCGAAGATCAAGATCGAGATCGCGATCGCGGACGAGTTGCTCGAAAAGGCCGTCGACGCGATCGTGCAGGCCGCAAACACCGGCCGTATTGGCGACGGCAAGATCTTCGTCCTCGATGTATCGGAGACGATTCGTATCCGGACCGGTGAACGCGGCCCGGACGCTGTCTAATCGCGGCAGCAGCGAGACGAGAACACTCGGCCGATTTCGGCCAGACCCCCCCATAGTGAATTGGGCGAGATGAAGGAACGATCGATGAACGCTAAGCAGGTTTTGGAATTCGCAAAGAAGAACGATGTGGTGATGGTGGACTTGCGTTTCACCGACTGGCCGGGAACGTGGCAACACTGCTCGTATCCGATCGATTTCATCGACGAGGGCACCTTCGAGGACGGTCAGGGCTTCGACGGGTCGTCGATTCGCGGATGGCAGAGCATCGATGAGAGCGACATGTTGATGGTTCCGATCCCGGAGACCGCCTTCATCGACCCGTTCTTCAAGCATCAGACGCTGGTGATGTACTGCGATATCCAGGATCCGATCACGCGTGAGCGCTATTCGCGCGACCCGCGTTACATCGCTCACAAGGCGGAGAACTATCTCAAGCAATCCGGCATCGGCGACACGGCGTACTTCGGGCCGGAAGCGGAGTTCTTCATCTTCAGCGACGCGCGCTTCAGCACCAGCCCCGACCACGGCTTCTACAGCGTCGACTCGCCGGAAGCGTCGTGGAACTCCGGCAGCGAAGAGCCCGGCGGGAACCTCGCCTACAAGCCGCGCGCGCAGGAGGGCTACTTCCCCACACCGCCGCTCGACAGCCAGCAGGACATCCGCGCCGAGATGTGCATGGTGATGAAGGAGCTCGGCATCCAGGTGGAAGCCCAGCACCACGAGGTCGCGACTGCGGGTCAGGCCGAGATCGACATGGTGTTCAGTCCGCTGGTTTCGATGGCGGACCAGGTCGTCAAGTACAAGTACGTGGTGAAGAACGTCGCGCGTGCGAACGGATTGACGGCGACCTTCATGCCGAAGCCGGTCTTCGAAGGCAACGGCTCGGGCATGCATTGTCACCAGTCGATCTGGAAGGACGGCAACCCGCTGTTCGCCGGCGACGGTTACGGAGGCTTCTCGCAGCTCGGTCTCCACTACGTGGGCGGCATCCTGAAGCACAGTCGCGCACTGGCGGCGTTCACGAATCCGACCACGAACTCGTACAAGCGGCTCACGCCGGGCTACGAGGCGCCGGTCAAGCTCGCGCTCTCGAGTCGGAACCGTTCGGCCTCGTGTCGGATCCCGATGTACTCGCAGAACCCCAAGGCCAAGCGGATCGAGGTCCGCTACCCGGACCCGAGCTGCAATCCGTATCTCGCATTCAGCGCGATGCTGATGGCCGGCATCGACGGGATCGAGAACAAGATCGATCCGGGCGAGCCGCTGGACAAGAACATCTACGGTCTGTCCCCCGAAGAGGCGGCCAACATCCCGAGCATGCCGGGAAGCCTCGACGAGGCGCTCCATTGCCTCCAGGAGGATCACGCCTTCCTGCTGAAGGGCGACGTCTTCACCGAGGACGCCATCCAGGGCTGGATCAATTACAAGCGCGAGGAGGAGGTCAACCCGGTCCGGCTGCGACCTCACCCGCATGAGTTCGAGCTCTACTTCGACATTTAGGAGCGTGAAACGCGAAGCGTTTTGCGCGACGACGCAGAAGTTTTGGCCGCAACGCGGCCAAAACGCAGCCAGAGCACGAGTCAAGAGCGACTTCGAGCCCCGTCGGTGCGAACCGGCGGGGCTCGTTTCGTTCTGGAGCTTTGGAGAGTGCGCGAGGCGGGCCGTGGCGCCCGGCGCTGCCCTGACCGGGCTGTTCAGGGTTGGCTAGCGGGTTGGGGGGGTGCGGTAGAGGCGGGCGAAGGTTCCGTAGAGCGGGACGTGGAAGACGAGTTCGAGGTCTTCGTCGAGCGCGCGCATGAAGGCTCCTTCGGGCCGGAGGTGGCCAGCCAGGAACCAGACGTAGTCGGGTCGCTCGGCTGCGAGGTGGGCGCGCAGACGCTCGACGTCTTTCGCGGCTCCGGCCTTGAGGTCGACGCGTGATTCGGCGCCGAGCCGCTCCAGGTAGTAGTCGAAACGGTCCTTCGACCACGCGTGCGCGACTACGGTGGCTTTCGGGAATTCGTGCTCGCGCTCGGCGACGACACGGGCTGCTTCGCGGAACTGCTCCTTGCGCGGCACCGCGTAATAGCGGCCGGACACGAACAGGCCATAGAGCATCACCGCGACGATCGCGACGATCGTGACTGTCTGCAGCCGTGGGTTGCGGACGCTCGTCGTGATCGCACGCGAGTACAGCAGGAACGCGGCCGGTAGCGAGACGATGAGATTGCGGAGGCTGATGATCGGAATCGAGACCTGTGATCTCGCGAATGCGATTGCGAACGGCACCACGAGCCACGCAATCAGGAGCGCGGTATTCGAGGTCAGCAGTGCGCGCAGGGACGGTCGCTGCGGGGCACGTGCTCGCTCCAGGAGCCCTATTCCAATGGCTACCGCGAAGACGATGGCTGCGAACCACTTCAGGTGCTCGCCCGGGTTGTAGAACAGGAACCGCCAGTACCTCGTGACAATCCAGATATCGGGTGCCGAGAGGTGGGTTTCGGCGTGGCCGAACTCCTCGAACAGGAAGGGAAGCCACGGGAGATAGGCGAGCGCGACCAAGCCGCCGAGCAACGCAATGCGGGCGAGCGCTCGCGGGCTCGTGACGAAGAGCACGGCCCAGCCCGCGAATTGCACGGCGACGAGGAGCAGGCCGAAGTAGTGGAGGTAGATCGAGGCGATTGCACACAGCAGGTAGCCGAGCTGCGCCGAGACTCCTGGTGCGGATTTCAGCTCGAGTCGGCGCGTGATGCGAAACCAGAAATGCGCGGACAGGATCGAGACCAACAACAGGAGGGAATAGGCCCTGCCTTCCTGGCTGTAGTAGAGCGGCTGGTAGGAGAACGCGATCAGCGTCGCGGCGATCAGCGCCTCACGACGCGTGTAGAGCTGGAGACCCAGCGCGTACATGGCCGCAATCGAGAGCACCCCCGCAATCGCCGACGGAAGGCGCAGCGTGACCTCTGAATCGCCGATGTAATGGATGACGTAATAGACGAGGATCTGATACCCGGGCGGGTGGACGTCGGTTCGCACACCCTTCGAGATCACGTCCGTGATCGTCGCATGGTTGCTCCGCTGCCAGCTCGACAGCTCGTCGTTCCAGAGGGACTGTGCGTCGAGGCCGTAGAAGCGAAGGGCGGCGCCCGCGACGACGACGAGCAGGAGCAACAGCAGGCTGGTTCGGTAGTTCGTCGCGCTGTCTGGTTCCGAAGGGTCCTTCACCTTCATTCCAGACCTAGCGCCTCTTCGATGCGGTAGAGACCGGCGGGGCGGCCTAGTAGCCAGACGGCTGCGCGTACGGCGCCGCGGGCGAAGTGGTCGCGGGTGTGGGAGCGGTGGATCAACTCGAGGCGCTCGCCTTGCCCGGTGAAGAGGACCGTGTGCTCGCCCGGGTTGTCGCCGCCGCGCAGGGTTTGAATGCCGATCGCAGCGTCGGGCCGGGCTCCGATCTCACCGGCGCGCTCGAGTACGAGATGGTCGGAGAGCTGCTGGCCGCGCCCTTCGGCGACGGCTTCGCCGAGTCGCAGCGCCGTGCCGCTCGGTGCGTCGCGCTTGGCGGCGTGGTGGAGTTCGACGATTTCGGCGTCGAAGCCCGCGCCGAGGCGTTTCGAAGCCTCGCGCGTGAGCCACGCGAGCACGTTCACCGCGACCGAGAAATTCGGCGCGTGGAGGACCGGTATCCTGGCTGCGTGAGCGCGGATCTCGTCGCGCTCGGCGTCGCTGAAGCCCGTGGTGCCGGTCACGTAGGCGACCCCGGCATCGGCGGCGACGCGCAGGTTCGCGAGGGTCGCGGCCGGAACGCTGAAGTCGATCGCAACGTCTGCGTTGCCGAAGGCCGCCTTGGCGTCGTCGTCGACGCGCACCGCATCCTCGACGGTCGTGCCGAGATTCGGGTGACCGGTCGCTTCGAGCGCGGCACCGAGCGTGAGAGTCGCTTCTTCCGCGACCGCGGCGCGCACCTTCTCGCCCATCCGTCCCAGCGCACCGACGACCAGCACGCGCCGTGCATTCGACATCAGATCAGCCCCAGCTCTTTCATCACGAGTTTCAAGCGTTCGCGATTGGGCGGCGTGATTTCGGTCAGGGGCAGGCGAATCTCTTCGCCGACTCGGCCGGTCTCGGCGACCGCGGCCTTCACCGGAATGGGGTTGGTCTCGCAGAACAGCACGTCGAACAACGGGACCAGGCGTTGGTGGACCGCTCGTGCCGCTGCGAAATCGCCCGCCTGCGCACTCCGCACGAGTTCGACCATCTCGGTCGGCGCGACGTTCGAGCTGGTGGAGATCACGCCACACCCACCGACCGCCATGATGGGCAATGTGAGTGCGTCGTCGCCCGAGAGAACGGCGAAGTCGGCGGGACACCGCACGATCATGTCCGAGATCTGCCCGAGGTCGCCGCAGGCTTCCTTCACGCCGACGACCTGCTCGATTTCGGCGAGTCGGGCGATCGTTGCGGGCAACATGTTGGATGCCGTACGCCCCGGGATGTTGTAGACGACGAGCGGAAAGTCGGTCGCACTCGCGATCTCGCCGTAATGCGCAACGATCCCGTCTTGAGTCGGTTTGTTGTAGTAGGGCGAGATCAACAGCGCGCCGTCGGCTCCAGCCTCCTTGGCGTGGCGCGTCAGTTCGATGGCCTCGCGGGTGTTGTTCGAGCCCGTGCCGGCGATCACGGGCACCCGGCCGCGTGTAGCCGCAACGACGAGTTCGATGACACGCCGGTGCTCCGCGTGCGACATCGTTGCCGACTCGCCGGTGGAGCCGCACGGCACCAGTCCGTCGACGCCTGCGGCAATCTGGAATTCGACGAACTCCTGCAGCTTCGGCTCGTCGACTTCGCCATCGCGAAACGGTGTGATCAGCGCGGTAGAGACGCCTTCGAACACGCTCAGCCCTCCGGGAGAAGGAATTCGCCGCGGAAGACCTCCTCCGCGGGTCCGGTCATCATCACATGGGCTTCGTCGTCTTCCCAGATGATGTCGAGCACGCCGCCACGCAGCTCGATCTCGACCCTGCGATCGACGACGCCCCGCAACATGGATACCACGGCGACGGCGCAGGCACCGCTTCCGCAGGCAAGGGTTTCGCCGGTGCCGCGCTCCCAGGTGCGCTGGCGGATCCGGCTTCTTCCGACGGGTGTGATGAATTCGACGTTCACCCGATTCGGAAAGGCCGGATGGTTCTCGATCAGCCGCCCGAGCCGTTCGACCGGGGCGGTGTCGGGGTCGTCGACTGGAACTACGACGTGCGGGTTGCCCATCGACACCGAAGAAACGATCGGTGTCTCACCGTCCCAGCCGTCCACACTGAGAGGCACATCGATCACGGGCCCGTCACCTGAAGCGAGCGTGGTGGGAATCTTGGCGGGCGCGATCACGGGGCGGCCCATGTCGACGGTGACACGGCCTTCACCGGCCCACCGGGGATGCACCACCCCCGAGAGGGTTTCGACACCGATCTCGTCCGCGGCCGTGTGGCCGCGATCGCGCACATACTTGTAGAAGGCGCGAATTCCGTTCGCACACATCTCCACCTGCGAACCGTCCGGGTTGAAGATTTCCATCCGAAAGTCCGCCGTAGGCGACTCGCGGACCACGAGCAGCTGGTCGCCGCCGATGCCGAAGTTGCGGTCGAGCAGACGAGCGGCGAGCGGCTCGACGGGCGGCAGCTCGCTCTGCAGGCCGTCGAGCACGACGAAGTCGTTACCCGCGCCGTGCATCTTCGTGAACGGCAGCCGTCGGCTCATTCGATCCATTCCTCGGGGATTTCTTCGCCGCGGATCGTGTCTTCGTAGGTCTCGCGCACGCGGACCACCCGGAAACGGTCACTGCGAACCAGCACTTCGGCGGCGCGCCGACGGCCATTGTAGTTCGACGCCATCGCGAAGCCGTAGGCGCCGGCCGAACGGACGGCGACGAGGTCGCCACACTCGAGATTCGGCAGCTCACGCTCCCGCGCGAGAAAGTCGCCGGATTCACATACCCCGCCGACGATATCGACGACGTTGCGCCCGTCGCGAGGCGGCCCCACGGGTTCGACGTGCTGGTAGGCGTCGTAGAGCGCAGGGCGTATCAGGTCGCTCATCGCGCCATCGACGACGACGAAATGCTTGGCTTCGTTCCGTTTATCGAACAGGACCCGAGTCACGAAGACGCCCGCGTTCGCGAGCAGCGAGCGACCCGGTTCGAGCACGATCTCGCAATCGAGATCGCCGACCGCACCGATCACCGCGTCCGCGTACTGCTGTGCGTCCGGCGGCGTCTCGTCGTCGTAGCGGACACCGAGGCCGCCCCCGACGTCGATGATTTCAATGGCGTGGCCGGCGTTGCGCAGCTCGCCGACCAAGTCGCGGACTTTTTCGAGCGCGTCCGCGAAAGGCTGGACCTTCGTCAGCTGAGAACCGATGTGGCAGTCCACTCCGACGACGCGAACGTGTTCGAGCGCCTTCGCTTCCGCGTAGGCGATGGTCGCCTCGCCGATCGGGATGCCGAATTTGCTGGTCTTGAGACCGGTCGAGATGTAGGGGTGGGTCTGCGGGTCGACGTCCGGATTGACGCGAAACGCGATCGGCGCCACGACGCCGCGCGCTCCCGCGACTGCGTCGATGCGCCGAAGTTCCGCACGTGATTCGACGTTGAACTGCTTGATCCCGGCCGCGAGCGCGTCGCCGATCTCGATGTCGGTCTTGCCGACGCCGGAGTAGACGAAGCGGCCCGGGTCGCCCCCCGCGCGCAGTGCGCGGAAGAGTTCGCCGCCCGAGGTGACATCGACGCCGGCGCCACGCTCGACCAGCTGCCGCACGACGGCGAGATTCATGTTGGCTTTGATGGCGTAGCAAATGGTGTGCGGCACCTTGGCAAAGGCCGCGTCAAATGCGTCATAGGCTGCGTCGATCGCCGACGCGCTGTAGACGTAGACGGGGGTTCCCACCGCGTCGGCGATGCGTTCGAGCGATACGCCCTCGGCGCACAACTCGCCGCCCGATCGCGGGAATGCTTCGATCACGGTTCTTTCTCCTGGCCATCGTCCGATTCAGGGGATTCCGCATCGGTTTCGGGTTCCGCTGCAGATGAACCGGCCGGGTCCGGGGACTCTTGGCCGGTTTCCAGCTCCGCTGTGGGCGACACGGTCGGTTCGGGTCGAACACGCCGCGGCGGCCCGTACTTGCCGCATGCGACGAGCAGTGCTGCGATCGCCAAGAGCAGGGCGTAAGTACGCGTCATTGCGGGGATCCTCCGGCGTCGAGCGAACGCAACCGGTCGTGGATTTCGTCCTGCGCCGCGGCGAGCGCACGCTCGACCATCGCGCGCGCAGGTCCGCCCACCAAGTTCCGCTCCTCGACTGCGCGCGTCAAACTCAGCAACTCAGCGGCCGAAGCCGGGAATTCCGGGTGGACCGCGCGCAGATCTTCGCGGGAAAGCGACCGCAGGTCGAGGCCCTTCCGCACGCATTGCCCGACGACGCGCCCGACCGCCTCATGGGCTTCGCGGAAGGGCACTCCGACGCGCACCAGTGCCTCGGCGAGGTCGGTCGCGAGCAGCATCGGGTCGTCGGCGGCCTGTGCCATGCGTTCGGAGTCGACCCTCAGCGTCGCGATCGCGCCGGCAGTCACCTCGAGAGATCCCCGCAGGGTGGCCGCAGAGTCGAACAGCGGCTCCTTGTCTTCCTGCATGTCGCGGTTGTAGGTGAGGGGAAGGCCCTTCATGGTCGTCAGCAGCGCGACCAGGTTTCCGATCGCGCGGCCGGTCTTGCCACGCACGAGCTCGGGCACATCCGGGTTCTTCTTTTGCGGCATCAGGCTCGAGCCGGTCGAATAGCCGTCCGCGAGTTCGATGAAGCCGAACTCCGCGCTCGACCACAGAACCAGCTCCTCGGAGAGTCGCGACAGGTGGACCATCGCGATCGCGGCCGCGGCCAGGAACTCCATCGCGGCATCGCGCGACGAAACGGCGTCCATACTGTTGGCGGACGGCCGGTCGAAGCCGAGCGTTTGGGCAGTGGCGAAGCGATCGATCGGTAGTGTGGTGCCCGCGAGGGCTCCGGCGCCGAGCGGAGAATCGACGATCCGCCCGCGCAGGTCGGCGAAGCGGCCGCCGTCGCGGCCGAACATTTCGACGAACGCCAACCAATGATGGGCGAGTCTGACGGGCTGGGCGCGTTGGAGATGGGTGTAGCCCGGCAGAATGGTGTCGATCTGCTCGCGCGCCCGAGTGAGCAGGACTTGTCGCAGCTCCAGCAGTCCTCGCTCCGCGGCTGTGGCGGTTTCGCGCAGATAGAGCCGCAGATCGGTCGCGACCTGGTCGTTGCGGCTGCGCCCGGTGTGGAGTCGGCCCGCGGGTGCTCCGATCAGTTCGTGGAGTCGCGCCTCGATGTTCATGTGGATGTCTTCGAGGGCCGGGTCGAGCGGGAAGCTGCCGTCCTCGATTTCTCGAGTGACCTGCTCGAGACCGCGCCGCAGTGCGGCGCCGTCCTCCGCAGGGATCAGCCCAGCCTCCTCGAGCATTGTTGCGTGGGCCTGCGAGACCTGCAGGTCGTAGCGCGCGAGTGCTCGATCGAAGTGGATCGAGGCCGTAAAGGCCTCGACGGCCGCCTCGGTGGCTCCCTCGAAGCGACCGCCCCAGAGCTTTCCATCCTTGCTCGTCATGGCGCAAATCTCGGAAAGAAAAAGGCTTTTCGCAAGGGTGCGATTGACGGACGGCATCTCGCTACGTAGCTTTCGGGGCCCTGAGAACACGGGAGGGATCGTCGTGATCATTGTGATGAAGGCCGACGTCTCGTCCGATTCGGACGAAATCCGGCGAATCATCGATCTTGCAGCGAGCTATCCGGGGGTCTCGACCGAGCTTCACGAGATTCAGGGCTCGACGCGGAGCCTGACCGAAATCTACCTGCTGGGCTCGACCGGGGTCATCCCGACTGCACCCTTCGAGGAATTCGCGGGCGTCGAGCGAGTCGTTCGGGTGACCGAAAAGTACCGCTCGATCGGGCGCCACGGAAGCGGGATCGAGGCCGTCGGTTTCGAGTACAACGGGGTTCATTTCAGCCAGGAGACATTTCACCTCTTCCCGGGGTTGTGTGCGGTCGACTCGCGGGAGAACGTCGATGCGATGTTCCGGGCCCTGCAGGAACACGGGATCGAGACTGCAAGGGCCGGCGCGTACAAGCCGCGTACGAGTCCGTATGATTTCCAGGGGCGCGGTGCCGAATGCCTGCCGACCGTGTTCGAGCTGGCCGGCAAGTACGGGATCAAGATCGTCTCGATGGAGGTGACGCACGAATCCCACATCGAGGAGATCCAGAGCGCGCTCACGAGCACCGGCCATCCTACCGGCGTGATGCTCCAGATCGGGACTCGCAACGCACAGAACTTCGAACTCCTGAAGGCGGTGGGCCAGCAGACCGATCTGCCGGTGTTGTTCAAGCGCGGCATGGGGATCACGCTGTCCGAGTCGCTCAACGCCTGTGAGTACGTCGCCTCCGGGGGAAACCATCGCATCGTGTTCTGTCTGCGCGGCATGAAGACGAATCTCGGCGATCCTCACCGTAACTTCGTCGACTTCGGGTTGGTTCCCGCGGTCCGTCGACTGACGCGCCTACCGGTCTGCATCGATCCTTCTCACTCCGTCGGTAGCCGCGCCGTGGCACCGGACGGTCTGCTCGACGTCTTCCATGTGACGGCACAAGGGATCATCGCGGGAGCGAACATCGTGCTCGTCGACTTTCATCCGAAGCCCGAAGAGGCGCTCTGTGACGGCCCTCAGGCCTTGCTGATGAGCGAGCTCGCGGGTTTCATCGAAGATGCGCGGATCACGCGACGCGCGTACGAGGCCCGAATCGAACGGGCGACCCGCGCGGTGGTCTGACCCCGCGGCACCCCGGGGCCGGCAGGCCCGCACCCCCGAGCTGAATCGCATGTTCGCTGGGCATTCGGCAGAATGACCGTGAAGGGGGAGGGGTTGGCGAAGGCGCGCACGCGAAAAACGAGCACGCGCAGGAACACGGCTTCGAGCAAGAAGAAGTCGACACGCCGCCGGCGTTCGTCCCGCAAGGGGCTACCCCAGTGGCTGCGATTCCTCGGGCTTGGCTTGGCTCTCGTCGCGTTCGGTGGCGGATTCGTGGCGGCGAGCTACGTCGTGCGCTTGGACCGGGTCGTGGTCGCGAAGTTTGCGGGCAAGCCCTTTCGCGTTCCATCGCGGGTGTTCTCCGCGCCGACAATCGTCTACCCGGGCCTCGACCAGCAGCTCGTCGATTTGCGCGGCACCCTCGAGCGCCTCGGTTATCGCGAGAGTTCGGACACGAAGAATCTCGCGCCCGGGCGCTTCGTCTGGAGTTCGGGGCGCGTTCGAGTACATCTGCGCGCGTTCGAGCACCCGACGCGTCGGGAGCCTGCGCGCGACGTGGTGTTTCGCCTGCGCGGCAATATCATCGAGGAGATTCGGGAGTTTCCCGGCGGTCGCGAAGTCGGTGCGGTGCAGATCGAACCGGAACAAATCGGTGCCTACTACGGACCGAACCGCGAGCAGCGCGACCTCGTCACGCTCGACGACGTTCCGGACCACCTGATCGACGCGATTCTCGCCGTCGAGGACCAGCGCTTCCAGAGCCACCCGGGCATCGACATGCGACGGATCGGCGGCGCAATGCTCGCGAACCTGCGCGCGGGCCGGGTCGCACAGGGCGGAAGTACGCTGACGCAGCAGCTCGTGAAGAACTTCTTCCTGACGCCCGAGCGCACGATGAAGCGCAAAGTGCAGGAAGCCGTGATGGCGTTGCTGGTGGAGGTCCGGTACGACAAGGCCGCGATCCTGACCGCCTATCTGAACGAGATCTACTTCGGTCAGCGCGGATCGACCGCAATCCACGGCGTCGGCGAGGCGACGCGACTCTACTTCGGCAAGAAGCCTAGAGAACTCCAGGTCGAAGAATCCGCGCTACTGGCTGCGATCATTCAGAGCCCCAACGGCCTGTCGCCGCATCGCGGTTCGGAGCGCGCGCTGAAGCGTCGGAACCTCGTGCTCGAGCTGATGCACGAACAAGGCCGGATCGACGCCGCCACGCTCGAGCGTGGTCGCGCGATCGGGCTCCAACTCGCCTCTGTCAGCCCGGATCCCGGCGACGCTCGTTACTTCCTCGACCTGCTGCGTCGGCAGCTTGCCGAGGGTTACGACAGCGAAGTGCTGACGACCGAGGGACTTCGGATCTATTCGACTCTCGACAGGCGGCTGCAGCGCATTGCCGCAAATGCGCTGCGCGGCGGGATCGAACACCTGGAAAAGCGCTATCCGAAGCTGAAGCGCGACGACCCCACGAAGGCGGTTCAGGGCTGCCTGGTCGCAATGCGTCCCCAGACTGGAGAGCTGCTCGCGCTCGTCGGCGGCCGCAGTTACGGGGTCTCGCAATTCGATCGCTGCACCCAGGCGCGGCGCCCGACCGGAAGCGTGTTCAAGCCCTTCGTCTATATCGCCGCTCTCGAGCAGGTGCGCGGGCGGCCCGCCATTACACTGGCGGACTTTCTCGATGATTCGCCACTCGAGATCTCGACCTCACAGGGTGCCTGGAGACCGGAAAACTACGACCACAAATTCAACGGTCGGGTCCACGTCCGAGAGGCGATCGAGCGGTCGCTCAACGTCGCGACCGCACGGCTCGCGAACGACATAGGGATCGCGCGGGTAGCAGATGTTGCGCGACGCCTCGGAATTCAGGGCAAGCTTCCACTGGTTCCGAGCCTTTCCCTCGGGACGGCGGATGTTCCTCCAATCGAGATTGCGCGCGCGTACGCGACGATCGCGAGCGGCGGGGTCAGGCCGGAGACGCAGACGATCGAAGATCTGGTCGACGCTTCCGGGCAGACGCTCGAACGGCGCCGTCTCCACTTCGAGCGTGTGCTCGACCCGGGCACCGCGTTCCTCGCGACATCGCTGCTCCAGGGCGTTGTCGATCGTGGCACCGCGAAGGGAGTGCGGGCGACTGGACTGAAGGGGCCGATCGCCGCGAAGACCGGGACGACCGACAGCGAGCGCGACCTGTGGTTCGTTGGCTTCACCCCTGAACTCGTCGCGGTGGTATGGATCGGCTTCGATGAGCCCGAGAGCGTCGGGGTTCCGAGCAGCGTGGGTGCCCTGCCGATCTGGCGGAAGTTCATCAAGGAAGCGACCGGTGGACGGATTCGGGGCGCCTTCATGCGGCCCAAAGACGTGGAGTCGGTGGAGATCGAGCCAGCGACCGGCGCGCGCGCGCTGCCGGGGTGCCCGACACACCGCCCGGAGTATTTTCTCACGGGGACGGCACCGGAGCAGACCTGCCCGGATCGGACGGAGCGCCGCAGGCGCAATCGCGAAGACACGGAACGAGGGTTCATGAAATGGCTGCGCCGAAACTTCTGAACGAGATACGAAAACGGGGCCCGTCGTTCGCCTTTCTGGCGCTCATGGCCGGCTTCGCGGTTGCGTGTGCGACGGGAGGTGCATCGCGTCCGTCGCAGGAGGTGCGACCGCTGCGAATATCGGAAGTTGCAGGTGAAGGCGACCCCACGCGTCGCGCCTCTACGCGGCTGATCATCAACGGCCTGAAATCGAGCCCGCCCGAGCAGGGGCTCTTCGATTACGAGCGCGCGATCCAGATCGATGCGACGAACCCCTATGCGTATCTCGCGCTCGCGGCGTATGAGATCCAGTGGGGCGATCTCGAGCAGGGTGTGCAGTCATTGGAACAATCGGAGCTGCTCCTGGAATCGGAGGGATTGAAATCCCCGCGGGTCGAACCTCATCTGATCGGGTTGCGGGGCCGCGCGATGCTTCGCAGTTACGATGATGTCGAACGGAGTGCCGGTGAGTCATGGTTGGACGAAGCACGTCGAATGGCACCCGAAGTATGGGGCGACGGCTGGCTCGGCGTAGCGGAACTCCGATAGTAACGACCTGCTCGGGTGTGATAGCGTTGGGAGCAACATGGCTCAGAAGTATCAAGTCGGGCTGATCGCCTTCGCGGTCAGCCTTTTGCTCGACGTCGTGACCAAGTACCTGGTCAACGAAAATCTCAGCTATGCCGATCGAGTCCCTGTAATTGAGGGGTTCTTTTACCTCACCCATGTGAGGAATACCGGTGCTGCGTTCGGACTGTTCCGCGATGCCCCAGTGGTGCTACGCCTCAGCTTCTTCATCGGCGTTTCCACCATTGCGATCGGAATCATCATTCAGTTCTTTCGACAGCTGGCCCCGGGGGATCGGTTGTCGGCACTCGCGCTCGGCCTGATTCTGGGCGGCGCGGTCGGCAATCTCCTCGACCGGATTCGCCTCGGTGAAGTAGTCGACTTCCTTCATTTCATCTTGTGGGGAGGCTATCGGTGGCCCGACTTCAACCTGGCCGACAGCTGGATCGTCATCGGTGTGGCGTTGCTCGTGCTCGAGCTTCTTGCGAGCGAGGGCGAGGAGCGCGCGGCGGATTCGGGCGGGACGGAGAATTCCGGAAGCCCTGAACGGTAGAATTTTTCCGCCCGAGGCCGTTCGGATCCGTTTGAAGAATTTCCTTTCGCGTCGCACCCGTGGATGCGCTTAACGACTACACGTACAAGTGACACAAGTCGGAATCGCGTGACAATTGCGCGGAGAATTCTTGACACTTACTTCTCTCGTACGATAGAAAGCTCTCCAGCCACGGTGAAAGAACCGGCGCTTTGTCGCTGATGATCCTCACCGTTCCCTGGAATCACACGCAGCATCTTGGAATTCCGAAAATCGGACCGAGTTCATCCCTTGGATCCGAGAAAGGTCCACCGCAGATCCGATTGCTGAGCAGATGAAGACGTCCCCCGGGATCGACCGGGCACCGAGGTCCCCCCCAGACTTTCGACTGCCCCCTGGAGGTGAGGTTCGTGGGCTATTGGGCGGAGACCCGAGCCGATGAAGAAGCAGAAGAGCGAGTACCTGATTCAGACCGTTGCCAATGCGCTGAAATTACTCGAAGCCTTCCATGACGAAGAAGAATTGGGAGTCACCGAACTCTCGCGACGGCTCGATCTACACAAAAACAACATTTTTCGGTTGCTTGCGACACTCGAACTGCAAGGTTACGTCGAGCAGAGTTCGAGTACGGATCGGTATCGGCTCGCAGTAGGCTGCCTCGAGCTTGGGCAGGCCTACCTGCGCAGTCGCGGCTTGTTACGTCGCGCGCGCCCGTTACTCGAAGAGATTTCAGCGGAATCGTCCGAATCTTCACACCTCGCGGTAATGCGCGATTTCGAAATCGTTCACCTCGACGGCGTTTCATCCGATCAATTGGTTGCCACCGGACTGCGGATCGGTCAGAAACTCCCGGTTCACTGCACCGCGCTCGGCAAGGTGCTGCTCGGCTGCGCTTCCGAATCGGTGCACGAAGCCTACGACCGCTCGTACCCACAGGAGTCGCTCGACCCGCGCACCCCGGCGACGATCGTCGACTCTCACAAGCTCTTCGATCACGTCCGCAGCGTCGTCCTGCGGGGCTATGCGCTCGACCTCGAAGAGTGCGAACTCGGGCTCGCGTGTGCAGCGGCGCCGGTGTTCAGCGAATCCGGCGAAACGATCGCGGCTCTATCTGTTTCCGGGCCCGCCTTCCGGTTGACGGAAGAGCGCCTGCTCGGCGAAATCGTCCCCTTGGTGGTCGATGCCGCCAGCCGGCTGTCCCACGAACTCGGCTACGCGGGCCCGGAAGTCTGATCAGCCCCCGCGTCGGCGAAGATTCCGATGATCGCGAAGGTCCTGGTCGCGAACCGCGGCGAGATCGCGGTGCGGATCTTCCGGGCCTGCGCGGGACTCGGAGTTCGTAGCGTCGCGATCTACTCGGATGCGGACCGCGACGCGCTGCACGTCAGGAGCGCGGACGAAGCCTATCCCTGCGGGGCCGCGCCCGCGCGCGAATCCTATCTCGACGTCGATCGCGTGATCGCAATCGCGAAGGACTGCGGCGCGGACGCTATCCACCCCGGCTACGGCTTCTTGTCGGAGAACGCCGCGCTCGCGGACGAATGCGCGCGCGAGAGAATTCGCTTCATCGGGCCGTCGGCAGAAGTCATTCGAGCGCTGGGGAGCAAACTGACGAGTCGACGGGTCGCGCTTCGGGCCGGTGTTCCGATCGTCCCCGGGGCGACCGAAGCACTCCGCGACGATTCCGCCGTCGCGTTCGCTCAAGAGATCGGATTCCCGGTGATGGTGAAGGCGAGCGAGGGCGGCGGGGGTCGAGGCCTGCGACTCGTTCGCCACGAGGCGGAACTCGCGGCCGCATTGCCGCGGGCGCGTAGCGAAGCCGCCGCGAGCTTCGGAAGCGAGGCCATCTACATCGAGAAATTCATCGAGCATCCGCGTCATATCGAGATCCAAGTGCTCGCAGATGATTGCGGTGGAGCGATCCAGCTGATGACGCGCGAGTGCTCGATCCAGCGACGTCATCAGAAATTGCTCGAGGAGGCACCCGGAAACCGCATCACGGCAGAGCTGTCCGAGCGGATGGGGGACGCTGCGCTCGCGATGGTTGGCGCAGTCGGCTACGTGGGCGCGGGCACCTGTGAGTTTCTCGTCGATTCCGACGGGAATTTTCACTTTCTCGAAATGAACACTCGAATCCAGGTCGAACACGCGATCACCGAGGAAGTCACCGGAATCGACATCGTCCGCGAGATGATCCGGATCGCTGCCGGCAGACCGCTCGCGTATCGGCAGTCGGATGTCACGCTTCACGGCCACGCGATCGAGGCGCGCATCTACGCCGAGGATCCCGACAAGAAATTTCTGCCGTCCCCCGGCACCATCACCGCTTACCGAGCCCCGGAGGGCCCCGGCCTACGCGTCGACAGCGGTGTTGTCGAGGGCTCGGTGGTGAGCACTCATTACGACGCGATGCTCGCCAAGCTCATTGCGTGGGGGGAGGATCGCTCGCAGGCGATCGAACGCCTCGAAGCTGCGGTTGCGAATTTCCGAATCGACGGGATTCGGACTTCGCTTCCATTTCACACGCGGATCCTGCGGCATCCTGATTTTCGGGCGGGGCGCTACGACACCGAATTCTTGCAGGAGCACTTCGGGGCGCCTTGAGACCCGCGCGAGGGTGGGGGGTGCCTTCCGCGCCATTCAAACGCCGCGAAAGGCACCCCCCACCCTCGCGCTCCTGTCAGTTGGCGACCGGCACAAGCGGATCGGTTCGGGGGGCCTTTGGCGACCGTTTGAAGGGAGCGGAAGGCCCCCCGAACCGGGCCGCGTTGTTGTGCTGGCACCGATCGGCTGGATGTCCGGGGGGCGGGGGCTAGCTGCGCGTTGGTCGCTGCGCGACCAGCGCTTCCGCGTCGTCGCGGGAAACACTTCGTGTTTCCCGCTCCTACGGGGTGTCGGCTTCGATCTTGGAACTCGCGACTTTGGTGGTGCTACCGCGAGCCTTCTTTCCGCCGAAGACGTAGGCGACAGCGACGCCGAGGAGATAGAGGAGCACCATTGGGATGCCGAGAAAGATCTGACTCACCCAATCCGGGGGTGTGAGGAGCGCGGCCAGGATGAACACGCCCATTACCGCATACGGGGTGCCGCGAAACAAAGTGGGTGCGTCGACGATGCCCGCGATGGACAGGAAGAACACCACCACCGGCAGCTCGAAGGCAATGCCGAATGCCAGGAAGAGCCGGGTCGTGAGCGCGAAGACCTCACGCATCGTCCACGCGGATTCGACGAAGTCGCTGTCGAACTGCGTGAAGAAGTCGAACATCAACGGAAACACCATCTGGTAGCCGAATGTCGCACCGGAGATGAAGAGCGCGGTCGACACCGAAACGAACGGTATGATGGCGTTCCGCTCGGATGGATAGAGTCCGGGCGCGACGAAACGCCAGGTCTGCCAGAAGATCACCGGTAGCGCGAACACGAAGCCGGCCAGCAGGGCGGATTTGAGGTAGGTGAAGAAGATCTCGGTGGGCGCGATGGCCTGGAGCCCGCGGGTTCCATCGCCGAGCGCTGCGACCGCGGGCGCGACCAGCAGCCCGAAGATCTGCTCGCTGAAGTTCCACGCGACCGCCGCGCCGATCACCCAGGCGATCAGGATCCGGAAGATTCGTTTGCGCAACTCGGAGAGGTGGTCGGTCAGCGGTAGCTTGACTTCATCCACCGGGGAGCTTCGCC
Organism: uncultured Gammaproteobacteria bacterium; assembly: GCA_964196055.1. Classification (GTDB taxonomy): domain Bacteria; phylum Myxococcota_A; class UBA9160; order UBA9160; family SMWR01; genus JAFDEI01. The sequence continues at coordinate 10,336 of CAXMSF010000010.1, read as the reverse complement.
TTCGATGGGGTTGGAGTCTCGTCCGGCTGGTCCGCAGGCTCGGGCTCGGGCTCGTCCGAGGGCTGCACGAGCGGCGCTCTCGCACCCGGCTCCTCGTCCGATGCTCCCGGCGCCGGGTCCATTGCGCTGAGGTCGAGCGGGTCGATCTTGACGTCTTCGGCGACGTCGAGGAACTCCCGCCGCATGTCGGTCGATGCGCGACGGAATTCCGCTAGCCCGCGCCCGAGAGAGCGGGCGAGATCGGGGAGGCGCTTCGGGCCCAGGACCAAGAGTCCGATGACCAGAATCACCATCAGTTCCGTCATGCCGATGCCAAACACAGTGCCGAACGTTAGCAGTCGCAGCTCCAGCGCGGGCCTGATGCGGCCACGGCGGGCTGGATTCATGCGGCTCGGCCGGCCGTGAGACCCTCGGTCAGTGGAATGGGGATCGGGCCGATGTGGGGCTGGCTCAGCCCAGGGGTCAGGCGGCGGCCTTCCGCTGGCACGCGTCCGGGAGCAGTTCCAGTCCGAGCCAGAATCGCCCGTCCCACTCGGCTCTCGCCCAGACCACGCGAGCGATGGTCGGCTCGGGGCTACGCCCGTCCACATCGCGTACGCAGAGTTTGAGCAGCGATCCGATGCGTTCTCCTCGGTCTACTCCGACGCACATCCCCGCGCGGGATAGATCTCGGGTGAAGCCGAGTTGCATCCGTTGCTCGGCGGCGTCACGCGGATACCGGGAATATTCGACGATTCGGACGGTATCCTCGCGGGCCTCTCGCCTATCGCTCGTCTTCAGCGCACGTTCGGGCGTTGCGTCGATTGCGAAGTTCGCTGTTGCCACCCCGGCCCCCTCAGTTGGCCGGAACGCCGATGGGTTCAGGCGTCGCGCTTTCGGAGATCGCGTTCGCTACGAGCTCCATATCGACATCGCAGACTCCGGATTCGAGGATCGCGAGAAACTCCTTCACGAGATCGGCGTCGAACTGGGAACCCGCGAAGCGTTTGAACTCGGCTTCGATTGCAGTGCGATCGAGCGCGGAACGGTAGGGCGGCTCGGAGTTCATGGTGTCGTACGCGTCGGCGATCGCGATGATGCGCGCAGCCAGCGGGATGTCCTCGCCCGACAGTCCGTCGGGGTAACCGCGCCCGTCCCACCACTCGTGGTGGTGTTGGATCGCGCTGGCGACCGATGCCGGAATGTCGAGCGGCTTCAGCAGGCGGCTGCCGATTTCGCAATGCTTCTCGACGATCTCGCGTTCCTCCTTGGACAGCGCTCCGTTTCGCAGCAGCAGGTCCGTCGGTACGCCGACCTTGCCGATGTCGTGGAGGAAGCCGGCGAGTCGTATGCGGGTCTGCTCCTCGGCCGAAAGGCAGAGTCGATCTGCGATCAGGCTGCTGTAGAAGGCCACGCGCCGCGCGTGGCCGCGCATGTATCGATCCTTGGTCTCGATCGTCTCGGCCAGCACTTCCAGGAATTCGACCGTGCGCGGCGGGTCGAGGAGTTCGGTCTCGGATTCGATCGGTGCGCGGTCTTCGAGTAGCCCGCCGAGTCGCCCCTTCATCTTCTGGCTGCGGTGAACGTCATCGAGGATTGCGTGAGCGTCCCGGTCTCGACCCACCACCCCGCCGAGTTCCCTGAGGAAGGAGCTCAGTCGGGTGCGGGCGCGGTGGCGCGACAGCGCGCGAGTGACCGACGCCGACACCTGCACCACGTCGAAGGGCTTCTGGAGGTAGTCGCAGATGCCCGAGCGGATTCCATCGGCTGCACTTTCGAGCGACCCACATCCGGTGATGATGATGATCTCGACCTCGGGATATTCGCTCCGGATCGTGTGCATCAGGTCCTGCCCCTTCATGCCCGGCATGTTGAGGTCGAGGGTGACGAGGTCGACCGTCTCGGTTCCGAGGATCTCGAGCGCCTCGGCTCCACTTCGCGCCTGGACGACCCGGTGGTCGGGCGTGAGGATCATCCGCAGCGATTCACGCGGTCCGCGTTCGTCGTCGACGATCAGTACGGTGGCCTTCTCGACAGTCCGCTCTTCCATGACTTCCTCCGGAATGTGCTCGAGATCACGTCAACGCAAGTCGCGTGCCGATTCGAATCGGATTCGGCAATAGAGGAGCCAGGTGTCTGATTCGAAAATAAGAATCGCCGGCAGCCGCCGATCGATCCTGCTCCGGTAACCTCCCGAAAATGTTCCGTTCGGAACATCTTGATCTGCGTATATACTTCAAGCTATTGGTTTTATTGGCTTTTCTGTAGGTGTTCTGGTCGGAACATCTAGAATCGCCACGGATCGGCCACGGCCGGCCTGCGGTCAGCTCGCGCCCGGTGGCTTCAGCTCGAAACGGTCCATCTTGAGTTTGAGTGCGCGTCGGGTCATCTGGAGGCGTTCCGCGGCGCGCGTGTGGTTCCAGCCGGAATTTTCGAGCGCCTCGACGAGCAGGGTCCGTTCGAAATCCCGGGTGGCGCGCTCGAAACCGACGCGGCCGCCGCGAACTGCGTCGCGCAGCTCTTCGGTCACTCCCGCGCGCACCACGCTGGTCGGCAGATCGCCGACTCCGAGGATGTCGCCGTCGGCGAGCGCGACCGCATGTTCGATCGCGTTCTCGAGTTCTCGGACGTTTCCGGGCCAGGGGTAGAATTCGAGCGCGCTGATCGCCTCGCGCGAAATCGTCCGCGGCCCCCGGCCCGCTGCTGAGCGAGCGCGTTCGAGGAAGTGTTCGGCCAGCGCGCGCACGTCCTCGCGACGGTCTGCGAGCGGCGGAATCTCGATCGGCACGACATTGACGCGGTAGAACAGGTCGGCGCGAAATCGTCCGCTCGCGACATCGCTCTCGAGGTTGCGATTCGTCGCGGCAATCACGCGGACGTCGACATCGATCGACGTCTTGCCGCCGACGCGCTCGAAGCGCCGCTCCTGGAGCGCCCGCAGGAACTTCGCCTGCACGGCTGGAGCAAGCTCGCCGATTTCGTCGAGGAAGAGGGAGCCGCCGTCCGCCGCCTCGAACTTACCGATACGCCGCTCTTTCGCGTCGGTAAACGCGCCGCGCTCGTGCCCGAAGAGTTCGCTCTCGATCAGATTCTCCGGTATTGCGGCGCAGTTCACCGCGACGAAGGGCCGCGCGCTGCGATCGCCGAGGTCGTGCACGGCCCGAGCGACGAGTTCCTTGCCCGTACCGCTCGCACCGACGACGAGCACCGTCGCCTGCGAACGTGCAACGCGTTCGATGGTGTCGAAGACCTCCTGCATCGCCTCGCTCGAGCCGACCAGGTCGCGGAGACGGTCACGCCCACCGACCTTCGCGCGCAGCCGAGCCACTTCGTGTTCGAGTGCGCGATGGTCGAGCAGCTGGCGGACCTTGATCCGCAAAGCTTCGACGTCGAATGGTTTGGTGAGATAGTCAGTCGCGCCGCGCTGAACTGCTTCGACCGCGGTGGCGATGGTGCGCGTGCCGGTCAGCACGACGATTGCGGGCGGGTCTTCGCGCGCTGCCACTTCGGAGAGGAGGTCGAAGCCGCTGCGGCCCGGCATCACGAGGTCCAGCAGGATGAGGTCGGGTGGCGTGTCCACGATCGCGCGTAGGCCCTCGTCAACTCCATCTGCGGTGATGACATCGCAGTCGTTCTTGAGGAGCATCCGCAGCGACTCGCGGACTCCCGGCTCGTCATCCACCACCAGCACCCGCGGCATAGAGTGAGGTTACCACGCAGGCCGCTGATTCCGAGTGGCGCCGGCCAGGTGGCTCGAACACGCGCGAGGGGAAGGGGTGCCTGCCGCGCCCTTCAAACGGTTGCGGAAGGCACCCCTTCCCCTCGCGCTCGTGGCAGCCGGTATCGAGTCGTCTTGGTCTCGTGGCCTGCGCTCGTTGTTTGAAATCAGGGAGGGGCGGGGAGGTCGAGGACGAGGATGGTTTCGTCGGCGTCGGCGGTCTGGATCGTGAAGGCACCGCCCTGGGCGCGCACGACCGCCTCGGCGACAACGAACTCGAGTGCGTTCTCGGCCGGCGCGACGCCCGGCACGATCGGTTCATTGCGCGGGGCACCCGGGCCGTGGAAGCGGACCAGCACCCGCAGTGCGGGCCTACCCTGCAGGCCGGTTTCGTGATGGCGGGAAGCGAAGTACACGTCGCCGCGTTCCGGAACGATTTCGAGGCACTTACGTAGCATCGCCTCGAAGGCGAATCGTAGCTGTGCGGAATCGCCCAACGCGAGGGGGCGATCCTGATCGAGCTCCTTCAGCACAACGAGGCGTCGCGCGTGAATCGTCTCACGCTGGAACTCGAGCAATTCCTCGAACATCCCGGCGACGTCGACGGTTTCGATGAGTGGCGCCGTGAGCTCGGCCAGTTGAGTGAGCTCGCGCACCACGGACTCGATGCGATCGACGCCGCGGCCCACCAGCTCGGCGAAATTCTCGCGGAAGTCCGGATCTTGATGCTGATCCGGGAACAGCTCCGCAAAGGTGCGGATCGTCGTCAGGGGATTTCGAACCTCGTGGGCGACGGCTCCCACGAGCCGGCGCAGGCCGACCCCCGAATCGTCGCGCTGGTCCGGCTCTGCTTCCACTTCCACTTCCGGAATCGGGGTGGCAATTGCGTCGTCGCCGAGGTCGAGTGTGGCTCCATCGGAATCCTCGACGAGAAAGGCCTCGAGCAATGCGTCATCGTCTGCGTCGGATGCGAGCACGGCGCCGAACTCGTCTGCGTCCTCCAAGAGCACGGCGCCGAGCTCGTCCGCGTCGAACGGAGCGAAGCTGGCTTCGTCGTAGCGAAGTTCGTCGGCGGGAATCGGGTCGGACGTGCCTGAGAGCAGGGATTGCACGACCACGGCCTCGAGCTCAGCGAGATTTCCCGGCCAGGGATATTCCGTGAGCGCGGCGATTGCGTCGGCGGCGAAGCTCCGCACACGGCGCTGGTGAGCGGATCCCCAAGCCTGGGCAGTCGCTTCGACGAGCGCCGCGATTCTCTCCGGGCGATCGCGCAGTGGCGAAATCCGGAAGCTGAAGGTCGCGAGCACCTGCTGGAGCTCGGGAGTGAAGTGAAGCGGTGGGTCCGATGTCGTGCCGAGCCAGCGTACCTCGGCGGCGCGCAACGTTCCGGGCGGCAGCGCCCATTCGACCCAGCCCTGGAGCCGCCGCTGGCTCGTGGCCGGTAGACGATCGACTTCATCGAGCCACAGGGTCGCGTGGGGCAGTGTGGATTCGAAGCGCCGGCTCTCGGCTGCGATCTGATCGAGTAGATCCTCGGGTCGTGTGTCTTCGGTGCAGACCAGTTGGATCAGCGCTCCGGCCGAGCCGCCGCCGAAAGTGTGGATGTAGCGAGCGAGCAGACCGCGCCCGCTTCCCGGCTCGCCTCCGATCACGACCGGGACAGCGGCGAGTTGAGGGTCGAGAATCCGAAGCAGCCCGGGGAACTCGACGTCGGCGAACCAGCGACCGAAGCGTTCGGCCAGAGCGTCGCGAGCGGGGCGCTGCGACAACGGGAGGGGTTCGTTTCCGCTCTGCCGACCCGGACCGTGGACGATCTCGCGCAGTGCGGCGGCTTGGGGGGGGTAGCTCAGGATCAGCGGATCGAGGCTGTCGAACAGCGCTCGCGCACGGTCGCTGCCGTTTCGCTCGGGCAGTAGCACGATGCGGGCATGTCGCAGACGCGCAGCGTAGCGGTGGGCGAACTGCAGCTCGACCTCGAAATCGTCCGTCAGGCCGAGCAGCACGACATCCGCCCGCGGGGCGTCGTCGAGCTGTGGATCGCTCGGCGCGGCGAGGACGGCGAAGTCGTCGACGGCGGCCAGGCGCGCAAGCGCCGCGCGATGATGCGGGTCGCGATGCAGGATCCATACGCTGTTCATGATCTGGTTCTTGCCCCGCCGGAGTTCCACCGCGAACCGGCGCGGATTTCGCGCGGCCCAACCCGTTCATGACCTGCGCAAACCGTGTGCCAACTTGCCAAGGCTGAAATCTTGACGCAGGTCTCGGCGGCAACTTGCCGGAATTCCTTCGAATCTTCGACAACCCGACCTTTCTGATCCCGATCCTGCGCGCGGGTCGGAGCGTGCGTCGAGGAAATAGTGGGAAAACTTTTCCCATCGAGGACGACCGTTGAACACGCTCGAGGGGTCTGCGAAAGTAGGGTTTCGAGCGGGGAAGGGGGGCGCGTGGCCGTTAGTGACAGTGGCCCGGAAGTTCGGCTGCGCAATTGCTTCGATCGCCCGTACGACGACGCGATTTCCGCCGCACGGACCTGTTACTCCTCGCGCGTGATCGAGGCCGACGAGATCACCGACCGCCAACGGCGGACGATCGGCCCGCTGACCTTCGATGGTGGTCACCACACGGTGTATCAACACGCGACTTTCGAATTCGGCCTGTCCGGAATTTCACGGCAGCTCGTGTGGTCGTTTCTGCACGGCTTTCCTTTCTACAACACCGAACAACAGAGTCAGCGCTACGTCCGCTTGGACGAGGTCGCCGCCCACGTGCCGCCTGCGTTGCGGGGCGAAGACCGGGTCATCTACGAAGAGTCGGTCGAGGAGGCCTGGCGGGCCTATCGCGAGCTCACCGCGCGCCTCGTACCCGCCACGCGGCGGATTCTCTCTGACCTGTGGCGGCTGCCCACACGCAAGAACGAAGCGTTCGGGAAGAATGTCGACAAGGAGGCGGAAAAGAAGGCGATCGAGATCGCGCGTTATGTGATTCCGATCGGCTGCCACACGGCGATGGTGTACACGGTCTCCGGAATCGTCCTGCACCGGCTCCGCCGCATGGCTCGAGTGAGCGACGTGCCCACCGAAGCGGTCGACATCATCTCGCGCATGGTGGCCGAAGTCGAGAAGGTCGACCCGGACTTCTTCGCGCGCATCGGCGAGCCCGCGCGCGAAAGCGACGAAGTGATCGAAAACCACCTGGCGGGGCAGGCAGCGGGCGACCCGGTCGCACTCGAAGCCTTCGACAAGTCGCTCGACGGCCGTCGCTCGCGGCTGGTGGACTGGAGCGCTCGTGCCCCGGAGGTGATCGCCGACGCGGTCAGGCGCGTGCTCGGCCGCATGGATCTCGACGACGATGCCGCGCTCGACTGCGTGCTGAACCCGGCGAAGAACCGCTACCGGGTCGACACGCTGAATGTGTCCGCGCACGCGCCGCTGATGCGCACCCTCGTCCATGCTCACTACACATTCCGCAAGAAGCTCTCCCACACCGCGGATTCCCAGGACCAGCGGCACCGCATGGTGCCGGGTTCGCGACCGCTGCTGACGCGTTCGGTTCCGAGCAGCGTCGACGTGATCGAGCCCGAGTTGTTCCGCACCGACCCCGAGTGCCACGCGCTATTCGTCGAAGCCTGTGAGGCTGCCTGGGACGCGCGCGCGCGACTGCTGGGCCGCGGTGTCGCGCCGGAGCACGCGCTCTACCTGCTTCCGAACGCGCTCGCGGTGCGTTTCGAGGAGTCCGGGACATTGCTCGACCTGCTGCACAAGTGGACGATGCGCACTTGCCTGAACGCGCAGCGCGAAATCTGGTCCGCGTCGATGGACGAAGTCGAGCAGGTTGCGGCCGTTCATCCGAAGTTGGCCCAGCACGTCGGCCCGCCGTGCTTCGTACGCAATGGGATCGTTCGTCCTCGTTGCACCGAGGGCAGCCACTTCTGCGGAGTTCCGGTATGGCGATCTTTTCCCGTCGTCGAGCGCAGCATCTAGCGCTAGCGGTCGCATTCACGCTCGCCGTGGGGTCCGCGCGCGCGGAGTCCGAAGCGGTCGACTTGATCGGCAGCTGGCACGTGCTGATCCATTTCACGGACGATCACACCCACGACCCGACCCAGATGCGTTGGGACGACAGGGTTTGGGTGTTCGAGAAGGCCGGTAGCCGTCTGCGCTGGAGTGAGTATCCGATCGTGGTCTTCCATGATCGGACCGGACGCTTCGAGTCGAGGGGGGCGGTTCGCGCCGCGCGGGTGTTGCACGGCTGGGAGCCGAACGAGGCACAGCGCGCGGAGATCGCCAAGGGGATTCCGGTCGGCCAACGTGGCAGCAAGCAGAAGACGCTGCGCAAACGCGGCGACGACTGGCAGAGTGCGAACCGCTCGACGGCTGCGTCGGCGTCGATCGTGAGCTACGTCGAGCATTGGAGCATCAGCGACCCGACCGGCAAGCCGACTTTCCGGCGCGAGGATGTCCTCGGCTCCGCGGAGACGGAGGGCCTCGAGGGCGTGACGCAGTACACCACGACCGAAGTACTGGACGGCGGCGACCGGCTCCGTGGCAGCTTCAGCCGCGACGAATCCCGGCGGGGAACCTTCAGGATGGTGCGCTCGGGTGCGACTCGGGAACTCAAGGGCAAGAACAAGAGCGAGGGGCAGCGTTTCTACGAGGAATTCCTGGGCCCAGGCTTCGATCACGCACTCGATCGCGAGGGCTCGGCGCTGCGAGAGGCGGTCGCGGCGCGTAGGGAGGGCCTGGGCAAGGTCTCCGCAGAGCTGCGTGCGCGCGTGCGCGCTGAGATTGCGGCCGAGATCGCCGAGCGTATTCGCGAGTCGGGAGACGACCCCGACCGCTACACGAATGAAGTCGAGAGCCTCTCCGAGGGGATCGAGGCGGCGTTGATCGAAGCGGGACACTCGCCGGCGGAGATCGTCGAAATGCTGAAGGGCGGCCGGATCAACCCGTGAATTCCGTTCAGGATTCGCTGCGGCGGGCCGGGGCAGACGACCTCGCTGGATTGGTCGAGCTCTGGATCGAGGTTACCGCCCACCACGCGGCGCTCGACCCGCTGTTCACGCTGCGGCCCAATTCGCGCCCGGTGATCGAGCGGTTGATTCGCTCGCAGCTGCGCGACTCCGACGCGGCGATCTTCGTCGTCGACTCACTCGACTCGCTCGCGGGCTTCTGCTGCGTCCGCGTCGACCGCGCCCCGCCGATTCTCGAGGAGACTCGGAGGGCGGAGATCACGGATCTCGGAGTCCGGGTCGCGCTTCGCCGGCGCGGATTCGGGCGCGCGCTCGCCGCGGCTGCGCTCGACTGGACCGCGGAGCGCGGCGTCGACCGCGTCGAGGTCCGGGTCGCATCGCGGAACGCCGAGGGCCAGGCCTTCTGGCGCGAGCTCGGCTTCGACGACCTGATGGACGTGTTGCAACGCCGGTTGTAGTCTTATCGGGTTCACGCCCCCCCAACCCTCTCCGTGGAAATCCGCAGATGACTGCCTCCGACGAAACACTCCAGTTGAATCCGCTCGCGCGCGAGCTGAACGAGCGGCTCGAAAAGGCCGCGCCCGAAGTGCTCGCGATGCTGTCGAAGCTCGGCCGACGCCTCTACTTCCCGAAGGGAATCCTCACGCAGAGCGCCGAGGCAGGTGCGCGCGCACATCGATTCAACGCGACGATCGGCATTGCAACCGAGGGTGATGGGCCGATGGTGCTGCCCTCCTTGACCGAGCACCTGGGCGACATCGATGCCAAGGACGCGGTGAAGTACGCGCCGCCGGCGGGTCAGCCTCGGCTGCGCGAGCTCTGGCGCGACAAGATGCTGGCGGAAAACCCCTCGCTTGCGGGCAAGCGGATTTCGCTGCCGGTGGTGACGAGCGCGATCACGCATGGCCTCGCGTTGGTCGGTGACCTCTTCGTCGACCCTGGCGACTGCATTCTGCTGCCGGACAAGCTCTGGGGCAACTACCGACTCACCTACGAGGTTCGTCTCGGGGCGACGATCGAAACCTACCCCTTCTACGACGGCAACGGCTTCAACGTCGCGGGACTCGAGCACGCGCTCGCGTCGAAGCAGCGCGAGAAGATCATCGTGCTGCTCAATTTTCCCAACAATCCGACCGGCTACATGCCGACCGAGGCCGAGGGCGAGGCGATCGTCGCGGCACTTCGGCGCTGCGCGGAATCCGGTACGAAGGTAGTCGCGGTCTTCGACGACGCGTATTTCGGCCTTTTCTATCACCTCGGCGGTCGCTCGTTGACCGAGTCGTTGTTCGCACGTGCGGCGAACGCACACCCGAACCTGCTCGCCGTGCGGCTCGATGGTGCGACCAAGGAGTTGTTCGTCTGGGGGTTGCGCTGCGGCTTCATCAGCTTTGGCCCAGGACGAACGGAGAGTGCGGACGAAGTCGCCGAGGTGCTCGAAGCGAAGCTTCGCGGGGCGATCCGCGGTGGCATCTCGAACGTTCCGCAGTTGTCGCAGACGCTCGTCGACCGCGCCCTCACGTCGCCGACGATCGAAGCGGAGCGCAAGCAGAAGCTCGAGACGCTGCGCTCACGCGCGGAAAAGGTCCATGAGATCGCGAACGCGCCACGCTTCAGCGAGAGCTTCCGCCCCTATCCGTTCAACAGCGGCTATTTCATGTGCGTCGAGGTAA
>CAXMSF010000009.1:0-15198 GCA_964196055.1 uncultured Gammaproteobacteria bacterium | reverse complement strand
GAGCATTTCGACGCCCTGGGGCGGGCATGCGGCGGCCCAGGCGGGGGTGGACCGAGCGCCTGCGGTCGTGGATTCGTGGCGCGACATGGCCCCCGACAGCGCGTTCCAGCGCGATCTCATCTATGAAGACCCTGATTCGCGAGAGCACATTCGGCGCTTGCCTGGCCATGTATCGCACCACCTTCTTTTCGGCTACAAGCGCAACGAGGCTTCGCTGGGGGCCTCGTCGGACGAGGTGATCACGATTGCGAGTCAATTGCACCCGGCAGTGCAGGGCGCGGCTGAAGAAGTCTTCGGAATCGATGCCACACACACCGGGATCTTGAAATCTGCTGCGACGGCCAGGAAATTGAACGGAATTCTAGAAGATGCAGCGAGCGGACGGTAATGGTGAAGGCTTCGCGGACTGGAATTCAGGCGAAGCAAGCAGGGGGCTCGATGATGACGCGATGGATCCTGGCGATGATCGCGGCTTCGGCCGCTCTCGCAGTGGCGTTCTCGACGGGAGCGAAGAAGGAGTGGCGAAAGCCGGGCATCGAGCCGAATTCGCAGGCGATGCGGGATCAAGTAGGCGAACGGAGTGCGCGGTGAGCCACCGCGAATCCGAGCGAAAGGGCCAGGCCCAGCAAATACGGCACCGGTAACGCGGGGACCGCGATGTAGGTGCAGACGTTTGCGACATGGGTGCCCCAATCGGAGTCTGCGATGGCCGAAGACCAGACGAATTCGGATGCGAGCCAGAAGCAGTCATCGATCGGGTCGACGACGACGGCGGCGTAGTCGCCCCAGCGGTCGGGATCGTCCGGCCGGATGCTGTCGTAGAAGCCATCGCTCAGGCGTTGCGCGATGGGATCCCGAAAGCTGCCCGCGGCGTCGCCCGCGTTGCGCGTGGCGTAAACCATTGTCGGACACTCGATCGCAGACGACTGCGTGTAGACGATCGCCGCGTCACCGGCTGCGTTCACGTTGAGTGACGGCATGTAGGTCCAGGCATCGGCCCCGGCGCCGTCGAGATAGCCGGCTTGGGCGACCGACGGATTCGAGAGTGGGTAGCCGTTGGTGGCGATCTGCCGCCAGACGACTTCGGTTTCGCCGTCATCGTCCGGGTCGGACGTGAGTGCCAACCAGACGTGGCCGTTGCGATAGACCGCGCTCTGCACCCGTGCGCTGAGCGTATCGACGTCCGGTTGCGCCTGGTCGCACTGGTCCGCACCTACGTCTGCCGGGAAAGTTCCGCCATCCCACGGGAAGGTGCTCGTCGTCGCAGTTGGCGCAGCCGGATGCCCCGAGACCGAGAACAGCCGATAGATCCCCGCCGTGATCCGGGAAACCAGATAGAAGTCACCGTTGCTGGTCGCGCCGAATACGTGGGCGGGCTGTGTCGTCGCCACACTGATCGAGCTGGCGTCGTAGTCGAGATCGCTGTAGCCGTAGATCCCGGTCAGCAGATCGGCCTTGTCGAAGACTCGAATCTTCATTCCCATGAAATTCGCAGGGCTCGAGAATGTGAACAGATTGGCCGTGACGAACAGCGCCGACGCATCGGCTCCGATGCCCGGGTAGTCGGCCCAGTTGCTCGTTCCCCCCAGATTCGTGAGCGAGCTCCCGGACAGGAACGTCCAGTCGCTCGTCAGGGAGTCGGGGGCGCCGTTGGACGAGACGGCGATGTGGATCACGCTGAGATCCGGCGTGTTGCTCTTGCCCTCGAGCGCCACGACGAAGAATCGATCGGTATGCTGGTCGTAGAGGACTTTCGGATCGAAGGCGTCGACCGCGAACATCGTGTCGAGCGATAGCGGCGAAGCGACCGGGTTCCCGTTCTTGTCCCAGATTCCGGCGTTCATGTTGGTGACCATCACAACGCGACCCGTCGTGCCGTAGCCGCGGCCGACCGCGATGTGGGTGTCGGGAGGGGTGACGCTGACCGTCGAGTTGATGATCCCGTCGAATGCGAGGCGGGGTGCGTCGCTCGCGCCACCGGCCGCCGCCATCGGCGTGGGCGCGCCGGTCTGCAGCGCAGACGGTGACTCACCAATGCGCGCGGGTGCGTCGCTCACCGGAACGCGGTGGCCCACCACCCCCGAACCGCCCGAGGGAAGCGGCGGCGGGTCGGACAGCTCGCTGGATTCGCTGGTACTCGTGCCGAGCAAGAAGGCTGTGCACAGGATCGTCGAGAGGGTGAGCCGGTTCATCCAGGAGGTCTCTCGGCCTCCGTTCCAGGGAGGCGTTCCTGTGAGTTTATCACGGGTCCCCAGTTCCCCGGACTTGCGCGAGAGTTGCGCGCAGCCTGCCGGGACTACCCGGCCTCCCGAGCGCCGGACCAGTGAGCCGGGTAGCGATCTGCCCACGGCCGTGCCTGCTCGAGTTGTGCGGCGATGCGAATCAACGAGTCTTCGCGCGCCGATGCGGCAATGAACTGAAGCCCGATCGGCAATCCATTCTCACTCCACGCCAGCGGTAATGAGATCGCGGGCTGCCCGGTGACATTGAATTGGGGTGTGAAGGATATCAAACCGAAGATCTTTTCTTCGGTGCTTCGACCATCGTCGCTGACGCCACGGAGTTCGCCGATTCGGGGTGGCGGGGTCGCAAGCGTTGGGGTCACGAGCAGGTCGAATCCGCCGGCCCACCATGCGGCCATCCGGCGCGACCAGGCGTGGAGCCAATCGACGTTCACGAGGTATTGATCGGCCGAAATTTCCCGCCCACGCTGTGCAATCGACCAGGTGCCGGGCTCCACGTCTTCGGCCGCAATGGGCCGACCGACCGCTTCGCCCCAGTAGTCGAGCGCCTTCGCGGTCCAGCACCCGACCACGGTCGAAAATCCCGCGATGAGTCGGATGTGGTCGTCGAGCGCGTCTGGATGTGCGATGGACACGTCGTGGCCCAGGGATTCGAGTAGACGTCCTGTTGCTTCGACCGCTCGCACGCACTCGCCGTCGCAATCCGGTGCACCCGCCGGTGACCGCAGCATCAGCCCGATCCGAAGCCGGCCGGGTTCTCGAGTGAGTTCGTCCACGTAGGCACGGAGCGGCGGCCGCGCGGTATAGGGATCGCCGGGCATCTCGCCCGCCACTGCGTCGAGCAGCCCCGCAGTATCACGCACACTTCTGGAGACGACATGAGAGATCACGAGACCGTCCCAGTAAACGCCGTATTCGGGGCCCAGCGATACGCGGCCGCGGGAGGGCTTGAGCCCGACGAGTCCGCACTCGCTTGCGGGGACACGGATCGATCCGCCGCCGTCGCTTGCATGTGCGGCGGGCACCATCCCGGCCGCAACGGCCGCGGCGGAGCCGCCGCTCGACCCACCCGTCGAGTACTCGGTATTCCACGGGTTGCGGCTCGGGCCGTAGGCGTCGGGCTCGGTTGTCACCTGGAGCCCGAGTTCCGGTGTGTTCGTCTTGCCCAGCGTCACCAATCCCGCATCGCGGAACTTCTCGGTCAGGTAGCTCGAATGATCGGGGCGGTAGTCCGCCTGCTTGAGAAACGCCATGCCCGCGTGGAATGGTTCGCCGGCGCTGAGTGTGTCGAGGTCCTTGAGCAGGAACGGCACCCCGCGAAACGGACCGTCCGGGAGTGGGGTGTCGGCGGCTCGGCGCGCGGCTTCGAACAGTGGCGTAATGACCGCGTTGAGCGGACCGTTGAGCTTCTCGATACGCGCAATGGCAGCATCCACCAGTTCCCGGGGCGAAACCCGGCCCTCTCGCACCCAGCGAGCGGCATCCGTGGCGTCCAGAGCGGCGAGTTCATCCGACATGACGTGGCGTCCTCATGACATCGATCGAACCCCACTCTAGCCCGGCTCGGCCGAATTCGGTCGAGCGAACCTTCGCTCGGGTCAATCGACAACCTTCGAAAGGCGCTCGACCTCGTGGCGTGCACGGATCTCGGCCGCACGCTTCTCCGCCGCACTCGCCTCGAGGTAGTTGCCGAGTTGTCGCTCGACGACAGCCAGGTTTTCGAGCGCCAACAGGTTGTCGGGATCCAGCTCGACGGCGCGCCGGAGATCGCTGACCGCTGCCTGATTCTGCCCGAGTGCAGCCAGCAGGGTTCCACGGTCGACCCATGCCTTGGTGAAATCCGGGACGATCTCGAGTACACGCCCCATCCGCTCGACAGCGATCGGGTAGCGGCCGGTACGGATTGCGATCTCGCCGAGCGTGAGCCACATGCCGGTGTTTCGTGGGTAGGTCTGCAGCGCTTCGTGGTAGAGAAGTTCCTCGTTTTGCCAGTCCTGCGCTCGCTCGAAGCTCATGCTGCCCAGCACGGCGACCGGAATCGCAGCGATCGCGAAAATCCGTTGGGAGGTGGAGAAGCGGCCCTCACCCACACGGGCGACGAGCGCAGCGAGTCCAAGGCCGATCGCCCAGCAGATTCCGATCGACGGCAGGTAGAACAAGCGCTCGGCCAGCATCGTTCCGATCAAGAAGGCCGTATTGGAGACGATCGAGTAGGGGGCGAAGAAGACCGCTGCTGCGATTGCGAGAAGCGGTCGACGCCGAATGGACGCGAGCGCAACCACGCCGAGTGTGGCGCCGATCGCGAACGGCATCCAGAACCACGGGTCGGTCGCAGCTCGGATCACGGGGAGGCTGTCGAAGGAATAATCGGGCGACAATGGGTGCGGCCACGCGAAGAGGTGCAGGTAGTGTCCGAAGATCGACGTGGCGGTCAGGAGTCGGGCGAAGAGATCCTCCGCGACCAACGGGTTTGCGACGTTCGTGAAGCCGGCACCATTGCTTTGCAACAGACTCCCGAGCACGATGACGCGGGCGAGGAGGTAGGCAACGACCACGGTGGCTACGGTCGCGGTCGCGGCGAATGCAGCTCGACGGTTCGCGGTGCGACGGACTACCAGCCACTCCACCGCGGCGATTGCGGGAATCGCGGCGAGGGCACTCTCCTTCGAGAAGGCTCCAACCGCAATGCAGCCGCCGAGGCCCAGCAGCCCGCCGATGCTCTGCGACTCGGCGGTCCGCACGCGAACCCAGAAGAAGATTCCGCCCGTCATCGCCAACGCAGCCAACAGCTCGGCGCGGCCGACGATCGGAGCGATCGCGTCGAGGTGGATCGGATGCACTGCGAATAGCGCGGCCGCCACCGCGGCGGCACCCTCCGAGAGGCGAATCGCCCGTCCTGCGAACAGCACCGACACCGCGACGAGTGCGTGCAGCAACCAGTTCACTGCGTGGTAGTGCCCGGGCGTCGGACCGAGGAGTCCACGCTCGATCGCATAGCTGCTGACAACGAGCGGGCGATATTCGTTCAGGCGTTCGGACGAACCCCAGTAGCTAGTCGACCAGATCTTCCCGAACTGCAATTCGTTGACGCGCACGCTGTCTTCGATGATGGGATGATCGTCGAACACGAAATCGACGAACAGGACCGGCGCGTTCGCGAGCAACGCGATGAAGGCGACGGCCCAGGCCGCAACGTCGTTGCGGCGTCGCTTCGGCGAGACCGCCGTCGCGTCACGAGAACCGGTGGCCCCCATTGCCTGCTGCCTGCGCTTCTGGTTCATCGTCGAGAACGGCTCCGGCGGGTAGACGGGGGCAGGTTATCAAAGTCGCGCAGACTTCCGGTCCCGAGTGCGCTGCGGCGGTACGGGCCGGGCGGTATGTTCTGGTGAAGGCAGTTCGGGGAATTCCCATTCAGCGCAGAGAATCCAACGGATCCGAGCCGGCAGGTGAGCGTACCTGGACCTTCTGGGCGATCGCCGGCCTTGGGGCGGTCGTCGGGGTCTACCTCACGCGTTGCTGGCTCTTCTGGGAATATCAGAACGACGACGCCTTCATCACGTTTCGCTACAGCCGATTTCTTGCCACCGGGCGCGGCCCGTTCTTCAACGTCGGTGAGCAAGTCGAAGGCTATACGAATTTCCTGCTGATGGTGATGTTGGCACCCGTTTTTCGACTCGGCGGGGAGGGCGCGGTTCCGTTGGTCGCGAAGTCCATCGGTATGGTCTGCGGAGTCGGCAGCCTGCTGCTGACCTGGGCGTTGACGAGACGCCTGCTCGAAGAGCACCCGACCCTCGCGCACTCGGCAAGCCTGCTCGGGGTCGGCGCCGCGGCGTTGGTTGCAGCTTCGCCCGCGTACGCGTTGAACAGCACGAGTGGCCTCGAGACCACGATGTTCGGTTTTCTGCTGGTGCTTGGCGTAGCAGCCGCACTCCGCGCCGAGGCGCAGGGGCGATGGTGCGGAGCCGGCTTTGCCTTCGCCGCAATGCTGTTGACGCGACCCGAAGGGAGTTTCCTGTTCGCGTGTGCGTGGCTTGCCCTCGCGGCGGCGTCGATGCTTCGAAGCTCCGCCGAAGGCGGCGACGCCGTCGCTGTTCGGCACCGGTCCACGTGGCGCCGCCTGTTGCTCGACGGGACGATCGTGACCGGGATCTTTGCAGCGCAGCTTGCATTCCGGATGGCGGTCTACGAGGGCGAATAGCTGCCGAATACCTACTACGCGAAGTCGGGAGGATTCTGGAAGATCGACGCCTGGAGCTACGTCCGGCCGGGGATCATCGAGCCCTTCCTTGGAGTCGTAGGCGTTGCGCTAGCGATTCCGGGCGCGGCGCTGACGGTCCGGCGCGTTCCCGAGACGCTGATGCTGTTCGTGCTTGCCTTCGCGGGCGCATTTCTGCCTTTCATCACCGGCCCCGGATGGATGATCGGATGGCGACTATCGATGCCGTACCTGCCGTTGATGGCCTGCGCGGTCGCGGTGGGTTGGTCTGTCGGATTCGCGCAGCTGCTGCCTCGTGCCGCGAGCTTCGCGTCACTGGCGCTGTTTGCGAGCGCGCTCGTCGCCGGGATCGCGCAGGGGCCGATGCATCGCGACTTTGCCGAGACGATTGCTGTGCGCGCGAGCGGTTACGAACGGGGACATCGCGCGTTGGCGGAATGGTTGCGCGGTGGGGCGGCCGATCCGGGAGACCGGGTTGCATTGATGGACATCGGCATCATCGGATATCTCTGCGATGAGCAGGTCATACTCGACATCAGCGGGCTCACCGATCGCTACATCGCAAAGTCCGAAGGTTCCTTCTTGCGCAAGCGGTACGATCCGGAGTACCTGCTGGCGAAGGAGCCGCGTTTCGTGGTGTTGGCCGTGACGGCACCCGGATGGTACTACCAGCCACCGCCCGAGGATGCGACCTTCCATTTTTGGACTCGGGTAGAAGGGCGGCTGTATCGCAACGAGCAATTCCAGGCCCGCTACGTACATCGCGGCGAAGAGTCTTCGAAGGCCGATGACTGGCGCGAGCGTCTCCGTAAGCGCATGGGCGCAGCCGAAATCTTCGAACACGACTATCCCGGTCGCTATTACTTGCTGCTCGTGTTCGATGCGGAGTCGGCGCCGACGTAGTGCTGAAGGATGTTCCTCGCTACTTCGCGAGCGCGGCGCGGGCGGCGGGCCGGCTGATGCAAGCCATCAGCCAACGTGAGAGATTCGGGAATTCGGAAAGGTCGAACTTTGCGGGAACGGCCCAGGAGAAGACCGCCGCGACGTTCAAGTCGGCGACGCTGAACGAATTCCCCACGAGGAATTCGCGCCCCTCGAGCGCGTCGTCGAGCACCCGCATCGGCGCCTGAAGTTCCGCGACGGCAGCTTCGCAGGCGGCGGCATCGCGCTGATCCGGCGGCAGAATCAGGGTGTTGAAGAGGAATTCCAGCAACGGTTTCTCGGTCTCGAGCATCGCCCAGAAACTCCACTGGATCGCGCGCCCGCGGTCCTCGACGGTCTCGAGATTCAAACCGCCGTCGTACTTCTCGGCCAGGTAGAGGTTGATGGCCAGGGACTCCCACAGCACGGTATCGCCGTCGACCAACGTCGGGATGCGACCGTTCGGGTTGAGAGCGAGGTATTCGGGCTGCTTGTTGTCGCCCGTGAAGTTGGTCTGGACGTGTTCGTATTCGAGGCCGAGTTCCTCGAGCATCCAGAGTGGACGCAAGGTGCGCGAGGCTGAGATTCCGTAGATCGTGATCATCGTGTCTCCAATGGCTCGAGAGGTATCGTGTCAGCCGCGGAGCACCTGTCCGGCACCGGCGGTGGCATCGTAGCGATCGTGGTCGACCACTTGTACGCCGTTCACCAAGACGCGTTCGATCCCGGTCGGGAAGCGATCTGGTTCGGCGAACGTCGCGTTGTCATCCAGTGCGGTGGGGTCGAACACGACGAGGTCGGCGGCGGCACCGTCGCGAATTCGACCGCGCAGGGTCCAGCCGAGCCGGTCGGCAGCGCCGCCGGTCATCTTTCGAACGGCCTCCTCGAGTGTGAACAAGCCCTCTCGAACGTAAGTGGCAAGGACGCGCGGGAAGGTGCCGTAGCTGGCCGGGTTCTGGTGGCCTTCGTTGGTGAGGAAGGTGTCGGTTTCGATGCTGCAGAGCGGGTGGGCGAGGACACTTCGCAACGCCTCCTCTTCGCCCGCATGGCCGCTGTAAGTGTGGTTGAGCACGCGGGCATTGCGCTGGCTTTCGACCACGAGACGCGCGTAGAATTCCCAGATGTCGAGCCCCGCGCGCTTCGCGGCTTCGCCGACGAAGAGCCCGTTGTACTGCTCGAACGCTGCGGCGTTGGCGTTCATGATCTGGATGTCCTCGAGGTAGAAGCCGATCTGAGCGAAGACACTGTTGCCGAGTGCTCTCAGGCCGTTCATCGCATCGGGACTCTGGAGCATCGATTCGAGGTGAGGCAGCATCTCGGGCGGGAACAGCACGCTCGCGGTGGTGTTGCCTGCGGTGTAGGGGAAGGCGTCGAACGCGACGTCGAGCCCGCCCGCTCGCGCCTCCTCGATACAGGCGATCGCGCGCTCGCAGGTGGGCCATGTCTTGCGCCCCACGAAGATCAGATGGCTCAGTTGCAGACGTGCGTCTGCGGCTCTCGCCACATCGATGACTTCCTGCAGTGCCTGGATGTTGTGCGGGTTCTCGGCGGGATCGCTCTGGTAGACCGGGCTCACGCAGCTGTAGGCTCTTACATGTGACGTGAAGAGTTTGCCCGCGTCGGCGGCCCACTTCGCGAAGGCGGTGAGTTCGGGCGGCTTCGCGAAGATGCCGGGCGGGTAGCCGAGGCCGGTCGAAATCCCGACGCAGCCCGCATCGAGCGCTTCGCGGGCGTGCCGCTCCATCTCGGCGAGCTCCGATCGGCTCGGGTCCTCGGGGTTCAGGTGTCCCGTGACGCCCGCACGGATCGCACCGTGGCCGACGAGTTCCGCCACATTCAGTGGCAGCGGAGTCTGTTCGAGGGCGCCCAGGAATTCATCCATGGTCCGCCATTGGAGGTCGAGTTCGTTGTCGACGATCAGGCGACTCGCCGATTGCAGCGCGTCGTGGCTGCAATCGGTCACCGGTGCCGGGCTGAAACCGCAATTGCCGCCGACGATCGTGGTCATTCCCTGTCGCAGGAAGGGCTCGACGAGTTCGCCGCAATCGGCACCGGGTACCAGCCAGTCCGAGTGCGAGTGCAGGTCGATGAAGCCGGGAGTAATGACTCGCCCCTTGCAATCGAGGGTTTCGCGAGACTCGAGCGCCTCGAGGTCGCCGATCGCGGCGATCCGTCCCGCGGTAAGCGCGACATCGGCCGCGAAGCGGGGGGCCCCGGTTCCGTCGATCACCTGGCCCCCGGTGAGCTTGAGGTCGCAGGACATAGCGTTCTCCCGGCTGTTGGAATTCCGCATGTTAGCCATCGCGTAAGGCTTGTCGCGGCTCTTCCGAGACACTCGCGGTGCTCCACCCTTGCAATTTCAGCGCGAGGGCTTCAGAGTCATTCCGCGATCGAATCGATGCGCCGGAGTCGGCGCCGGAGACCTCGATGGAAATACCGTTCTACTACGACTACGCGTGCCCCTGGGCCTACATCGGGAGCTGCCGCGTGGAACCCTATTTTGCGGATCTCGGCGTCGAGGTCGACTTTCGACCCGTACGCCTCGCGCGACTGGCCGAGAATCCCGGCCCGCGCGGGCTGCCGCCGGGCGAACGCAAGAAGACATGGTACGTCTCGGATCTGCGCGCCTGGGCGGAGATGGCGGGGGCGGAATTCGCGCCGCTCGATGCGGCAATGGCGCGCCCCGACACCGGGCTCTTGCTCCAGGCCGCACTCGTGGCGGCCGACCACGGCGCTTTCCGCGAGTTCCATTACCCCGCCTATCGCGCGCGCTGGGCGGAGGCTCGGCCGGTCGACGACCCTGCGGTGGTGCGCGAGTTGCTCGACGGAGCGGGACTCGATGGGGAAACGGCGCTCGCCGAGGCGCAGAGCGACGCCGTGCGTGCGCGCCTCGATGCTGACAGCGAGGCCGCAATCGAGCGCGGGGTGTTCGGTGTCCCGTCTTTGTTCGTAGGCGATCGGATGTTCTGGGGCAACGACCGCTACGAGCTCGTGCGTCACTTCATCGAGAAGGGAGCCTGACGCGCTCTCGCCGCTGATTCAGTCGCCCGGCTTGCCTTTGGCCTTCGCCTGCGCGCGAACGATCTCGAAGCCCGCCGGGTCCACGATGATGCCGTGGACCTGCTGGTTGTGCGCGTGCCCGAGCTGCTGGAGTGACATCGCGGCCTGGAGTGCGGTCCACAAGCCTTGCGCGTCCTGCATCTGATTGACGGACTGCTTCGCGAGCTTCAGTCCCATGCTCGGCCGCTCGGCGATCTGGCGTGCGAGCTTCAGCGTGTCGTTGGCGAGATCATCCACGGGTGTGATCCGGTTGATCATTCCGAGCTGCTTGGCTTCCTGCGCGCTGAGGGGGTCACCCGTAAAGAGCATTTCCTTCGCCTTCCTTGGACCGACCTCCCATGGGTGGGCGAAGTATTCGACGCCGTTCACGCCGAAGGCGACGACCGGGTCCGAAAAGGTGGCATCTTCGGCGGCGACGATCAGGTCGCAGACCCACGCCAGCATCAACCCGCCTGCGATCGTCTTCCCCTGAACCTGCGCGATCGTGGGCTTCGGCAGATTTCGCCAACGCCAGCAGAAGCCGAGGTAGATCTCCTGCTCGATGGCCATGGTGCCCTCGGAGCCCGGTAGCGCGGTTCCGCCCCAGGTCCCGACGGGGTCGAAGTCGTCGATGGACGTCGTGTCGCGCAGATCGTGACCGGACGAGAAGTGGGGGCCGTCGGCTGCGAGCACGATTACCTTCACGGCGTCGTCGTGCGCGGCGCGATCGAACGCCGCGTTGAGCGCGTAGAGCATCGGCTTGTCCTGCGCGTTGCGCGCTTCGGGGCGAGCCAACACGATGCGTGCGACACCTTCGGCAGGTTCCTCGTAGCGGATCCCATCGACGGCTTCCGTGTCGGATCGTTCCAGGTCGGCCATGGCAGTCCCTTCCGTGTTCGGGTCGACTGTTGTATCAGATTTCGGCTCGTCCGTTGCGACTGAAGCGACGCGAGCCGCGAATTGCCTGGAGCGCGACGTGGCTGTTCGTCGAAAAGACATTTCTTCGGGCACGCTACGATGCGAGCCTTGACGGACCCGGAGGACGGAAAATGAGGATTTCGACGCAGCTCGGCTACGCAGGTGGTTTTCACGAAACGGTCGAGGAGGTGCGCGAGTTCGAAAGGGCCGGGCTCGATACCGCCTGGGTCGCGGAGGCCTGGGGCTTCGATGCGGTCTCCTTCATGGGCTATCTGGCCGCTACGACCGAGCGGGTGGAGATCGCGTCCGGAATCCTGCCGGTATTCACGCGAACGCCGGCATTGCTCGCGATGACCGCAGCCGGCGTCGATGCACTGTCCGGCGGGCGCGCGATGCTCGGACTCGGAGCTTCCGGCCCGCAGGTGATCGAGGGCTGGCACGGAGTTCCCTACGACGCTCCGCTCACTCGGACGCGCGAGATCGTCGAGATCTGCCGACGGATCTGGAAGCGTGAGGAACGAGTCGAATTCAACGGAGAGAAGTACCAGCTGCCACTGCCGAAGGGGCAGGGGACCGGCCTGGGCAAGGCGCTCAAGATGATCACCCACCCCGTCCGCGACGACATCCCGATCACGATCGCGGCGCTCACGCCGAAGAGCGTGGAGATGACTGCCGAGATCGCGGACGGCTGGTTGCCGATCCTGTTCCACCCGACGAAGAGCCGTGAACGCTGGGGGGCGGCACTCGCGGCCGGCGCGGCCAAGCGCGATTCCGCGCGCGCACCGTTGCGAATTTTCGCAGGGGGCCCGGTCGCGTTCGGCGAGGGCATCGAAGATCTGCGGAATCGGGCGCGTCCGATGATGGCACTCTACGTCGGTGGCATGGGGGCTCGCGGCAAGAACTTCTACAACGAATTGTTCGCGAGCTACGGCTATGAGAAGGAGGCTGCCGAGATTCAGGATCTATACCTCTCGGGCAAGAAGCAAGAGGCTGCAGCCGCGATTCCGAATTCCTTCCTCGACGAGACGTCGCTGATCGGCCCCGAGGGCTACGTCCGCGACCGATTGACGGAATTGAAGGAGGCCGGGGTGAACAACCTCAATGTGAGCTTCGCGGGCGAGACGATCGCGGACCGGGTGCAGACCCTGGCGCGGCTGCGCGAGATCACCGAGAGCCTCTGAGCCGCACCTCTCGGCTCGAATCCAGCGGCGGCGGGAGCATCTCGGGTAGGCTTGCCGCCTGGCCGCCGGTCGAGGAGCCCCGTCGTGTCCGAACTGATCGAACTGGAAACCCCCGCTGAACGCGTCGCGGTCCTCACGCTGAATGACCCCGAGCGCTGCAACCGGCTCAGCTGGGCGGCGGTCGACCGGCTCGCGGAGCGGCTTGCGGAGGTGCGAAATGCGGGCGCGCGGGTGTGCGTGCTGGCGTCGGCCGTCGCGGGGCACTGGTTCGAGCACGCCTGCCTGCGCGACTTGCGCGGTATGGTGACGGGCGATGAGACGAGCGGCAGCGGAGTGGGGTGGTTTCTCGCCCAGCGGGAACTCACTTCTCCGGAGATGATCAGCATCGCGGCGATTTCGGGCGACTGCTCGGGTGGTGGTGCGGAACTCGGCTGGGCCTGCGACCTGCGCGTCGCGGAAGAATCGGTTGGATTCAGCCAGCCCGAAATCCTGATGGGCCTCGCCACCGGCATCGGCGGTTCGACGCGGCTCGCGCGCCTGATCGGCAGGACGGCGACCGCCGAGATGGTGCTCGACGGCTCGCAGATGAGCGCACAGCGCATGTACGAACTCGGGGGCGTCAATCGCGTCGTCTCCACCGGCCAGGCTCGCGCAGTCGCGATCGAGTGGGCCCGAAGGCTCGCCACCCGCTCGCCGATGGCGGTTGCGGCGCTGAAACAGGCGATGGGAGCGGTCGAGACGTTCCCGCTCGATCGAGCACTCGAACTCGAGCAGGAACGATTCCAGGAAGTCGTACGCTCACCACTTGCAATCGCGGGAATCGAAGGCGTCGCCGCACGCCTCGAAGCGGGGGAATCGATGCGCGACATCTACCGCGACCTTGCGCAGCCGGAAGTCAGCGAGTAGCGCGGCGAAGCGATCCGAGCGGGTCGCACCCCTGGATTGGGAATCAGCGAGAGGATGCGGCCGGGTCGACGCTATCGTCTCGAGTCATGGGAGGCCTGGGGCGACGCACGCGACACGCATCCGAGAAGCCCGGCTCGCCCTCGCGCTGGCTGCGCCGCTGCCTGGGCTTCCTCGTCGCGGTCGCTCCGCTCGCGGCCGTCGCGAGCATCGGGCCGATTCTCGCACTTCGCAGCGTGCCGCCGCCGACCAGCGCCTACATGCTGCGATCGCGGAATGCCGACCCGGCCACCGGCGAGGCCTGCAAAGAGGTTGCGTACCACTGGGTCGACCGCGAGGCGATCTCTCCGCACCTGAAGCTCGCCGTCGTGGTAGCGGAGGATCAGCGATTCCTGCTGCACGCTGGCTTCGACACCAAATCGATCCGCCGGGCGCTGCTTGAGCGTGATCGGGGTCGCATCCGGGGAGCGAGTACGATCTCTCAGCAGGTCGCCAAGAACCTCTTCCTATGGTCCGGTCGCAGCTATTTCCGCAAGGGCATCGAGGCCTGGCTGACCTTCTGGATCGAGGCCTTGTGGTCGAAGCAACGAACGCTCGAGATCTACCTCAATCTGGCGCAGTTCGGCCCCTGCTTGTTCGGCGCCGGTGCGGCGAGCGAGCGCTTCTTCGAGGTGGCTCCAGCCGATCTTTCGCCCGAACAAGCCGCGCTGCTCGCCACCGTGCTGCCGAACCCACTCAAGCTGCGCGCACACAACCCCGGCCCGTACGCGCGCGAGCGTCGCGATGAGATCCTCGCGCTGATGGCGAGCCAGCGCGGGCATCGGCATTTGCAGGGCCTGTAGACTGCAGAGGGAACGCGAGAGGGGAATGGAGCAACGGATGCGAATCGAATCGAGGCTGGGGCGGGTCGCCGCGCTGTTGAGCCTCTTGCTCTGGTGTGCGGCGAGCGTCGTGCCTGCTCGGGCGGAGGGCGGCGACTTCGACGGCTGGCTCGCCGCGCTCAAGGCGGAGGCGGTCGAACAGGGCCTGCGTGAAGAGACGGTCGAGACCGCGTTGTCGAAGGTCCGGCTGCTCTCCGACGTGATCGAGTCGGATCGCAGTCAACCGAAGGCGCCGACGGAATTCTGTGATTACATGACGCGACGGCTCACCCGGACGCGAATCGAACGCGGCCGCGAAATGCTCGCAAAGCACCGGAATCTGCTTGCCGGTATCAATGCCGACTACGGGATTCCACCGCGCTACATCATCGCGCTCTGGGGCCTCGAGACGAATTTTGGGGATTACGTCGGTGACATCCCGCTCTTCGATGCACTCGTCACGCTTGCGCGCGATCCGAGGCGCGGCAGCTTCTTTCGGAAGCAGATCTTCGGGGCGCTTCGCATCGTCGAGGAAGGGCATCATCCGGTCGCTGGACTGACCGGCTCGTGGGCGGGTGCGACCGGGCAGGTTCAGTTCATGCCCACGACCTTCCTCGCGTATGCGGTCGATCGCGATGGGGACGGGCGTCGCGATCTATGGAACAGCCTTCCCGATGCATTCGCGAGCGCGGCGAACTACCTGCGGCGTTCCGGTTGGCGATTGGGCGAGACCTGGGGGCGGCAAGTCCGACTTCCCGATGACGTCGGGACGAAGGGTTCGTATTCGCTCGCACAGTGGCAGAAGCTCGGTGTGCGAAGAGTCGACGGCCGCGATCTTCCACGTGCCCGACAACGCGCGATGCTCGTGCTGCCGACCCGGACTCGCGATCCCGCGTTCCTGACCTACCGCAACTACC
>CAXMSF010000008.1:0-7002 GCA_964196055.1 uncultured Gammaproteobacteria bacterium | reverse complement strand
CGAGAACTCCTTGCCGGGCGTGCCGAACAGGCTCGGCAGAACCGCGGTGAAGCCCGCGTCGGCGACCCGCCGCCCGAAGTGAGCGACCTCGGGGGTGATGCCTGGAATCTCGTGCACGATCACGACAGCCGGCCCCGCACCGCGTCGGTAGACGGGGCGCGTGGTGCCCTCGTTTCTGAAGGGCGAAGCTTCGAAGCCTTCCAATGACATCGTGCATCCTCCCGAGGTGGTTCGAGCCGGCTGAGAGCATAACGGTGCGAATGACCAATTGACTAGGAGCCGGACTCATCGCCATCTCGCAAGAGTATGGACATGCGGGGGCGACTCTCGGTCGCTGGCGTCCACAAGTGGCCCGGGGGGAGCGGGTCGCGGTAGTCTCGCGCCGTGGAAGGCGCCCATCCTGCCCTGACCGTCGTGTTGGCCATTGCGGTCGGAATTCTCGCGCAGGCGTTGGCCAGCCACACACGGCTGCCGAGCATTGTGCTGTTGCTCGCCAGCGGGGCCGCACTCGGGCCGGATGGGTTGGGCTGGGTCGTTCCCCAGAACCTCGGTACCGGTCTGCTCACGATCGTCGAGCTCGCGGTTGCAGTGATCCTGTTCGAAGGCGGCCTCAATCTCGAGATCAATCGGCTGCGGCGATCGCGAAAGTCGATCCGACGCCTCGTCACGTGGGGCGCGTTGATCACGATGGCGGGCGCCGCGATCGCGGTGCGGGTCTTCCTGGGTTGGCCGTGGCTGACTGCGGCGCTGTTCGGGAGTCTCGTGATCGTGACCGGCCCGACGGTGGTGGGCCCGCTCGTCCGCAATCTGCACTTGCGCCCGCGGGTCGCGACCGTGCTCGAAGCCGAAGGCGTCATGATCGATCCGATCGGGGTGCTGATTGCGGTGCTGATGCTCGAGCTGACGCTTACTCCCGGAGCGGAATCGATCGCGAACGAGGCCGGCACGTTGTTGTTTCGTGTCGGTTTCGGTGCCGTCGTCGGAGCGGCAGTGGGCTTCGCGATCGCGGGCCTGTTGCGAGTGAAGCGGCTGATCCCGGAAGGGCAGGAGAACATCTTCGTGCTGGCCTCGGTGCTGCTGCTGTCCGAGGGTTGCAATGTCGTGGTTTCGCACAGCGGCCTCCTCGCTGTCACGGTCGCGGGCATCGTCGTCGGAAACCTGCCGACGAGCGTCGATCGTGAGATGCGCGAATTCAAGGACCAGCTCACGTCGCTGTTGATCGGGCTGCTCTTCATCTTGCTCGCCGCGACCGTCCGGTTGTCCGATGTCGAGGATCTGGGGTGGAGCGGCGTCGCTGTGGTGGCGTCTCTGATCTTCGTCGTTCGCCCGATCACGGTCGCGTTCTCGACCCGCGGCTCGACTCTGGCATGGCGTGAGCGAGCGTTCATCGCCTGGATCGCGCCTCGTGGAATCGTCGCAGCAACCGTGGCGTCAGCCACTGCCGTCGCGCTCGAGCGCCAGGGAATCGACGGTGGTTCACAGCTCAGCGCGTTGGTCTTTCTCACGATCGCGGGGACCGTCGTACTCGCGGGCCTGAGTGCGGGCCCCGTCGCGACGCTGCTCTCGCAGCGTCTGCCTGGACGCGAAGTAATCGCGATACTCGGCGCGCGCGGCCTGGGCTTCTTGCTCGGCGAGGAGCTCAGGGCTGCAGGGGCGTCGGTGGTCTTCGTCGACTCGAACGCGGTAAATACCCGGCGCGGCGAAGAGGCGGGATTCACGGTGATCTTCGGTGACGCGCTACAGGAACGGACGCTCCAGCGTGCACGTTTCGACCTGGTCGGCGACGCTGTGGGGGTTACGCCCAACCAGATGTTGAACAGCATCTTCGTGAGCCGAGCGCGCGAACGATTCCGGGTGCCGCGCAGCTACGTCGCGGTCGGTCGACCCGAGTCGGGCCTCGCGCCCGAGCTCGTCGGGAACGAGCAGGCCGTGGTGCTGTTCGACGGCACGCACGACGTGGGCCGCTGGGAAGTACGCGACCGCCACGGCGAGATCGATCTCGAGCATTGGGAGTACGTTGGCCTCGCGGACCGCAGTGGCGATGCTGAGGGTGACGCCGAACGCCCGACACCGGGAGTCGAACTCTTCGTGATCCTGATGATTCGCCGCGGAGCGAAGGCGCTGATCATGAAAGAGGGCATGAAGCTCGAAGCCGGCGACGTCGCCAGCATCGCGATTCACTCTGCCGAGTCGGAGGCCGCGAGTGCCGCGCTCGCCGATCTAGGCTGGTCGCGGATCGCAAATCCGTCGCCGGACCGGCTCCATGAATAAGATGGGTTAGAGCTTTGCGAGCACATCGTTGCTGAAGGCTTCGAGGCCGCGTGCGATTCCGTCGGGATCGAAACCCGGCGGCGAAATGACCAGCCGTGAAACACCGATGTCCTGATAGCGCCGGATCGTGTCGAGGTCGGTTGCAGTTGCGCTCGCGGTGAGTTCGATTTCGTCGGGATTGCGTCCGATCTCTGCGCATTCCTCGCGGATCACATCGAAGAGCTGCGGTAATCGATCGAGACCGCCCTTCGCAGGGAAGAAACCGTCGCCGAATCGCGCCGCACGGCGCGCTGCAGCGTCGACGTGGCCACCGATCACGATCGGGGGGCCGGGTTCCTGCACCGGTCGCGGGCTCGAATGGACCGGCTTCCAGCGGTAGAACTTGCCGTCGAACGCGTCGGCGCCCGGCTTCCACAACGACCGGATCGCGCGGATGCTCTCTTCGGTGCGGGCCGCGCGCTCGCGGAAAGGGATGCCGAGGGCGTCGAATTCTTCCTCCAGCCAGCCGATTCCGACGCCGAGGATCGCGCGTCCCTTCGACAGCAGGTCGATGGTCGCGATTTCCTTGGCGACGTAGAGTGGGTGGCGCTGCGGCAGGATCAGGATTCCGGTTGCGAGGCGCAGCCGGCTCGAAATCGCCGCGGCGTAGCCGAGTGCGATCAGCGGGTCCGACATCGGATTGTCTTCCGGGCCGGGGATGCGTCCACCCTTCGCGTACGGGTATTCGCTCTGGTAGTCACCGGGATCACGACGTGCTCGATCGCCCACAGCGATTCGATTCCTACCTCGTCCGATTTGCGAACGAGAGCCTCGAATGTCTCGATCTGGGCGAAGGGGCCCGCGTTTGCAAAGAAGAGTCCGAAATTCGTGTCGTTCTCCAGAATCGGTCGCTCAGGTGAGTAGCCCGCCTTCGGATTCGAGTTGCTCGATCTCGCCGGAGTCGAAGCCCCAATCCGAGAGAATTTCGCGGCCGTGCTCGCCGCGTGTCGCTGCCGGGGCGCTGACGCGGCCGGGCGTTCGCGAGAAGCGCGGCGCGGGTGCGGGCTGGGTGACGCCGCCGACCTCGATGAAGCTCTCGCGTGCGACGTTGTGTGGGTGGGACGGTGCTTCGCTCATGTCGAGAATGGGTGCGAAACATGCATCGGATCCTCCGAGCACATCCTCCCATTCCTCGCGTGTCCGCTGCTTTACGGTCGTTCCGATGCGCTCGCGCAGTGAAGGCCAGTTTGCCGGGTCGTTGCGCCCGGCCTGGTCGGATTGCTCGAGGCCGAGCACGTCGATCAACACGGCGAAGAATTTCGGCTCGAGCGAACCGAAGGAAATGAATTTCCCGTCCGCGCATTCGTACGAGTCGTAGAAGGGCGCGCCGCAGTCGAGAGGATTGGTGCCGCGCTCGAGATTCCAGAAGCCCGCGCCGAGCATCTCGTACATCATCGTCATGAGCAGAGCGCTGCCCTCGACCATCGACGCGTCGACGACCTGCCCGCGCCCCGAACGCTGGCACTCGAGCAGCGCGGCGAGAACGCCGAAAGCGAGCAGCATGCCGCCGCCGCCGAAGTCACCAACCAGGTTGAGCGGCGCGAGCGGCGCCTCGCCCTGGCGGCCGATCGATCCGAGCGCGCCCGAGATCGAAATGTAGTTGATGTCGTGCCCCGCCATCTGGGACATCGGGCCGGTCTGGCCCCAACCCGTCATGCGGCCGTAGACGATTGCGGGGTTTCGCTCGAGACAGACGTCGGGTCCGAAGCCCAACCGCTCGGTCACACCCGGTCGGAAGCCCTCGATCAGGGCGTCGGCCTTCTCGACGAGTTTGAGCAATGCGCCAAGACCCGCCTCGCTCTTCAGGTCGAGTGCGATCGAGCGACGCCCGCGTGCCAGGAAGGGAAGCTCCGCGACATCCAGAGTCGTGCCTGCGGAGCGATTGACGCGGATGACTTCCGCACCCATGTCCGCGAGCATCATGGCGCAGAAGGGGCCCGGTCCGATGCCGCCGATTTCGATGATGCGCAGTCCGGTGAGCGGGCCGGCGAGTTCCAGTGACATGATTCGACCCCTTGGTTATCGCCTTCGCTCACGAACCCGTCTGGAGATGACGGGGAACCGGGAAGCTCTTGACGCGGTCGGACGGCAGTAGCTCGCCCTCCGTGTGGGCCCCGAGAAAGACGCGTTCGGAAATCCGCCAGCCTTCCGGCGTTCGGGTGAGTGTGTCGCTGTAGGTGCCGTAGACGACCCAGGTGTTCTGCTCGCCGTCGTGCGTTTCCTGTACGTGAATTGCACGCAGATTGTTGCCGGACGTGGCGGTATCGCCGTCGACCTCGATCACCATCTGGCTGGGCGAATGCTGCATGAATGCAAAGGTCGCCGTGAAAGTGGCGAAGATCGGTTTCATCGTCGCGTAGGTGGTCTCGATCTCGCCCGGGGTGGTGTAATGCAGCCGTGCGTCGGGAGTGAAGACTTCGTCGAGCAGGTCCCAATCCTTGGTGTCGATCGCGCGGAAGTAGCGGTTCAACAGCTGGGCAATCTCGATCTGGTCGCTGATCTGCTGCGCGGTCAACATCATTCCGATTCCCCTTGCATGAGCCCGGCGCGCATTCTAACAGCGACGAGCGTCGTTGCGCATATGGAAGTTCGCCACAAAGCATGGGATCGTGAACATGCGAGTCATCGATGCGGTCTACGCTGCGGCGGGGATGAAGCGGCGCGCCGCTAGGAGACAGTCTTGGGTGGGGCTCCTAGTGCCGCTCGTGATCCGGCGGAGTTCGCGCTTCGGCCGCGTGCGGTAGCCCGCCGAGCGCGTCGACGAAGTCGACCCGGCCGTTGATGATCCACCAGCTCGAGATTGCCGCACTCGAGAGCAGTGCAGCCAACGCGATCCCCGCCAGCAGTCGCTGGAGCGGGGTGAATGTCGTCGCACCGTCGCCTGGTGCAGTCGCTTCCGGAGCCTCTTCATCCACGCCCGGCATGGTATCGCGTATTCGCCGCCGCGGTTCTAGCCGCGGGCAGCGGTTCCGGTCGCTAGTGCGGTGCGGAGGACTTCTTCCAGCGACTCGGCGGTGAAGGGCTTCTGGAGAAAGCGCGTGCGCGCGTCCGCCTCGAGCACGGTGGCGACTTCGCCTTCGGTAAAGCCGCTCATCAGTACGACCGGAACCTCGGTGCTCTGCCTCCGAATTTCAGATAGCACCTCGATGCCGCCCTTTCGCGGCATCGTGAGGTCGAGCAGGATTAAGTCGGGGAGCCCGGCTTCGCCCTGGAGCATCTCGATTCCTTCGTCGCCATCGGCGGCGAGGTCGACCTCGAAGCCGGCCTCGTCGAGCAGCATCTGGGCGAAGCGGCGGATTCCAGGCTCGTCGTCGATCACGAGCGCGCGCCCGCTGGCCTGCCAGGCACCGGCTTCGTCGATTCGGTCGTCTTCTGCGGTGCGCTCGGCATCGCTCGCAGGTAGCAGCACCCGGAACGTGGTGCCCGCGCCGACCTGGCTCGAGACGAAGATCGTGCCGCGGTGCCGGCGAACGATCCCGAGCAGGGCGGCGAGGCCGAGGCCGCGCCCGGTGAACTTCGTCGTGAAGAACGGGTCGAAGATATTCTGGAGCGTCTCCTCGTTCATTCCACAGCCGGTGTCGGCGACCTCGAGGAAGACGTACTCGCCCGGAGGAAGATCGTCGTGTGTATAACTCTGGACGAGCTTCTCGCGGCCCACGTACATCGACCCGGTGTGCAGGCGGACATCGCCCGGCGCGTCACCGATCGCCTCCGATGCGTTCGTGATGAGATTCATCACGACCTGGCGAATCTGAGTCGGGTCGACTTCGATCAACGGCAGCTCACGTCCGAGGTCGTATTCGAGTCGGACCTTCTTCGAGATCGAGCTGCCGAGGAGCCGCCCCATCTCCTCGACGAGCTCCGAGAGATCGATGGGCTCCATGCGGTAGCTGCCGCGTCCCGAGTAGGCGAGCAGCTGCGCTGTGAGGTCGGCGGCGGCTTCGGCTGCGGTCTTGACCTGATCGAGAAGATCGCGCTCGCGCGAATCTTGCGGCAGCGACCGAAACGCCATGTCGGCATTGCCGAGGATGCCCGTAAGCAGGTTGTTGAAGTCGTGCGCAATGCCGCCCGAGAGTACGCCGAGGCTCTCGAGTTTCTGGGTGCGTTGCATCTGGGATTCGAGCCTTCTTCGTTCCGCCACCTCGTGTTCGAGCGCTTCTTTGGCCTCGCGCGTTTCCGCGAGCAGGGTGTTGGCACGCTCTGCGGCCTCCTCGGCACGGTCGCGTTCTGCGATCAGCGCGATGTCACGCCGCGCGAGCTCTTCGAGCATGCTGTTGAAGGCGTCGACGAGCGCGCCGAGTTCGTCTTCACTCGGGCGCGGAACGCGCATCGAGTAATCGCGCTCACGGGCGACGCGCTGCGCGGCATCGGCGAGTCGGAGCACCGGGTCCGAGACGATCCGCCGCAGGCGTGACAACAGCACGAAGGACAGCGCGAAAGAAACGATCGAGACCGCGAGCGCAATCGCGAGGACGCGGCCTTGCCGGACGCGGATGTCGCGGAGGTCGGATTCGAGGATCAGGGTGCCGATGCGGCGCCCGTCGAGTTCGATCGCCTGGATGAGATGGACGTAGGAGCCCTCGAAGGTCGCACGATTCTCCAGGTTCGTCAGGCTGGCAGCGGACAGGCGCTCGGCCGTCTGCTCGGATCGCGTGAAACTGGCAAGCTCTTCGTTCGCGCCGTCGAGCAGCA
>CAXMSF010000007.1:0-26448 GCA_964196055.1 uncultured Gammaproteobacteria bacterium | reverse complement strand
GCGTCCGACATCCACCTCGAACCCCGGATCGACGATGCGGTGATCCGCTTCCGCATCGACGGCATCCTGCACGACATCGAGACCCTGCCGCTCACGGTCCACGGCGCGGTCACCTCGCGGGTGAAGGTGCTCGCGGGCATGAATATCGCCGAGCGACGGCGGCCGCAGGACGGCCGCATCAAGACCCAGCGTCGCGAGCGCGAGGTCGAGCTTCGCGTCTCGAGCATGATGACGGCGTTCGGCGAGAAAATCGTGGTCCGCGTATTCGACCCGAGCATTCTGCTCGCCGACGTGCAGGACTTGGGCTTCACGGCCGAGGAGCGCGAGATCTTCGAGAAGTGGATCACCTGCCCGAACGGCCTGATCCTCTCGAGCGGGCCGACCGGCTCGGGCAAGACCACGACGCTCTACTCGACGCTCCGATATTTGTCCGGCCCCGAGATCAACATCACCACGGTCGAAGACCCGATCGAGATGGTCGACCCGCGTTTCTGCCAGGTGCAGGTCACACCGAAAATCGACGTCACCTTCGCGACCGCGCTGCGCACGATCCTGCGCCAGGATCCCGACATCATCATGGTGGGCGAGATTCGGGACGGCGAGACGGCCCAGATGGCCGTGCAAGCTGCGCTGACCGGCCACCTGGTCTTCTCCACGGTCCACACTCGCAACGCCTCGGGTGCGGTCGCCCGACTGGTCGAACTCGGCGTCGAGCCCTTCCTGCTGTCGAGCGTGCTGCGTGGCGTGGTGGCGCAGCGGCTGATTCGCCGGATCTGCGAAAGCTGCGCGGTCGAGACCTATCTGAATACGGACCAGACCAATGCGCTCGGACTCAAGGTGCCGGTCGAACGCCGCGACACCCTGAAGGTGCGCTCGGGCGAAGGCTGCGTCGACTGCCGCTTCACGGGACTCTACGGTCGCAGCGGCGTATTCGAGATGCTCGATGTCGGCAAACGCGTGCGCGGCCTGATCAACGAGGGCCGCGATGCCAACGAGATCAACGCGGCGGGCCGCATCGAAGGCATGCAATCGTTGCGTGACGCCGCGGTGCGCAAGCTCGCCGAGGGGCAGACGACCTTCGAAGAGGTCATGCGCGTGACGGCGGACTCCGAATGACCGCCAAGCCGCGAGAAGAGCTGTCGCTGCAGATTCGTTCGGGCTGGCGCCTGATCGCACTCGAGACTTTCGAAGAGGACCGCGCGATTGCGATGGTGCAGCGAGTCGCCGAAGGCCTCGAACGCAAATGCGACGTCTGGTCGCTCGCAACGGGTTTCGAGGGTGACGCGCAGAGTTCCGGTTCGTTCGACGCCGCAATCCGCGCGATCGCAGTGCGCACGTCCCCTGCCCTCTTCGTGATCCTCGACGCCCACCGCGTGATCGACGACCCGCTCGCGATCCGCCGGCTGCGCGACGTGCTCCCGACTCTCGCGTCGCGCAAGCAAGCCTTGATCCTGCTCGGTCCCGCGCTCGATCTCCCGGCCGAGCTACAACGCGAGGCCGGGCGCATCGAATTGCCGCTGCCCGGTGAGGCGGAACTGCGCGCCCTCTTCCTGCGCGTGCTCGAATCCGCCGAAATCAGCGATGCCAAGGCCGGGCTGCTCGACGAAGCAATCCGCGGATCCCTCGGACTCACGGCGACCGAATCGGTCCGCGTCTTCCGCAAGGCGATCCGGGTTCTGGGTGGGCTCAGCGAGGGCGTCCCCGAAGTCATCGTGCGCGAGAAGCGACGCGCGCTGCACCGGACACCGTCGCTCACCTTCCACGAAGACCACGGCGGACTCGGAGAGGTCGGTGGACTCGGCGAGCTCAAGCAGTGGCTCGGCGAACGCCGTAGCGCGTTCGGCAGCGAGGCACGCCGATTCGGACTTCCGACGCCGCGCGGGCTGCTGCTGCTGGGTGTTCAGGGCTGCGGCAAGTCGGTCGCCGCCAAGGCGGTCGCGAAAGAGTGGCAGTTCCCGCTGCTCCGCCTCGACCTCGCGGCGGCGTTCGGAAGCAGCACTTCCAGCCCCGAAGCCTCGATTCGCGAGAGCATCGCGGTTGCGGAATCGCTGGCTCCCGTCGTGCTGTGGATCGACGAGATCGAAAAGGGCTTCGCCGACTCGGGCAGCGACCCGAGCTCGAGCCGCGTGTTCGGCTCGTTCCTGACCTGGATGTCGGAAAAACGGAGCCCCGTCTTCGTGGTGGCCACCGCGAACGACGTGCACGGGCTACCGCCCGAACTATTGCGGCGCGGGCGCTTCGACGAGCTGTTCTTCGTCGATCTGCCGACCCCCGCGGAGCGTGCCGAGATCCTCGCGATCCACCTGAGGAAGCGCGAACGCGACCCGCTCCAGTTCCCCATCGAAGAGCTTGCCGAGGAAGCCGGCCGGCTCACCGGCGCCGAGCTCGAACAGGCCGTGACGGCGGCCCTGTACGTGGCCTTCGCGGATCAGCGCGACCTCTCGGCGAGCGACCTCGTCAACGCAATCGGCGAAACGGTGCCGCTCTACGACACCTACGAGGAGCGGATCAAAGAGCTTCGCGACTGGGGCCGCGGCCGCACGCGCCCCGCCTCGATCGACGCCAAAATGGTCGATTACTTCGGCAGCGACTGACTCGCCCGGGCGCGTTAACATCCCGGACCATGGAAGACCGCAGCATTCTCCACGAACGCGCCCAGAACCTCTGGGGAAGCTACGCTCGCAAGTTCGAGCCAGTCCTCCAGGCCACGGAACTCGACCCCACACCCGCGACGGACGTCGGCCAGATCGGCGGACTCGCCGCGGCCAAGGACGAAATCCTCACCTACGCCTGCGCGGCGACAAGCCCCGAGGTCTACTCACGCTGGGGAACGTATCCCCCGTCGGGACTGCTGCTGATCGGTCAGCGCGGCGTCGGCAAGCGATTGCTCGCGCGCGCGCTCGCGACGCAGACCAGGACCTCTTATCTGACGGTGAACATCCCCAGGCTCGTCCTCGAAGTGATTCACCGTGGTGGCAACGTCGGCGATCTGATGAAGGGTTGGAGTCAGACGCTGAGCGAGATGTCGCCGCTGACGGTGCTGTTCGATGAGCTCGAGTTCTCGCAGGCGGAGGAGATCGGCGCGCGCCGCCCCGACCTTCCGGTCGGCCCGGTGATGGACTTCCTGCTCGACATGATCGACCGGACCATCGCGACCGAGTGTCACCTGGTCGTCGGCAGTACCAGTCACCCGGCGACGTTGCGCCAGGCATTCGCACAGCCGGGTCGCTTCGAACGCGTGGTCGAGGTCAACCCCATCTACCCGGACGACATCGTCGCCGCGCTCCAGATCCACGCCGAAGCGAGCGAGAAACGCGCGGGGCACCCGCTGTTCGACTCCGTCAACTGGAATTCCGTCGTCCAGAAACACCGCGGCTCGGCGACGGGGGATTGGATCCGGATCATGCACGCGGTGCTGCGCCGCAAGGCACGCTGCGAAGCAGCCGGCGAAAGCGCCAGCCTCGTCACCACACAGAACCTCCAAGACGAAGTCGACCGTTTCCGCCAGGCCAGTGTCCGACTCTCGGCTCCCGAAGGTGGGAACTACGTCTGATGCCGGACACCTGGATCGTCACCGGCGGAGCCGGCTTCATCGGCTCTAATTTCGTACGGCTCGCGCTGGCAGAGGCCGACGTGAAGGTCGTCGTCGTCGACTTGCTCACCTACGCGGGCCACCTCGAGAGCCTGGCGGATGTCGCAAGCGATCCGCGCTTCGCGTTCGAGCGAGCCGACATCGCCGACCGCGCCGCGGTCGACCGAATCTTCGCGCAGTACCAACCCAGCGCCGTGCTCAACTTCGCAGCCGAAACCCATGTCGACCGTTCGATCGACGGGCCGGCGGAGTTCATCCGCACGAACGTCACCGGGACCTTCGAGCTACTCGACGCCGCGCGACGGCTCCAGGAGACGCGCCCGACCGCGGAGCGCGAGCGCTTCCGATTTCTGCACGTTTCGACCGACGAGGTCTACGGGTCGCTCGGTGAGACCGGGGCCTTCCAGGAGACGACTCCGTACGAGCCCAACTCGCCCTACTCCGCATCGAAGGCCGGCGCCGATCACCTGGTGCGCGCCTACAAGGAAACCTACGGCCTGCCCGCGCTGATCACGAACTGTTCGAACAACTACGGTCCCTACCAGTTTCCCGAGAAGCTGCTGCCGCTGATGATTCTGAACGCTTGCGAGGGCAAGGCGCTGCCGATCTACGGGGACGGCGGCAACGTCCGCGACTGGCTCTACGTCGAAGATCATTGTGCCGGCATCCTGCTCGCGCTCCAGCGTGGGCGAGTCGGCGAGAAATACAACCTTGGTGGAGGCGCGGAGCGCACCAACCTCGAAATCGTCGACGAATTGTGCAAGCAGCTCGAGAAGATCCGCCCCGCCGCAGAGAACCCCGCTCTGCGCGCCGCCGGTGTCGCCGGCTACAGCGACCTCAAGACCTTCGTCAAGGATCGCCCCGGCCACGATCGACGCTACGCGATCGACGCGTCGAAGATCCGGAACGAACTGGGCTGGCAACCCGCCCACGACCTCGATTCCGGCATGCGGTCGACGATCCAGTGGTATTTGGATCATCGCACCTGGTGCGAATCGGTCCAGAGCGACAACTACCAGCGCGAGCGACTCGGACTCGCCTAGCGGCGCATCGGCCGCGTTGCGACCGAAGATTTCGGTCCCAGATTCGGGACGTCCCAGAAATGGGATCGCGGGAATCGCCCCACGCCGGGATTTTTCTGCGTGGGCTTTGCGCACGCCTGATTTTCGCAACATCCCCGGGCACCTGCCCACGTGCCTGCTTTCCCGCTGTGGTGCGACTCATCGGCAAATCGCACGCAAGCTGCCGACGTGCTTCCGCTCGATTGCACACGGTAATCCCACCTCAGGGAATTCAAGAAGCCGCCACCGACGACGCTTGAATTCTGCAACCCACTGTTTTCAGGGAATAAATCCCCAACCGGGCGAGTTGGCACGGTACTTGGATAAGAACCACCCGAAGACGTGATCGATTCGAGAGGAACATGACGCGAGAGCACACAGTCTTATTCGTAGACGATGAAGTGAACATCTTGAAGGCGCTTCAACGTCTGCTGCGAAACGAGAACATGAACGTCATCTGCGCCTCAAGGGGCTCGGAGGCGCTCGAAATCATGGAGAAGGTCCCCGCCCAGGTCGTCGTGACCGACCAGCGGATGCCCGAGATGACTGGCGTCGACCTGCTCTCACACGTTCGCGAGCGCCATCCCGACGTCGTCCGGATGATGCTCACCGGCTATACGGAGATGAATATCGCCGTCGAGGCGATCAATCGCGGCGAGATCTACCGCCTGATCACCAAGCCGTGGAACGACGACGAGCTGCGCGCGACGATTCGCCAGGCTTTCGAGCAGAGTGACCTCAAGGACGAGATCAAGCGGCTGAACCAAATCACTCGGGAGCAGAACTTCAAGCTCCAGGACATGAATCGAAACCTCGAGGCCAAGGTGCGCGAGCGCACCAAGCAGCTCGCCGCGAAGCATCAGGAACTCCAGACCGCGTACGTGCAGACGGTCGGCGCACTGGCCGAGGCCGTCGACGCCAAGGACTCCTACACGCGCGGCCACTCCGAGCGAGTGGGCGTCTACGCATCGAAGATTGCGAGCGAGATGCGCTTCCCGAAAGAGTTCATCGAGCGCGTCTACATCGCAGGCCTACTTCACGACGTCGGCAAGATCGGCGTGCCGGACAGCGTGATCCTGAAGCCCGACAAGCTCAACAAGGAAGAGTACGACCTGATCAAGCAACATCCGGAGATCGGCGCGAAGATCCTCGAGCCGGTGTCCTTCCTCTCGGATGTCGTCCCGTGCGTGCGCCACCACCACGAGTGGTTCGACGGCTGTGACCGAGGCTACCCCGCGCGCCTCATCGGCGACCAGATCCCGCTGCCGTCGCGGATCATCCTGGTGGCCGACACGGTCGAAGCGATGACGAGCGACCGCCCCTACCGCAAGGCTCTCGACCTCGACGCCGTGAACTCCGAACTCACCAAGTACGCAGGCAGCCAGTTCGACCCCGCCTGCGTCGAGGCCTTCCTGCGACTGCTCGGACGCGAGGGTGAGAGCTTCATCAAGAAAGACCAGAAATTCGACATCTACGAGTTCATCGAGGGCTAGTGGTGACCGAATCCGATGTCAATGGAAGAGGCGCTCGCGCGCTGGCAGCATTGGGCTTCGACCCGAACTCCATTCTCGCGAAGGAGCCGGGCGTACTGCTCGACCCGCATTTCCTCGGCGCCATGCACGCGGAACTCGAGGCCGAGCTCGGCAGCGAGGACGCAGCGAAAACACTGATGCAGGTCGGCTTGATCCAGGGCCTGCACGACGCCTGGCGCGCGGTCGGTGACGGCTTCAACGGGAACGAGGTGCTCCAGC
Source organism: uncultured Gammaproteobacteria bacterium (assembly GCA_964196055.1). Lineage (GTDB taxonomy): Bacteria > Myxococcota_A > UBA9160 > UBA9160 > SMWR01 > JAFDEI01. The sequence goes on along the minus strand of CAXMSF010000007.1, from coordinate 20,044 downwards.
CGCCGCTCGCGATCCGTTTTCGGGCGCGTCCGGACGAGGAATTCCCGGGCGCGATCGAAATCGTCGGCTGCTGGCCCGAGTGCGGCGAGGCGAGCGCACGGCTGTCGCTGATCGGACCGTGCGAACACACCGCCTGCCACCTCAGTGCGGGCTATACCTCCGGCTGGCTCTCCGGGACCCTCGACGCAAACGTTCTCGCGATCGAGACCGGCTGCTCCGCGGCGGGCGAGGAAGCCTGTCGCTTCGTCGCACGCGAGGCCGACGCGTGGCGGGCGGCGGGCGACTCCCGGGCGCTCGCGCTGCTCGACGAGCTGCCCTTCGACGCGATCCGCGAGTTCGTTCGAGCGCAGACGGATGAATCCCACGCGCCCTCTCCAGAGGACATCGACCCCGCAACACCGGTCATCCACATCTGGGATTCCGTAATGGTGATTCCGTTCACGGATGGCGACGAATCGATGCGGGCCGTAGAGCTGATCGGGCAGGACGCGGCCGCGCGCGACGTGACGGTCATCGTCATCGACCTCGACGGCGTCATTGTCGACGAAGCTTACGGCGCACTCGCTCTCGAGCAGGTCGTCGAATCCGCGGAAGCCCGCGGTGCCGAGGTGATCTTCGCGGCGCCTTCCTCGCTCTCGGAGACGGTGGTGGCCGATCTCGACCCGCCGCCGCTGATGATCCACAAGGATCTCGCTCAGGCCATCGCGGCCGCGTTTCAAGTCGCCGAAGCGCAACGCTCGCTGATCTGACGCTCGTTGGCCGCTACGCGGCCAGGGCTTCCGCTCCCGGCCGCGAGCGCGCCACCCGGTTCAAGTCGAAGCGGAATCCACCCGAATAGGGGATTCGATGGTGCTTCTTCCCGAGCAGGGCCAGCTCGAGGACACACCGTTCCCGGTGCTCCTCCTCGACCTTCACCGCGCACAGTTCAGCGGCTGGGTGCGGCTCTCCCGCGAGCGCGCATCGAAGAGCTTCCTGTTTCGCAACGGCGTCCCGATATACGCAGAATCGAACCTCACGAGCGAAAGCCTGGGCGTCCAGCTGATGGACGCCGGCGAGATCAGCCGCGGCGACTACTCGCGTGTGATCGAGCGGGTCGAGAAGGACGGCTGCAAAGAGGGCAAAGCCCTGCTCGAGTTCGAACTGATCGAAGCTCGCGGGCTCTTCGTCGCTCTCAAGGAGCAGATTCGCAAGCGCCTGCTGGAATGCTTCGGCTGGAACCGCGGCAGCTTCCGGATCGAGCCCGGCGATCCACCGCCCGAGGAAACCACACCGTTTCGGACCGAACTCTACGGGCTGCTCCAGCAAGGGATCGCAGCCTATTGGCCCAGCGACCGGATTCTCGCGGAATTCGGAGATCACATGGGGCAGATTGCACGCCGAAACGCGCGGGTTCCAAGAATCGAACCACTATTGGACGCCGATGAGTCGACGAATGCGTTCATCGACGCACTCGACGGCAGCCGCAACCTCTGGCAGGCGCTCCAGTGCGCGAGCAGTCAGAAATCGCTGGCCGCCGCCTGGGTGTTGCACGCACTCCGCGCAATCGAGTACGGAGCTCCCGACGAATCGACTGCCTCGGCGGACGAGTCGGGAAGCGGCGATCTAGAGATCTACTTCAGTGATCTCGCCCAGGAATCGTCACGCGCCAGAGAGCGGCTGACGGTCGATGCCGACGCGAAAAGATCGAGTGAAAGCGCTCCGAATCGAAGCGATAGCGAAACAGCCGCGGCGCTGCGCCGCAGCATTGCCGAGAAGTTCGAGCAAATCGACGAGTTGGACCACTACGCCGTGCTCGGTGTCGACCGGCATTCCGATGCGAATGCATTCAAGCGCGCCTACCTCGCCGCCGCCAAGGATTACCATCCCGATGCACTCGCACGCCTCCACATCGACGGCGAGGTTCGCGCTCAGGTCAACGCCGTCTTCGCGGCGATCGGTCGAGCCTACGCGGTGCTGAACAACGCGGACCGACGGCGAGAGTACGACGCCAACCTCGAGGGAGACGAACTCGGCCTCGATGCCGAGCAGATCGCCACCGCCGAGACCCTCTTCCGCAAGGGTGAGATCCTGCTGCGATTGGGCAACTTCCGGGGCGCGCTCGAGTTCCTGCAGCCCGCGGTGGACATCTACCCGCAGGAGGCGGATTACCAGAATGCACTGGGCTGGGCGCTCTACAAGCAGATGCCCTCCGATCCCGCAGCCGCGCGCACACACCTCAAGGCCGCACTCGAACTCGCCAGCGAGGACGCAACCATTCAATTCCGGTTGAGCGTGGTGCTGCGAGCGCTGGGGGAGAGCGATGAAGCCGCCGAACGACTAGCAAGGGCGAAGCAGCTGAATCCGAAGATCCGCTGACTCGCGCGACGCCCACTTCGGCAGCGTCGACGGATCGGCGTCGCAGATCGCCCAGCTATTCGTTGTCCAGCAGCTCCGTGGTCGCGATGGTCGGCTCCAGCCACAACATCTGGCTGCCGCGAAGCACACCGCGGACGTCGTCGACCCGCACGGCGAAACGCGTTCCGCTCGGATCGCGCCAGAGCAGACCGCCGTTGACGTCCCCCACTCGCACGAGCGGTCCGCTGAAATCGTGCTTGCGCGCGAGTGCCGCCATGCGGTCGACCGGTGCGGTCTGATACGCCATCACGGGAATCCGCCGCACCACGGTTCCGGACGGCAGCGCATACAGCGCGCGCAGGGTCGCGTCCGAGAAGGCTCGGTCCTTATCACGGCTGACACCCGCGCGTTCGACCTGATCCTTCTCCTTCACCATGACGGAACGACCGACGCGCACGTGCCCCTGGAAACCGAGCGCATGGCCGAGTTCGTGCAGCGCACTGCCGAGGAATTCAGCCTGCGAATGCTCCACCGGTCGCCCGAGATTGTCGAATCCACCGCGCCACAGGTGGATCGACGCGAAGACCAACTGCGCGGGCAGTACATCGCCCGTTTCGCCCTCGAACACCTCTGGCGACACCGCGCAATCGGCCACGGTGTTCGCCGCGTGGGTCGTCATGGTCGCGCCGGGCTCGGTGTCGATGAATCGCAACTCGATGCCGATACCCGGCGGCGCCCCGGTCTCGAAGCGAATGCCGAGCCCCGCCCCCTCCCACGCGCGCAGCACCGACTCGAGCGAGAGTCGCTCGTCTTCGCTCGCGTCCGGCGGCAGGGAAACAGGAATCGCAGCCTCGGTCGGCCAGCGGCAAAGAAAGAACGTGACGTTCTCGCCGCTTGGAAGTAGATAAGGCGTCGTGTCCCAGAGATGGTGCTCGGCGATCGCCGCGACCGCGGGATAGCGATGTTCCAGCGCCTCGACATCGAAGGGCCCATACGCGCATCCCGCAACCAGCGCCCCGAAGAGCGACGTGAGGCCGAGTGTCGATCGCCGTAGCCTACGCGACATCCACCTCTGCCCGGCTGGGCGCTGGTGGCAACGCGGCCGGAGCTTCTGGGTCGCCGCATGAATCGCTTCGCGTTGCATGCAACTAACGACGTTCGCCCGCCAACGCGAACAGGCTCTCGGCAATCTTCCCCATACCGGCGAAGCGCTCATCCTGGGTCTGTCCCACATGGTAGCGGTAGTAGATCTGCTGGAGCACGACCGCCATCTTGAAAGTACCGAACACCACGTAGTACGGAATCCTCGCAGGGTCCAGGCCGGTGCGTTCGCAATAGTGCCGAGTCGCTTCCTCCCGCGACATGAAGCCCGACGTCTGGGTCGGCATCGGATTGTTTCCCGCGAGCCCCTCGCCCGCGTCGCTCCATAGTCCGAGCAACGTTCCGACGTCGCACAACGGGTCACCGACCGTGCACATGTCCCAGTCGTAGACGGCAACGCAGCGCCCCGGATCGTCTTCCGCAACGGCCATGTTGTCGAGCTTCCAGTCGTTGTGGACCAGCGTCGCCGGCGGAGACTCGGGTCGGTTCTCGAGCAGCCAGCGGTTGACCTCGTCCGCGATCGGAATCTCGCTCGTCTTCGCGCGCTCGTAACGCCCGGTCCAGCCGGCGACCTGCCGCTCCAGGAATCCTGCAGGCTTGCCGAGCGATTCCAGCCCGACGCTCGCAGGGTCGACCGCATGAAATTCGACGAGCGTGCCGATCACGACCTCGGACAGCTTGCGATTCGCAACCGGATCCTTTCCTCCGCCGAACTCCGGCGGGACGAACGCCCGAACCACGATGCCGTGTCGCCGTTCCATGACGACGAAATCGGCGCCGATGATGGAGTGGTCGTCGCAGAACAGAAAGGCGCGCGGGGCCTTCGGGAATGCCTGCCAGAGCTTCGACAACACCCGGTATTCGCGATTCATGTCGTGCGAGTTTGCGGCGACCGGACCGAGCGGGGGGCGCCGCAGCACGTATTCGATCGCGTCGTCCCCCTCGCCGTAGCGGAGCTGGTAGGTGAGATTCGCGTGGCCACCACCGAACTGCCGCACGCTGAGCGGCCGGTCACTGCCCTCGAGCTTCCCCGACAGATACTCCCGAACACCTTCCTCGTCGAAACGTTCGTCGGCACGAACGTCGATCAGTTCCGGGGGCGGCTCCCGTCTGGCCTTCTGCGACATGGCGGGAGAGCTTATCACACGCGACGCGCACCTCGAAGCGCGGCTGCCGGCGCTCCACAGTGGACGCGGCGCCGCAGATTCGGAAAGGTCTGCGTTGGCTCCGTCCAGGAAGACCGCAACCAACGGAATCGATCCGCCCTTGGAACTCACCGAAATCGCTCTGCTGATCGGCGGTGGCCTCGTAGCCGGAACGGTCAACACGCTCGCCGGAGGCGGTTCACTGCTGACCGTCCCACTGCTCGTGCTGTGCGGCTTGCCGGGAAATCTCGCCAACGGCAGCAATCGCGTCGGCGTGCTGGTGCAGACCGCGACCGCGGTGTGGAGCTTTCGCGCGCAGGGGGTCTCCGAGCTGCGCGGTACGTTTTCGGTGCTGGCGCCGTTGCTGCTGGGATCGCTGATCGGTGCGGGCGTGGTGTCGCAACTCTCCGACGCCCTCTTCGAGCGGGCCTTCGGCGTGGTGATGCTGTTGCTGCTGGCCCCGACCGTCTTGCGGCGGCGCAGCAAATCCGACTCTTCCGAGACCACATGGTCGCGCGGCACCGCGAGCGGGGTCTTCTTCCTGATCGGCGTATACGGCGGTGCATTCCAGGCCGGCGTCGGGCTGTTGCTGTTACTCGCGCTCGCGCGCAGTGGGATCGACCTGGTGCGCGCCAACGCGCAGAAGGTCGCGGCGGTCGGGATGCTGACTGCGATCTCACTACCGGTCTTCATCGCGAACAGCCAGGTCGCCTGGTTGCCCGCCGCGCTGCTCGCCATCGGCTTCTCGGGCGGCGGTGCCCTGGGGGCCCGGATCGCAGTCCGCGGCGGTGAACGCCTGATCCGCCCGGTCGTCGCGATCGCGGTGATCGCGCTAGCGGCCAAGATGCTCGGCCTGTACTGAGCGCGGCGTCGGCCAGCCAGCGAAGTGCCCGAGAAAGCTCTAGATTCACGCCAGCCATCCGTTTATGCTGAAGACCTCGAGGCCCGCCTTCAGCACGCGTCTGGGCGCGCTCTCGAGCGGCACCGAGGAACCCTCACGTGGGACCGGATTCGATCACGCTGTTCGGCTGGCTCGACGACCTGCTCGCGGAAGCGGGAGGCGCCCCGGATCGTTCGCGCGCCGAGAGAAGCCCGGAACCCAGCTGGCGGGCCGTTGTCGCCCGCTGCGAAGAAATCGCCGCGGACGCCGGCGGCCCCGTGGTGCTGCTCACGGCCATGAAACGGCTCACGAATGCCCGCTTCGAAGCGATCGCAGCGCAGTTGCCGGGCAACTTCAACGATCAGCGTCAGCTCTACTGGGCCGCCAGCCGCTGGTTGCTGCCGGAGCTGCTACCGGACCTCAAGAGCCGCTTCGAAGAACTCTCGGACGGGCGACTGCGCTTCGCGGTCGAAAGCCCCGCGGAAGCTGAGCCCTACCCGCTGTTGTTCGAGCTGATCCAATGCGCACTGGCCGACACCCCCTTGCTGGTCGGCCAGCCCGAAGCGCGCATCGATCTCGAGAAGACGGCTCGTCGGGCCGTCTTCACCATCCACCCCTCGACGATCGCACAACACGAGTTCCATCCGCACTACGAAGCCATGCTCGGCGTAACCGGAAAGCTCGCTTACGAGTGGAACATCAAGAAGGGCACGATCTCGATCCGCGGCGAGGGCGACGATTTCGGATTCGCCGTCGGCGGCGGCGGGGCCGACCCCGCGGACCTGCTGGCCGACGTACCGCGGTCCGATCGCCGGCGATTCACCGAGGAGCTGAAGCGCGCAATGTCCTCGCGCGACCAGTTCCACATCGAATACACCTGCCACCCCAAGGGCCGCGAAGCGATCGCCGTGGAAAACGTCGGCTACTTCGTCACGGACGAAGACGGCGAGATCTCGAGCATGCTCGGCTTCGTGTGGAATGTGACCGAGGACCGCAGAAAGTCGGCCGCCCAGAAGGAATACCGGGAGATGCTCGATCGGATCGCGGGGGCTTCGCCCGAGATCCTCTACCTCTTCGACATCGAATCCTCGGAGATGTTGTACATCAACGACGCGGTCGAAGAAATCCTCGGCTTCAGCTCCGAAGAGATCCTCGACGACCCGAAGCGCTTCGCACGGCGCATACACCCCGACGACTTCAGCGTCCTCACGAGCTTCCAGACAACGGTTCAGAAGCTCGCCGACGAGGGGGTGGTGGACATCAGCTTCCGGATCCGCGCCGCGAACGATGCCTGGGTCTGGATCAGGCTGCGAAACCGCGTGGTTTCACGCAGGGCGGACGGCGGCGTGCGTGAAGTGCTCGGAGCCGCGACCGACATCACGGAATACCAACGCGCGCAGGAAGAGCGCTCGATCAGCCAGGAACGCTACCGGATCGTGTCCGAACTCACGTCGGACTACAGCTTTTCGGTTCGTGTCGAGCCCGACGGAACGATGGTTCGCGAATGGATTACGGAGGCCTTCGAGAACATCACCGGCTACAAGCCGGACCAGATCTCCGAAGCGGAGTGGGAGCAACTCACCTACCCGGATGATGTCGAAGTGCGCCGCAAGCAGTTCGACCACACCATTCGGACCGGCCACGGAATCCACGAATTCCGCATCATCCGGAAGACCGGTGAGCTACGCGTGATCCGCGAACATTCGCGCGTCATCCACAACGACGACGGCTCGATGCACTGGTACGGTGCGTGCCGAGACATCACCGAACAGGAAGTGGCCGAATCCGCTCGAGCATTGGTCGAGGAGCGCTTCCGCGCGATTACCCAGAGTTCACGCGACATGATCGTCGAGTTCGACGAAGAGGGCAACACCGTCTACGTGTCGCCGAACGTTCGCGACCTGCTGGGCCACGCGCCCGAATCCGTGATCGGGCAGAAGCGACCCGACCTCGTTCACCCCGGCGACATCACACTGGTGCGGCGGCGCCTGAGCCTGTTGGCCGAGCGGGGCGGATCGGACGACCTCATCTTCCGGATGGTCAACGTGGCGGGCGATTGGCGCTGGATGGACACCACCGCAACGACCTTCCGTACAGCGAGCGGCGGCGTCCGCATGGTGATGGTCAGCCGCGACATCACCGAACGCCTCGAAATCGAAGGCGAACGCCGGCGCCTGGTGTCGGTCGTCGAAAACAGCTCGGAGTTCGTCGCGATGGTTGCGGCAGACGGAACGATCCTGTTCATGAACGACGCCGGCCGGAAGATGATCGGCCTCGCGAATGATTCCAATCTGCGTCAACGGAAGATCTTCGACTTCCTCGCGTTGGACGACGCACAGGACCTGCGCTTCACCATCGTGCCAACAGTCGAGCAACAAGGACATTGGGAGGGCGAGTTCCGCTTGCGACCGCTGGAGAACGGCGAGTGCATCTCCACGCTCGCGCACGTATTCCTCGTCGCGGGCCGCCGTCGCGAGCAGGAGCGCGTGATCGCGATCGTCGCACGCGATATCAGCGATCGGATCACATCCGAGCGACTGTTGCGCGAGAGCGAATCCCGCCATCGCATGCTCGTCGAGAGCGCGTACGACCTGATCGCCGAGATCGATTCCGACGGTCGCTACGTCTACGCAAGCCCGAACTTCGACGAACAGCTCGGCTATCCACCGGACCGAATGCTCGGGCGCTCGTGGTACGAGCAGGTTCACCCCGAGGATCGCGACGATGCCCAGCAAACGTTCCGGGAACTGATGGAACACCGGCCCCACGGCTGTCCCCCGCTGCGACTCCGCCACGCAGACGGAACCTGGCGCTGGGTGGAGGCAAACCTCAAACCCTACAAGAACGTCCACGGCGAATCGGTCATGCTCGCGTTCTTTCGTGACATCACCCGTCGCAAGCAGGCCGAAGAGGCATTGCGGCGGAGCCAGGAGGAACTGCTCCAGTCGCAGAAGATGGAGGCGATCGGTCGCCTCGCGGGTGGCGTCGCACATGACTTCAACAATCTCCTCACCGCAATCACGGGATACTGCGACCTGCTGCTCGAGGCGATCGGCGAGCGCGAGCAGATGCGGGCCGACGCGGAGGAGATCCTTCGCGCGGCGGATCGCGCCGCGACCCTGACACGGCAACTGCTGGCCTTCAGTCGACGTCAGGTACTGTTGCCCAAGGTCTTCGATTTGAACGAACTCGTTTCGGGCGTCGAGCGATTGCTGCTCCGCTTGATCGGCGAACACATCGAGCTGGTCACCGTGCTCGAGAGCGAGCTGCCGCACGTGCGGCTCGACCCTGGACAGCTCGAGCAGCTCGTGATCAACCTCGCGGTGAACGCGCGCGACGCGATGCCACGCGGTGGTCACTTGTCGATCACCACCGAGAATCTCGAAATTCCGACCGGTGGCGATCCCGCGCACCCGGGTATCGCTCCCGCCAACTACATCACATTGAGCGTGAGCGACACCGGCGTGGGGATGGATGCGTCGACGCTTTCGAAGATCTTCGAGCCCTTCTTCAGCACCAAAGAGAGCGGCAAGGGCACCGGACTCGGACTCGCGACGGTCTACGGCATCATCCAGCAGAGCGGCGGCGAGATCCGCGTGGAGAGCGAGCTCGGAACCGGCTCGACCTTCACCATCTATCTGCCGCAGGTGTCCGAAGACCTGCCCGCCCCCGAGGCCGTCGTCGTGCACGAGAGCCTGCGAGGTGACGAAACCATCCTGCTCGTCGAGGATTCCAAGACCGTCCGCGGTCTGGTTCTCCGCTACCTCGAAAATCACGGTTACACGGTGATCGACGCCGAATCAGGTGTCGAAGCCCTGCGAATCGCAGCTGCACACCCGGGGCGGATCGACCTGCTGATCACCGACGTCGTGCTGCCGAAGATCGACGGCCACGAAACCGCCCTGCAGCTGATCGAGGCCAGACCCGAGACCCAAGTGATCTACATGTCCGGCTTCTCCGACGACGCATTCTCTCGGCATGGGGTCGATGCCGGCGACCTCACGATGATCCAGAAGCCGTTCACGCAACAACAACTTCTGAGCGAAGTCCGGCGGGTGCTCCAGGAATCCCACCCGGCGGAGTCGACAACCACCGGATCCGAGGTCACGATTCCGCCTCGCAGCGAAATGCACTGATCCCCGAACCGGAGTCGAAATGCCGCTATACGCCTTCATCGGAAACGACGGACCCCGCGGAGCCGAACTGCGCAAACTTCACCGAACGGCCCATCTCGAGGGCATCGATGCACTCGTCGCGGAAGACCGAGTCCTGCACGCGGGACCGCTCCTCGACGACGATGGGGGTCCGATCGGAAGCGTGGTGCTGTTCGAAGCGGCAGACCTCGAAGCGGCCCGCAAGGTCGCAGCCGGCGACCCCTACGTCACCGAAGGGATCTTCGAGAACTGGCGCGTGCACGAAACGAAAGTCGTTCGAGGACGCGGCTGAGCGCTCGCGGCGCACGCACCCGACGCTTCATCCAGCGTCGATCCGCTCGCGCCCACAATAGACGTTGAACCCGCGGCCGCGCAGAAACGCCACCAGCGTCAAACCGGCGGCATCGGCGAATTCGACCGCAAGCGACGTCGGAGCCGACACCGCGGCGACGACCGGCAGCCCGGCCATCCGGGCCTTCTGCACGATCTCGTACGAGACTCGGCCCGAGACCATCAACACATGCCCCGCGAGCGGAACCCGGCCGCCCTGCAACGCCCAGCCGATGACCTTGTCGACAGCGTTGTGACGCCCGACGTCTTCGCGCGCGACGAGCAGCTGTCCGTCGGGTCCGAACAGACCCGCAGCGTGCAGACCGCCGGTTCGTCCGAACAGAGCCTGCGCGCCCTCGAGCCGTTCGACGAGGCCGAGGAAGTATGCGGGCGGGAAGCGGCTGTCATCCGAGAGCGGCGGCGCACTGACGAGCGCGTTTTCGATGCTCGCCTTCCCGCACACGCCGCAGCTGCTACTCGAGTAGAAGTTTCGCCGCAGCGATTCGAGGTCGACCACGACACCGGGAGCGAGGACGATCCGCACCAGGTTGTCGAGCGACGCCGGATCGCGCGCCTGTGTCGCGTGTCGAACCGACTCGATCTGTTCGGGTCGCGAGATCACCCGTTCGGTTACCAGGAAGCCAAGCACGAGATCACGATCGTGTCCTGGCGTCCGCATCACGACCGCGAGCGAGGCACCGCCGAGTTGGATCTCGAGCGGTTCTTCGCGCGCGGCGTCGTCGTCGCAGAGTTCTTCACCGGCCTCTCCGAATCGCGAGATGCGAAACCGCGAGACGCCGGCCTCGTTCTCTTCCGGTGTCGGGTCGGCGGCTCCTGGAGAATCCTCGAATGCTGTGTCGTCCACGCGGCGAGGGTTGCTCAGTCGCACCCCTCGAGGCAACCCACGAACGGATCGGCGCTCGCAAGCGATCTGCTGTCACCCGGTGGCGTAGCGGGCTAAGCTGGTCGCTCGGGTGCCGTGAGCGAGCGATTGGCCGCATCTCGCCTGACGAACGCTGGAAGCCGCATGTCGGACGAACCGTCACCGCCGATACGAACCGCTCCGAGCCGCCGGCTCGCCGACGAATGGGCGCTCGTACTGACGTCGCAAGGGCTCCACCCGGCGATCCGGCGAACGCGCGACGGCTTCGACCTCGGGGTCCCCGACACTGAGTGCGATCGCGCCGAAGCCGCACTCACGGCCTACGCGCGCGAAAATCCCGCCACATCGCCGCGGCAGGAGCTGGCACCGCCTACGAATCTGGTCGCGGGCGCGTTGCTGTCGCTCGCTTGGATCGCGTTCTTCCGGGTCACCGGGCCACGCGACCCGACGGTGGAGTGGTTCGCACGCGGCAGCGCCGATGCAGCACGCATCATCGCGGGCGAACTCTGGCGTGCGTCGACGGCGCTGACGCTCCACGCAGATCTCGGCCACGCCCTCGGCAATGCCCTCGCGGGAACGCTGTTCATCGGCAGCGTCTTCGGAGCCCTGGGGATCGGGCTCGGCCTCGCGGTCGTGGTCTGTGCGGGCGTACTCGGCAATCTCGCGAATGCCGTCTTCCATGCGACCCAGCACTCGTCGATCGGTGCGTCGACGGCGATCTTTGGAGCGGTCGGCGTGCTGGCGGCACTCGGTGTCGGGCGACACCTCCGACTCGGCACCGCCGGGCGGCGGGCGCTGGCCCCGATCGCGGCCGGGCTTGCATTGCTCGCGATGCTCGGAACGAGCGAGCGAGCGGACCTCTCCGGGCACCTCTTCGGTCTGATCGCCGGGGTCCTGCTCGGCATCCCGTGTGCTCGAGTGCCATTGGCAAGGCCCGGGCCGATCGCCCAGTGGCTATTCGCCTTGGGCACACTCGCGTGGTTGTGGTCGAGCTGGAGCGCAGCCCTCCCGCAGGTCCAGCAGTCGAGCGCCCCTACGATCATCGAACTCGGCAGCTACACACTACCCGGTCAGAGCGGAGATCTCGGCGAGTTGCCGGAGGAGGTCCGGCACGAGGAAGCCTTGGGCCCGGGGGGCCAGCGTGATCGAGGGCAACAGCGGGCCCGGCCTGGACATCATCCAGCGAATCCTCGGCGAGACGCGATTCGGGGTGGTTGGTCCACGCGCCCTCGCCTCTGATTGGAAGCGAACGGAAGAGGGCCGGGTAAGCAGCCAAAGCGCCGAGCAGCCAGTCTTGGACGTCCCGGCAGCGACAGTCTACCGTGACGGCTCCCTCGATTCGGAGCCCAACGGATGGATCTAAAACTCTTCGCCGTCGTATTCGGAACCGTGTTCATCGCAGAACTCGGTGACAAGACGCAGCTCGCGACACTGCTCTACGCCTCTGATGTCGACAATCCGAAGCTCACCGTCTTCGCCGCCTCGGCGCTGGCACTGGTGCTCACGTCTGCGATCGGCGTGCTCGCGGGTGCCGCGGTGTCTCAATTCGTCCATCCGAAGCTGTTGTCCAGCGTAGCCGGTGCAGGCTTCATCGCGATCGGGCTGTGGATGCTGATTCGCGGCTAGCCCGTCCGGCGACGGCGTCGCTCGCTCGCGAAGCGGCAGCGCTGGATGTCGAGATCGAAGTAGTGCAGCCGATCGCCGCGATAGCGATCCACCGTCGTGCAGGTCGCACCGGCGAGTGACACGGTGGGCGCACCGGCCGGGACCACGAGCAGGAACGCTGCGGCACCCCCAGCGCGCAACCCCGCGACAGCCGCCGCGAGGGATGCCGGATCGGTCGCGAGCAATTGCGGCTTGTCGTCCCAGAGCCCGGCAAGGTGCTGAGCGAGAAGCGGGTGAGTCGAAAGCATGAACCGTTCCGGTTGGGCGCGCACGGCCTGCTGGAAATGCGCTGCATCGCGCTTCTGCTCCGCGAGAAAAGTCGTGGCCAGCACGCTCGACAACAGCCCCGCGAGCAATAACGCCGAAGCTGCGCCGCAGCTCACGCGGACGACTGTGCGCGTCGACGACGCAAAGCCGGCGCGCGCCGCCGCCACGGCGAGCGCCACCAATGCCGGGAGCGCGGGGAGCAGCACACGCGGCCCCCAGTGCACACCGAAACCGGACTGGACACCGTAGCCGCTACCGAAGCCCACCCCGGCAATCAGCGCGAACAGCAGAAACAGGGCGCCCGAGAGCACGCCGACCCGGAGCGAGACGCAGTCGAGGCCGCGGAATGCGGCCACACCGATACCGACCAGCGCAACCATCGGCATCTGGATCAGCAGGCCGTTGTGGCGCACGAGTGCGTCGAGGGGCTGATCGGCGCCCAGTATGCGCATCGCACCGAGCCCCCACGCGGCCAGCCCGATGCCCGCGACCAGCGCCCACGCAGCAGCGAAAGGCGCGCCGGCGCGCCCGTAGCGGGCCGCCAGCCAACCCAGCAACGGAGCCGCAACCGCCGCGGCCCCAAGCAGCGCGCGATCGCGGCCCTGCCCCCCGATTCCCGCCAACAGCGACGACAGCGCTTGCAGCGCAGCGACCTCCCCTGACTGCGACAGACCGAATGATTCGGCCCCCGCATCGCGGCTCGCAGCCAGATGTGCGCCGAGCGGTGTGCCGTAGAGCCACTCGTTCATGCCGAGCAACGCCAACGCGGGGAGCGCGGCCCCCGCCGCGAGCCACAGCAACACACCCGAGCGGCGCCACTGCAGCCAGGCCGCGATTGCGACCGCGATACCCATCAACGCGATTTCCTCACGCAGCCAGCACGCGCTCGCGAGCAGCCAGCCCGCGATGAACAGGCGCGCTGGTGAGGCGCGATCGAGCAGCCCCCAGGCGCCGAGACACAACGCAACCGTCAGGCTGTGCTCCCAGATCGTCACGCCGTAGAAGAACAGCGGTGTCGCAAACGCGAGCGTGAGCCCACCCACGAGTGACCACCGCCGCCCGAACGCGGGTGCCAGCCACAGCACCATCGAGGCTGCGCAAGCGGCGAGACCCAGCGCGGCCGGCAGGCGCAGCCCGATCGGCCCGAAGGCCCCAAGAAACGGCGCCGACAGCACCGCGTAGGCGAGTGGATAGCTGGAAAGGAAGCCAGCGGGCCGCTCGACTGCAAAGGGCGCGGCGATCGGAAACGCCCGTGCAGACGGATCGACCGCAACCGCGGGATGGTCGAAATGCGGATCGCGAAAACCGGTCTCGAGCAGCCGCTTCGCGACCAGTGCCTTGTTGCCGCAGTCGTTGATCCAGAAACCGTCATCCGGCGTCGCGAGCAGGACCGCGAGCGCGGTCGCGAATGCGAACAGTGCGGCCGCCGCCGCCGCGCGGGCGCGGTCTCGCCTATCTTCCCGCTGGCCGCTCGACACCGACTGCCCTCCCGAAACACGGAGAGGCGGAAACCTGGAGGCTCACCGCCGATGCACCCTCCCCGCCCGATGCTGAAGACCCACACGACCGGCACGCGAACGAAGCCTTCGCGAGTGCACGGCGCCGCAATCGGCCTCGCCCTCTTGAATCTTCTCACATTCGCGATGACAGCGTGCGACGAAAATCTCCCAGACGAGCGAATACTACACGGCCGTGGACCGCTCGTGAGCGAGTACGCCGCAATTACGGCCTGCGAGACCGCGATCTACCGCGGCGCAGAAACTCCGCTCTATTCGAACCGGCCGTACCACACCACGGAGCCGGTGCACGGCGTGCAGGGCATGGGCTTCTGCCGAGGTGCGCGACATGGAACCAACGTCTGGATCCTCGAAGTCGCCCGAACGACCACGCTGGCCGCGTTCGGCAACCAGGCATTCGGGCTGGAAGGACGCGGTTGGACGCTCAGCGACGCATCGGTGCTCGTCGCCGCCGCGGGTGTGCCCTTCGACCGGGTCTACACGCGGCGCATCGAGCCGGGGCATTTCGTGATCCGGCAGGGCTTCACGCGATCGGCCCCGATCGTCTTATGGGACACCAAAGCCGCCCGAATCAGCGCCGTGAGTCCTCGATCGACCGAAAGCGCGCGCTAGAGAAGCTCACCGTCTTTCGCAGTGCCTCGAGTTCCAACCCGGCTTCGTCGACGTGCGCAAGCATCGACACGTCTTCGAGTTCGATCACCGACGACGGTCCGCGGGTGTCGGGCTTTTCAGCTGCGACCAGCAGCAGCTCGCGGCCGCGAATCGTCGCACCACCAAAGATCGGCTTCTTCACGAAGGCAGCAAAATTGCGTTCGTTCTCGAGGAACAGCGATTCCTGCACCTCCGCGATCGAATCGTCCTTGCTGGCGAGCGCAACCTCGCAGTCACGCAGCAGCGAACCCTGCAGCCGCAGGGTCGAGGCCTCGCCAACCGACAGACACTTGTCGCGCTGCGCGCTGAACACCGAATCCACGACCGCGACATTCGAACCGGACAGGTCCAATCCGTCCCCACCCCGGCCACTACGCCCGAAGAAGCTGCGGGTGACCGTGCCGTCGCACCAATCGAGATCGATCGCGTCGGACTGATTGTCGGCAAACACGGAATCTCGAATGTCGACGTTGCCGTACTTCACGTTCAGCGCGTCATCGCCGAATGCCCGGCTCAGCGTAGAGTGTTGCAACGAGAGGTCCTGATGGTGAACCGAGAGCTGTCCGCTGTAGAATGCGCCCTTCAGCTGATCCTCTGAACCACCGGACAGCTCGAGATACCGAATCTCGCTACGCGGCCGATCGGCCGCGACGACGCTCCGCCCGCGACCCTGAACCGCCAGCACACCCCACGGTTGCGCGAGCTTCGCGCCGCGTACACGTACCGGCCGCTGCGCGGTTCCGCGCACCCGGAGCGGGCCACGTATCAACAACGATCGGCCGGGATCGATCAGGAGCGAGACCCCGGCATCGATCGCGAGCCCATGACCGGCCGGGGGCACGAAATCCGCGATGAGGTGGTATTCGCCCTTCGGCAGCGTCAGCGTGCGCGTGCGGCGATCGAACGCGAGCGCTGCAGGCGCAGGGTCTCCCGACCGGACGAGCACGCTCGGCAACGCGGCCAGAAAGGTCTCGATCGACGGCTCGGGGCCGACCAAAAAACGTGGATCACCGAAACTCAGCGAGCGCTGAACGTGTTCACCGGACACGTCGGCGCCGGTAATCGAGTTGCTCAACTGAAGCCGCAGCGCGTCGAGGAGCGGCCAGCGATTCCCGCCGAGGGCTTCCAGGCCGGTGAGTGTGTATTCGAACTCCACACTCTGGAACGAATCGACTCCGGGCGCACGGGGTGCGACCGGCAGGCCGAATCGAAATTCCACGCGGTCCTTCCCGAGGTACGCCCGGACCGGGTCGCCGCCGGCGACCGGGACCATCCGCAAGCCCGCGAGCGCGGCACTCTCAGTCACGAGCACTTTGCCCGGCAGGGTCGCCAGCACGGCACCGATGCGCACATCGACGACGCTGTGCACCAGGATCCGCACGCGCGCCGAATCGGGCGAGACGAGCTGGAGCACGAATTCGACCCACGCGGAGTCCAGATAACCCGCGTACGCGGCGGCACTCTCGCGAAGCTGCGACGCCAACAGCGTGATCGCATCGCCGCGCTCCGCTTCGGGCTGCTCATCGACGAAGCGCTCCACCGCCTGTGCGAGAAGTGGCAGCCGCTGTGCATACTGCGCGAGTGCCCGGTCGCGCGCAGTCCGGAAGCCCTCGCGCGTCGCGAATTGCCTTCCGAGCGCGGGCGGCAGAACGAACTCCAGACTCCGCTGCCGCAAAGCACGCCAGTCGCCGAAGGGCTTCGGTGTGAATGGCGGCAACCGCACCGCGCCATCCGCCGAGACCGGGTAGCGGTCGTTCGCCACCACCTGCCACGCCCCGAGCGCCTGTGCGAGCGCGACCAGCCGCGCCGCCTCGGCGACCTCGAGCTCCGCGGCCGTGCTGAACGCTTCGGCGGCATCGGCCTCGAACCACAACCCCAGGCGCTCGTCGTCGCGCAGCGAGAGTCGCACCAGGCGGCTCGGCTCGAGCGCATGACCAAAATTGCGATCGCGCGCCGCCAGGTGATGAAGCAGGGCCGCCTCATCCGCTCCGAGCACGAGTCGGCCCAGCAGAACCCCATCCGGGGCCTCGCGCAGCGACCATTCGCGCCAGCCCTCACTTGCGCCAGGTCCGGTGGTGGCCTCGAGTGCCACCTCACGTTCACCGTCGGCTTCGATCAAGCGTGCGGTCGTCGACCCCGGCGCGGCCTGCAGCGACAACTTCGGCGCGACGATCCGCACCACTTCGACCGAAGCGGAGGGCTCGCCGCCACACCCGATCCAAGCAATCGTGGCGGCCGCGATCCAGGCAATGCGCGGCGTCCGCGTGGCCCTCATTCGGCGAGTGCCTCGGCGAGCAGCGATAGATTCTCCGCGAAGATCCGATCGTGCCGGGCGGCCTGCTCGCGCAGGCGCTCGTCATCCGGATATTCGCTCTGAAGCGCCGCGTGCCGCTCGCGTAGCCGCGTGCGGTAACTCGCGCCGTCGGCCACGAGCCGCCGCAGCACCCGATCACGCTCCGCGCGCAATCCCGGAACCGCAGCGAGCAAGCGCCGGAAGACCGGGTTCTCGGGCGTCAACAGGCCCGCCGGTTCGGTCCCGCGCCTCTGCGCCGCCTCGGCGATCGACCACAGCGGGGTATCCCACGGAATGAGCTCGAACTTCCCGGATGTCGGATCGAGGTAGAGCCTCGAATTGTCGTTGAGCGCCATGCCGTGCGACGAGCCGAAGAAGTCCTGGAGCGCGACGTAACGCGCGAACTTGCCGAGATCGAGGTAGTACGGCGCGCGTTGTGCGACCTCCGCGGCGGAGCCTTCGGTCAGCAGCTCGTAGAACTCGATCAGGTACGCGAGCTGCATACGCGCCTGCTCGGGCTCATCGTCGTCGTAGGTCGCACGTTGCTTGATCTGCGCGATGCTTTCGACCGGCGGCGACGTTGCACTACCCGGATTCTCAAAGCCGATGTAGTGGTGGCGCTTGCCGTAGTAGAACGTCCAGTTCTCGCCGAACGTGAAGATCGACGACGCCGAGCGGCCGTTGCGTTCGAGATACTCACTCGTCGGATGCTCGCTCTGGTAGTACAGACCCGCATTTTCGCCGTTGATGACGACGTTCACGAAGTCGCCCGCGAAGAAGAGCAGCCCCAGATCTTTCGCGACCAGCGTCTGCAGCCACTCCACCGCGTAATGCTTGTCCCAGGGAACGATCAGGTTGATCTCCCACTGTCCTTGGAAGGGCCGATCCTTGAACTTCACGCGATAGCTCTGCTTGCTGCCGCGCCAATGCACCGGGAGGTCACCGCGCAGCCTCAGCTTGACTTCGTAGGACTCGCCCGCGTGGACGAACGCGGCCGGAACCCAGAGCCGATCCGCCGCCGTCAGGAAATCGAGCGACTGGATGCGTTCGCGATGCGCGATGAAGCGGCGCAACGCTTTGTCCTTGATCTGGATCTGATATGCGGGGACACCGGAGTCCGCCGCTGGAGCGATGGTCGCCGTCACGGTCAGGCAGCAGGCGACGACTCCCGCAAGTTGGCGCCATTTCAATGTGGCGTTCTCCTGAGGCATAGTCCGTATATTGCTAATTGGGCATTGCATGATACCTGAAGCCCCTCGCATGGCGTGCAAACGGCTCGCCGCGGCGGGATTGCCGAGTTGAGCGGGCAGGCCCGCCCAGCCGAATCCGGGTCGATTCCAACGGGCGCGCTCTCGCTCGGAAACGCGGTGAACACGAGCAGAGCTTTGCAGGCGTTCATTTCTTTCGGGATCCGCATCGCAGCAGCCCGTAGAATCAGTGGCATGGAGACCCCGTTGCGAAGAGCGGCCTCGATCGCCCCCCTCCTGCTGCTGGCGTTCGCATGCGGTCCGGACGCTCCTCCCGACGAAGTGCAGCGAATCGATCGGGCGCGATTCGGTATCGCGGACGTCGCGACCCCGCCTCCGGATTCCGATTTGCGGGAGTCGCTGAGTCTTCCGGACCACTGGAATCAGCGCCGCCCCGAAGCCACGGGCATCGGCTGGTACCGCATGACGGTCGATCTGCCCGTGGATGCCGACGAGCCCTGGGGGCTGTACGTGCCGTCTTCGTCGTCGAGCTTCGAAGTCTTCGTAGCCGGCGAGCATCTCGGACCGACCCGGTTCGGCGACGAGCCGAACCTCCAGAGCTGGAACCGCCCGGAGTATTTCGAGTTGCCATCTGCGCTGATGCAAAGGGCGCGGCAGAAGATCGATCTGCGTTTGTGGGCCCGGGAGGGCAACCACCGCGGGCTGGGGCCGCTGGAAGTCGGCCCTGCGCGTCTGCTCCAACCACGATTTCGCAGCGCGAGATTCTGGCAATTCGAGACCCATCGGCTGTGGCTGGTGCTCGGCGTCACGCTGACGTTGTTCGGCGCCGGCCTGTGGGCGGCGACCGGCCGGAACTCCATGTACGGCTTCTTCGTCTGGCTCGCCGCCGCGTGGATTGCTCCCGTGGCCGTTCAATCCATGACGCGTTTTCCCGGAAGCTTCTGGCTGGGTCAATGCTTGGTGCACGTAGGATTCAGCCAGATGGCCATCGCGGGCGTCTTCCTCGCTCACCGCATCGTGGGCGTTACGCGACCGCGACTGGAGCGGGGTTTGCTCGTTGGAGGCGCGGGAGCCGCGACCTCGCTCGCCCTCACCGCAGCTTTTCTTCCCGAATGGTTCGACCCGCTCGCGATCACCTTCCATGTCGTTGCGCTCGGGGTGTGCATGTATCTTCCGGTCCTCTTTACGCGGAAGCGCGCGAAGCTGACACCGATCGAGCGCTTTCCCCTGATCGCGGGCTTACTCTCGCTGCTCGGGATTTCCGCGCACGACCTGGCAGCCCAGTTGGCTTGGCTACCGCGAGATACCTTGCGGTTGCTCCCGTATGCGCTCCCGATCATCTTGCTGATGTTCTTTTCCGTCCTGGTCTCGCGCTTTCTCCAACTCTACCGGCGCGCCGAGCGGCAGAACGTCGAGCTGGAAGCGCGCATCCGCGAGAAATTGCGGGAACTCGAAGATCGATACGCCCAGCTCGATCATCTGCGGCGGGCGGGAGTGCTCGCCGACGAGCGGGCCCGGATGACGCGCGAAATGCACGATGGCATGGGGGCGCAACTCGTCTCGCTACTCTCGCTTGCGGAAAGTGACTCCGCGGATCGGAACGTACTCGCTACCGG
>CAXMSF010000006.1:0-12964 GCA_964196055.1 uncultured Gammaproteobacteria bacterium | reverse complement strand
CGCTCGGCGATCAGACGCGCAGCGTGACTCCCCACGTTGCCGAAGCCCTGGAGCGCCACTGTGGTTCCCGAGAGTTCCTCGCCGCGATCGCTCAGTGCCTCTTCGAGCGCATACATCACGCCGCGCCCCGTAGCCTCTTCACGTCCTGCGGAACCGAAGAGGTGGAGAGGCTTGCCCGTCACGACCCCCGGCGAGAAGCCGGCGTGGCGGGAGTACTCGTCCATGATCCACGCCATCACGTCGGCATTCGTATTGACGTCGGGGGCCGGGATGTCGATGGTGGGCCCGATGACCTCCTTGCACTGCTCGACGAATCTCCGAGTGATTCGCTCCAGTTCGAAGCGACTCAGCTGACTCGGATCGCAGTCGATGCCACCCTTGGCACCGCCGAAGGGAACGTCGACGATCGCGGTCTTCCAGGTCATCAGATTCGCAAGCGCCGCCGCGTGATCCTCGTCCATCGTGGGGTGGTAACGAAGCCCGCCCTTGCACGGCCCGCGCGCGCTGTTGTGCTGGACGCGAAAGCCCGTGTAATGCATCAGTTGGCCGTCGTCGGCCTCCTCGACGATCTCCACTTTGATGACCCGATTCGGGGTCAGGAGAATCTCACGCACTTTCGGCGCCAGCCCCAGTACGTCGGCGGCCTGGTGGAAGTAGCGATGACTGGCTTCTAGCATTTGAATTCACTCCGATCCGAAAATTGTAAACCCATCAGGTCTCGCTCGGGCGCCCGGCGGTCAGGACGAAGAGCCGGGTGGTGAGGGCAAGTACCGCGACTCCCGGTGCCCCAAACACGATCAGCCCCATGCTGGCCGCGCGCGGTTCGCCCTCGGCCATCGCAGCCACCGACCAGGCAATGCACAAGAGAACCATCGCCTCGCCGACAGCCAGCCCCGCCCAACCCCGCCAGTCGATCTCGAAGCGCGCGTAGAGTTCTTTCGCGACGAGAACGCTGATTCCCACGATGAAACCCACACAGAACCACATGAGACCCATCATCCACCTCGCATCTTCTTGCCGGACTTCCAGAAGGCCTCGACGCGTTCGGGATCCGAAACCGTGCCGTAGCCGAACCAGATGTCCATTTCGCGCATGAACGCGTGCACGGGCCCCGGAGCGATCACGTTCTGCATGTCGACGAAGCGGTGGTGCCAGAAATCGGGCTTGTTGTAGGGGCACGACGTGATGCAGTTCGAACAGCCGCCATCGTTGTCCATCCAGAACTTCAAACATTTCTTCGCGTCGTTGTGGTATTTCAGCACGCCGGAGCGGTTGTGGTAGGCGTACTCCGGGTCGCCCCCGCCTTCGAACTCCGGCCCCCAGGTCGGATCGTCGTCCTGGGTAATGGCCTCGGAAGGACAGGAATCCGCACAGCGCTTGCAATTGGCGCAGAAACTCGCGACACCGAAGTCTCGCGGCTGGTCGTACTCGACGAACTCGAGGTCCGTGTACACTTTGCAGATCCGATGCCGCGGCCCAATCGTGGGGGCGATGAGGGCGCCGTTACGAGCTCCCTCGCCGAGACCCGCCGCGACGGCATAGGGCACGCTCATCCCCAGATCGTTCTGCGCGCCCACGGCCTGGTAGCCACACAATCGCAGGAACTTCGCCATTTGCCCCGCGCACTTGGTCGCCAGGCTGTAGCCCTCGCCGACCGAAACGTTATGGGCCCAGCTCGGCGAAGCCCGAGTAGCCACGTAGTCCATCTCGGTCAACATGACGATCACCGTCTTGGGTTCGAAGGGGAAGTCGTCCTTCCAGCTCAGGGTGCGTTCTTCGGAAACGTCGTAGAGAGGATCATAGTCCCAGCGCGGGTCGCGTCGGGTGATTCCACAGCGCGTGGCACTGTACGCTCGAGCGGCGCTCTTGATCGCCAGCGAGGCTTCGTTCTTGCTCGCGAATTCGACTTGGGTCTCGGCGACGTCCGATTGATCCCAGGTCAACATGCCGCTGTCGGGCCGACCGAACTGCTGACCTGGAGCCATGTGATCGTTTGCGTCCCAGCTCGCGCGCTCCAACGCGCGGTCGATCTGGGAATACCCGGGCTCCTCGCGAAAGGGGCCCTTCAGGTAGGTGGTCGTCATCTTCTCGTAGAAGTTGAAGCCACCAAACTTCTCGGTCCTTTCGGGATGGTCCTCGTTGAGCTTCTTGCTCGACGCGAAGGTGAAGAGCATGTTGCGTTGGTCGAGGGGCTGGAGGTCGTCCTTCACCGGCACCGGGAACTCCTCACGTGGCGTTCCGTGCATCTTGACCCCGGCGTAGGCCCCCACGCCGACCGCGCCGGCCGCGGTCGCGGCGGCTGCCGCAACCTTCATGAAATTGCGGCGACCCGGGTCGGCGACTTCGCGGGTCTGGCCGTCGCCTGTTTCGGGGATTTCTTCCGAGGGATTCCCGCGTTCCTCGTCATCCGCCATGCTGGATCCTCGCTGTGATTCGTCTTGGGTAGAACGTTCTCAATCTTCGTCCCCGACCGGCACTTTGTAGAGCGTCGCGTACAACACCGGAACGAAGAACATCGTAACAAGGGTGCCGAAGCTCAGGCCGGCCATGATCACGATCGACATCGCGACCCAGAACACGTCCTGAAGCAGGGGAATCACGCCCAGAACGGTCGTTCCCGCGGCCAGCACGACCGGACGCAAACGCGAGGCCGCCGAATCGAGCACCGCATCCAGGGGCTGCTTGCCCTCGCGCAGATCGATGTTGATCTGGTCGAGCAGCACAATGGCGTTCTTGATCATCATGCCCGCAAGGCTCATGGCGCCGAGCAGGGCCACGAATCCGAAGGCCGCACCATCGACGAGAGGCCCCGCCAGCAGCAGGCCGAAGCTGATCCCCACCATCACGAAGGGAACCGTGGCGAGGATGATGACCGGCGTCCATACCGCGTTGAAGAGCGCCACGATGATGAAGAGGATGATCACCACGGCCGGCGTGATGCCGGGCATGAGGCCCTCCTGGGCCTGCTCGGTGCTGTACTGCTCGCCGTCCCAGAACAGTTCGTAGCCCGCAGGAAGCTCGATCGCGTCGAAGTCCGCGAGCACGCTCGCGCGCAGGCTCGGGAACGTGGTCCCGTAGGCAGCCGCCTGAACGGTAACGGAGCGGCGTCGATCGAAGCGCATGATGATCGGATCCTCCCACTCGACCCCCACTTCACGGGTGACGGATGCGAGTGGCAGCATCTCGGTCGAAAGGCCGGGCTGCACCTGAAGCTCCGCGAGATCCGCGATCGCGGCATCGCGCTCCTCGGTCGCGTGGCGCAGCAGGATCGGATAGAGGTCGTCTCGTTCCCGATAGATGCCAACCTCCGCTCCGTCGAAAGCACGCTTCGTCGCTCGCGCGATGTCCTCTCGCGACACATTCACTCGCCGGGCGTTCTCGTCGTGGAACTCCGGCACCAGCTTGCGCACACGCTCGCGCATGTCCGTGCGGATGTCGGTCGCAAGCGGACTGGCTTCGAGAATCGCAACGCCCTCTGCCGCGAGGCCGCGCAGGATGCCGAGGTCCGCCAGCGCCGGGCCGCTGAAGCGGGCCTCGAAGGGCCAGGTCTCACTCGGCCCCACTCCGTACTTGCGAATCCTGACCATCGCATCGTGGACATTCTCTCGGAGCCAGGGCTCGATTTCTTCGATGAGCGAATCGACGTCCTTGTACGACTGGGTGTTGACGATGATCTGCCCGTAGCTGGGATCCGCGCCCTGGGGGTCGACGGGCAGGTAGAAGCGGGGCGGACCCTCCCCGACGAAAGTCGTGACCGCCTCGGTGTAGGGGCTCGCCTTGATGCGCGCCTCGATGGGGCGCAGCGCCTTCGAGACATCTTGAATGCGCGTTCCCTCCGGCCCCCAGTAATCGAGCATCAGCTGGGCCCGGCTCGAATCGGGGAAGAACATCTGCTTCACTCCCCCGAAGGCCACCACCGACGCAACGAGCAGCGCCGCCATCCCACCGATGACGAGGAAACGAGCGCGAATCGCCGCCAGCAGAAGCCCGCGGAAACGCCGATAGAAGCCGCCGGCGAACGGGTCTACGGCGTCTTCCGACGGGTCGGGATCCTGCAAGATGTCGATGCACTGAATCGGTGTGATCGTCATGGCAATCAGCCACGAGACCATCAGGGCGATGCCGACGACCGAGAAGAGTGTGCGGCAGTACTCGCCCGCGTTCGCAGGCGATGCATAGACGGGATAGAAGGTCACCACCGCGACGACGGTGGCGCCCAGCAGCGGCAGGCTCGTCGAGGCGGCGGCCTCGATGGCGGCCTGCGTGCGATCCATGCCGCGTTGGACCCGCACCGCCATGCCGTCCGCGACCACGATCGCGTTGTCGACCATCATGCCGAGCGCAATCACCAGTGCACCCAGGGACATGCGCTGGAGATCGATGCCCAGGATCGACATCACGAGGAAACTGCCCAGGATGGTGAGGATCAGCGCGCAACCGATCACGGCCCCCATCCGCAAGCCCATCGGAATCGCGATCACCAGCAGCACGATGGCGATCGCCTGAGCGAGGCTGACGAGGAAGCCGTCGACCGCGAAGCTCACCTCGTCGGACTGCCACGAGACCTTGTGGACCTCGACCCCGATAGGGAGGTCGGCCACCAGTTCGCTCAGCCGTTCGTCGATACGCCGGCCCGTATCCACGACGTTGCCCCCGGAGATGTTCGCGAGCGCGACACCCTGGGCGTGCTCGCCGTTGTAACGGAGCTCCCAGTTCGGGGGTTCGATCAAACCGGCGTGCACGCTGGCGATGTCACGAATGCGCAACAGCGCACCGAGACTGCGCGGCTTCTCGCCGCCGGCCTGGAAGAGATCCGTCGCGGACGGCTGCAGGACCAGGTCGGCGATGTCTTCCGGCGACTCGAAGGTGCCGGTGGGGGCGATGCGAAAGCGGCGGTTGTGGAGATCGGCCCGGCCCGCATCCACGACCATGTTCTGCTGCTGGAGCGTCGAAGCAACCGTCGCGATGCTCAAGCCGAGCTCCGACAGTTGGCGCTCGGAAACGTCGACGTAGATGACCCGGTCGGGCTCCCCCCATTGCTGCGCCCGCGATACGCCCTTTACCAGCGCCAGCTCGCGACGCAGGTGGTCGACGTAGTAGTCGAGCTGCTGCGGAGTGAAGCCGTCCCCTGTTACGCCGAGCACGAAGCCGTAGACGAAGTTGAAATCGTCGGTCACGATCGGAACCTTGGCGCCGGGCGGCAACAGGGCTTCGGTATCGCGAATCTTGTTCCGCATCTCGTCCCAGACCTGCGGCAGCTCGTCGGCCCAGTAGCGGTCCTGGATGTCGACCTTCACGACGGAGATGCCCGCCATCGAGGTCGAATAGATGTGCTTCAGCTGGGTGAGTTCCTGGACCGCCTTCTCGATCCGATCCGTCACCTCGAGTTCGACCTCGCGCGGGCTCGCGCCGGGATAGGCGGTGCTGATGACCGCGGTCTTGACGGTGAACTCGGGGTCTTCGAGCTGGCCGAGCGAGAAGTAGCTCACGATTCCGCCGACGAAGAGCAGCAGGACCACGAAGTAGGTGACGATGCGATTTTCGACTGCGAAGCGGGTCAGCATGGCGTCGCCTCAGTCTTCGAGCCGCACGGACTGCCCCTCGCGAAGCGAGTGGACACCGGCGATGGCGATACGGTTACCGACCTGCAGGCCCTTGACGAAGACACCGCGAGAACCAAAGGGGCCCATCTCGACGGGACGACGAGTCACCGTGCCGCTCGCCTCGTCGACGACCCAGACATAGCTCTGCTCCGACTGCGAAGCGTCGTCGGCGAAGACCGCCGCGACCGGCACTTCGAACCCGATCTTCGCGGAATCCCCGACCCCCTTCACCGTGCCGGTCACTTCGCCGGCCATTCCGGCGAGGACCTCGACCCCCTCCGGCGGCGTCATGACGAGGGTGACGGGGTAGGTGCGCGTGGTCTCCGAGGCCTCGCTTCCGACCTCCTTCACCGTTGCGGGAATCGCCACATCGGGGAAGGGATCGAATCGAACCAGGAGGTCCTCCACGAAGCGAACCGAGCCGATCAGGTTTTCGGGAATCTCGATCACCATCTCGATCTGGGATGTGTCGAGCAGACGCAGGACCAGCTCCTTCGCCTGGACGTTCTCGAAATTCTCGATGTAGATCGCCGCCACCCGACCCGAGAACGGCGCCAACAACACCGAATCCGCCAGGGCCTTCTCGGCCAAGTCGACATTCGCCTCGGAGATGAGCTGGCGCGCTTCGATTCGGTCGTATTCGACCTTGGAGACCACATCTTCCGCGAGCATCTTCTTGCCGCGTTCGAGGTTGCTGGTATCGCGCGCCAGCTCGGCCTTCGCGGACTTGAGCGCCGCCTGGAAATCCCGGGGATCGAGACGCGCGAGCACCTGCCCCTGCGCGACCTCGTCGCCGACGTCGATCGGGCGTTCGATCAATTTGCCCGGTACCTCGAAGGCGAGGTTCGATTCGTTGACCGCGCGCGCCTTGCCCGCGAAGCGACGACCTCGAAACCCTTCCGCGTCGGCGATCACCATCGAGACCAGCGGTCGGATCGGATCGGGCGGGACGACTTCCTCGCCGCAGCCTGCCATTCCAAGAAGTAGAGTCGAAATCAATACGGCCAAGCACCGGCGCCGGCGTCGCCCGCGAGAATGCGTCGCGTCGAGAGCATCTCTCCAAATCATTGCGCGAAACCCTTCTTGGTGTCGGCGATCGTCATTCTTCCCCCTCATTCGGACCTCGTCCCTCCACGATGTCACCAGTGGATTCGGTGACGATACCCTTGCCCAACTGCGCTCCAATCAACGGCGGCACCCGACGAAGCTCGATCCCCTGGAGACGCAGGCTCCGTAGGACCTCGAGACTCGGGCGATCCGCGCTGCGAAGCTCTGCGAGGTCGAGCACGACTTGCGTGCGGCTGGCCTCCACCGCGCGCACGAGTTCGGCAGCCTCGTCTCCGCGGAGCCAGCCATCGACGTGTAACACGGGCTTCGGCCCCTCCAGAACGGACGTGATTCGGATCGTCACATGGCGATGCATAAGCAAAGCACGGGCCAATCTCGAACGAGATCGAGAATTCTCGTATTTCTCAAATGCGTCAAGGACTTGCGTGACCTGAGCAGAAGCGGGAGGGTCGACGGTCACACGAAGGTGTCGTATACAGCATCACAAAGGTGCCGAATATGAACCCTCCCGAAGCTTCCGGCACGGAAAGAGAATTCGATCAGCTCCTCAGGGAGCTCTCGACACGTTTCATCAATCTGCCCGCCACATCGGTCGACGGAGAGATCCTCGCGGCCCTACGACGGGTCGGCGAATGCCTCGACCTCGACCGGGTCCTCGTGTCGGAATTTGGCGCCGACCGCGGGTCGCTCATCATCCGCCATTCCTGGGCCTCACCCGGCGTCGAGCCCATTCGCACGGGCCGGATCGTGAAGGCCGCCCTTCCGCGGGTCTTCGCAGACTTGGAACGCGGCAGGAGCGTGCGAATCCCCGACACTCGAATTCTCGCCGAGGACCCGACCCTGGCGAAAGAGTGGGAGGCCGACCTTCGCGAATTCCGCCGCTCCGGAGCGATCGGCCATCTTTCGATTCCCTGCGCGGTGGGGGGCGAGCCAGTCGGCGGCTTCCACGCGGTGCGCATCCGCGGGCCGATGGCGTGGACCGATTCCCTAGTGGAGCAACTCGCCCTGCTCGCGCAGGTCTTCGCGAATGCGCTGCATCGCCGGGAAGCCGAGCGCCGCCTGCGCTCCGCACTCAGCCGCGTCGAGGAACTCCGCGAGAGATTGGAAGGGGACCGCGGCGACTTCCGCAAAGAGGCCGAAGCGGAGTACGAGTCGAGCGAGATCGTGGGCAACAGCCCGGGAATCGAGCACGCACTGGCTATCGTCGAGCAGGTCGCGCCAACGGATGCAACCGTGCTGATTCTCGGCGATACCGGCACCGGCAAGGAGCTGGTCGCACGCGCGGTTCATCGGCTGAGCAAGCGCACGGAACGGCCGCTGGTCCGCGTCAACTGTGCGGCACTTCCGGATTCGCTCGCGGAGAGTGAACTCTTCGGACACGAGAAGGGGGCCTTCACCGGAGCCCTCAACCGCCGGATCGGACGCTTCGAACTCGCCGACCGCGGCACCCTCTTCCTCGATGAAGTCGGAGATCTCTCGCGGGAACTCCAAGCCAAGCTCCTGCGCGTGCTTCAAGAGGGTGAATTCGAGCGCCTCGGCTCGTCGGAGACCCGTTCGACGGATGTACGGGTCGTGGCCGCGACGAGCCGTGACCTGCGAACCCAGGTCGATGTGGGGCGCTTTCGTGCGGACCTCTTCTACCGCCTCAGTGTGGTTCCGATCGAGATCCCACCCTTGCGGGAGCGCCGCCAGGACATCCCGGCACTGGTGTGGCACTTCATCGAGATGGCCCGCTCCCGGCACGCGGGCGCGATCGACGACGTACCGGCCGAAACCATGCGGGCCTTGGTCGCCTATGACTGGCCGGGGAACATCCGTGAACTCGCGAACGTGATCGAGCGCGCCGCCATCCTTTCCCCCGGACGTCAGCTCGTCGTCCACGATCCGCTGATCGGAGCCCCTGGGCCGAAGGCAGAGCGGCCCCACGAAGCACCGCGGCAGACCAATCTGGCCGCGATCGAGCGGTCGCACATTCTGCGAGTGCTCGACGAGTGCGATTGGAGAGTGAAGGGCCCGGGAAATGCAGCCGAGCTACTCGGCCTCAACCCCAGCACCCTGCGCGGGCGCATGCGCAAGCTCGGAATCGCGCGGCCCGCCTAGCCGCGCGTTGGATGCTGTGCGGCCTGCGCTGCCGCGTCGGCGCGCTACTGAATCCCCAGCAGATTCCTGGCGAGGTCGACACCGTCCTTCGCCTGCGCACCCCAGCCGTCCGCGCCTTCGTCGTCGGCCCACTGTTGTGACGTCACGGCTCCGCCGACGATCACCGGGTACTTGTCGCGCACCTTCATCTCCTTCAGGAGATCGAGGAACTCGGTGAACTTCTCCATCGCGGGCGCAAACACCACCGAGACGGCGATCATGTCCGCGCCCGAATTCTCGGCCGTCTCGTAGAAATCCCACGGCGAGTTCTTCTCGCCGATGTCGATCACCTCGAAGCCACCGATCGACAGCAGCGTGCTGACGAGGTTCTTGCCGATGTTGTGTTGGCTGAGCATCGTCCCGAGCACGATCTTCTTGTCGGCCTTCTTGCCCTCGCCCACCGGGAAGGCCGCTTGAATCAGTGGAATGCACGCCTTGGCCGTGACACCCGCACGCACCAGGTCGAGCACGATTGCCTTCTTGGCCGCAAAGCGGTTGCCGACGTCGTTGAGGCCGTTCATCACGCCCTCTTCGAGAATTTCCATCGGGTCGAGGCCCGCGGCCAGCAGCTCGCGCGTCATCTCGGCCGCTGCGTCCGTCTTCGTCTCGCTCACCACCTGCCTCAGATCTGCGATCGTCGCCATTTCTTCCCTCTTCTTCGTCAATCGACCCAACTCGGATACTCGAAACCCAGCTCCCGGAAGATCCTCGTGAACTTCCGATATTGATCGAGGAGTTCCTGGCCGGGCCGGAGCGTCCTCATGTCGTACAACTTGTTCAGCGACACGACCGGCGGGTTCGGGTCACGCTCGGCCGCGTTGATCTTCTTGATGATTTCGACGCCGTCGCGCGGGCTGAGCCCCGCCGCGGCACGCGTGATCTCACCCGCCCAACGAGACTCCATGCCCGTCGAGCCGCCCGCGAGCCACAGGCCCTCCATGCCCGAGATGCAGGCATTGATGCACGCGACGGCCGTCCCATACCAGGCATCGTCACTCAGAGCGCCGGCGGGATTCGCGGTGCTGCCGAAGGAGAGCCAGGGGAGCTTCAGATTCCGCTCGGCCGCGAGGGCCGCCGCCGAGTTGCACCAAGTGATGTCGTTCCCCACGTAGGTGCCGTGAACCGACACCGACATCCCCTGCGTGAGCGTTCCCCCGGAGTAGGCGAGCATGCCGAGCGTATGCGCGATGATCTCCATGGCGCCCTGCTCGGGCCCCGTGAGATAGGCGTATAGAGTGGGAGAGCTGCTCATCCAGGGCTCGATGCCGTGCTGCTCGGCAAAGAAGGCCAGATTGAAGCGGTCGAAGTCGACCCGCATGTCCTGCAGGATCTGAACCGGCAGCGTGCAGTTGTGCTTGTTGTAGAGGCCGGATCCGAAGCAGCTCATCAGTGTGAGCGGCGTCGTGGCGCTCATGGGAATTCCGAAGAAGAGGCCGGGCTTTCCGGCCCAGGTCGCTACTTCGTTCATCATCCGCGCTTCGGTCAGGCACACCAGCGTCTGCGCCGGTGTATCGGCGACCAGCTTCATGTCGCCGACGCCGAACAGCGGAATCGGAATCACGCCGTCGCAGGTCGGCTCCTGCACCACCGTCAGCGCGTAGTTCTTGTAGAGCTCGATGTCCTTGGTCAGCGCGCCCGCCGGGAAGAAGGTATAAGGATGCTGCTCGTCACCGGGCGCCCGCGGCGAGAGTGTGATGGCCTGACGGCCATGGCCGAGCGTGACTTCGTGCTTTGCAGTGGCGATCGCCTCTTGAATCTCTTCCTGCGTGAACTTGATGATCCGCCTGGTGTTCTTGCAGTACAGACCCACCTCGAGGAGCAGCTCCATGCCCGCCTGGAACACGGCATCGGCCATGTCGGGGTCGATCATGACAGGGTCGTCGGGGTTCCACTCGATCTTGTACTTGGACTGGAGGTCCGCGAGGACGGTCGGGAACAATTCAGTCTCGAAGGCCTCCTCCGACATGATCGGACCGGTCGTCGACCGCTGAATCGCTTCCCACAAGAGCCTTCCCATGATTCGATCTCCTGAATTTCGCTCGCGTCTCGAAATTCCGCGCTAGCCCTGGACGTAACACTCGCTCTCGCGCATGGCGCGCATCAACGACGCGCATTCCTGGCCCACGTATCGAACGTGCTGCGGCAGGAGCCACGGCATGACGTCGATGATGTACCAGGAGAGATCTTCCGGATCGCTGAATGCGTCTTCCCAGAAGATCGTGCTGGCGTCGTGGTCGAGCAGCATCGCCCGGGCCTCGCCGCCGTCGTTGCCGAACAAGAAGATGCCCGAGGGATCGACCTGTAGCGGCAGCGGGCGCTTGAATGAGCCTTTCAACACGCGCAACGACCGCTCCCAATCGCGGTCGAAGAGGTGGGCCGAATGGATGATGAAGGTGGCGCTTCCCACCCCGACGCCGAGCCGCTCGGCCATCTCGCGCTGCAGTCGCTCCAGCGACAACGCCGCCAGGGGCCAGTCGCTGTAGATGTCCGTACTCCGAAATACGAAGGAGCCGTAGAGCTTCTGCTCGACGACGTTGAAGGTGGCGGATACGAGGGCCGGGGCCTCGCTCGGCGTGCTCATGTCGTTGGCGTCGAGGAGGATTACGCTCCCCGAGTCCGTGTCGAGTGACTGCTTCAAGCGGTCGATCGCGGCTTCGAGTTGATCGACTCCTGCTTGCTCTTGCAGACGCGAGTGGCCGCCCGGTCGACCCTGCTCCGATGAGGGTTGCGAATTGGAGCGCTGGTAGTAGCAATCGAAGTCGTCGCCGTTGAAGTCGAAGAACGGCGACAGTTCGCTCGCCTTGTCGCTGAATTCGATCGTCACGATGGCGTTCAAGGCCTCTGCCAGGCGACCCCCTACACCGCTCTGCTTCTCGGTTCCGATTCGCATCACCAGGTTGAGGAGCTGCAGCCAGCCGTCGCCCACATCGGTGCTGAAGATGGGAAAGGTGGTCTTCCTGGAGAGAAAGGTCGTCCTCTCGGGAATGGCGACCTCCGCTTCGCTGCGAGCATCCAGCTCCGGCGCAAGCGAGGAAAGTTCGGCAATGGCGCTCGCGACTCCGGTCGGCGTTCGACCGCGCCAATCACACAAGGCGATGCTGCCACGAAGCGCAGCGACCCACTCCGCATCCATCTCGGAGGCAAGGAAGCCGCGTCCACCCGCAATGCGGCCGTCTTCGTCGAGCCCCTTCTCCCAGAGGGCGACCAGCGCCTCACCCGTCGGATCGAGGTCGTCGCCACAGAGCACGAGGTGGCGAATCTGCGGATGCAGGGCGAGCCCGCGCAGCAACCATTCGAGGTCCGCTCGGCTGCGCAACGGGGCCACGAAGCCGATCCGATCCTCGTCGATTGGGGAGACGAGCTGATTGGGTCGCGAAGACGGCCCACAGACCGCGACGTCGCCTCCCGTCAAGTTCACGACTTCGAGCTTCGGCAGGAATTCGCTTTGCCAGCTGTGGTGCATGTCGATTCTCCCGGCTAATGGCCCGATCGGCTGTTTCGGATCTGGCCGTCGCGTGTGCAGAAGGCTCGAACGAACTGACTCTCGAGCCGATCGAGAACGATCGCGTGCTCCGTCGCCATCCCGTTGTCGACCCAGTGCGCGAGCTCCACCTGCTTGAGCGCGAGCATCTTGCGCGCCAGCAGATCGGGGTCGTCGTCGACGTAGATTCCCTCGGCGATCCCGCGCGCAAAGAGGTCGCGCGGGATCGAGGCTCCCTCGTTCCAGATGTCGCTCCCACTCGCGGATGCCGGGAAGCCGGACGCCCAGCCATAGCCGTCGCGACAACACATGCGCAGGAAGTCGGGCCGTTCGAGAAAGAACTCCGCGCCCTGCCGAAGCACCGCCAGGTGTCTCTCGAGGGTGTCTTCGTGGGCATCGCGCGCAGCGCGGATGAATCCCAGGAACTCGCGCATCCGGGCCAGGTGGATCTCGAAGAACAGCGACTGCTTGCCCTCGATCACCCCATAGAGGGTGCCCAGGGAGATCCCGGCCTCGGCGGCGATCTCGCGCATGCGCGAGCGATCCGTGCCCTTCGCGGCGAAAACCCGCTCGGCCGCTTCGGAAATCGCCTTGCGATATACGGACTTGCGCTCCTCCTTCAGGCGCTGCTGGAGCGGGGTCGCCGGGCTGCGTCGCTTCGTCTGCGGATTGG
>CAXMSF010000005.1:0-3703 GCA_964196055.1 uncultured Gammaproteobacteria bacterium | reverse complement strand
CGACGCTCGGGCAGCGCGGGTTTGCTCTGCGAATCCGTTGGGATGGCGGAAGCCATCCCCGCGAACCCGGCGCCCACGAGCCACACGACCAGCACAGCGACGAAAGTCGCTTTGCGTGCACGCGTCTTGGATCTGAGGTCGGGGAGCCGCTGCATTCACACTCCAGCGCTCGCCGCGGGAGTCAACAGGCAACGGCAATGGAGTGCGCGGCGAACCTGACAACCAGGCGAACCGCATAGCACTGCAGAACCGCTCTCTTCCGCGAGGAGCAGCTGCATCGCACTCGGGCAGGTTTCCTGGCTGATGGGTGTCTGCGGCCAGTGTCATCGACACCGGCTGCGATCGTCTTGCCCGCGCCTTCCCGAAGCCGAATTCAGTGGCCTATTGCGGGCTGGACTACCCAATTACAGTGGCGGGACCGCGGCCGATTTTCACGGCCTTCCCTTTTACCCACTCTGGGCACCCGAGTGCTCTGTCTGTGACGATTCGTATACACCCGCTGCCGGGCGCGGTCAAACTCACAGACGCCTTCAAGCGGCCGCCCCGCCTTGACGATGAGGCCTGGAGTCCTCGAAAACGGGGAATTTCCGGGATGAATCAGCTGGTTGCGACATCGCCGTGGCGCCCTCTGCGCCGGATCGCCGCGCTCCTCGCGAGCGCGCTGCTGTTCTGCAGCTGCGGGACGATCCAGCACGGGCGAGCCACGGCGGACATCGCGGGAAGAACCCTCCCGACCGCCAGAGCCCCGGGCTCCGAACGCCTGGCCAGCGAAATCGACTACGACCGATCGGTGCGCCAGACCGTCCGGAAGCACGGGCGGCCCGAATATCTGCACGTCGTCGATCGCGACACGCTCTATCTCTACTTTACCGAGCTCAATCGCGTGGTGATGATCCAGCGCAACCTGATCCCACCCGGCGTGGTGAGTGAATATTCGCCTATCCCAGGGCACTTCCTGAAGCTGCTTCCGGAGGCGGAGATCGCACGCAACCAGGCTCGCCGCCAAGCGAGCAAGACGAAGCGCCGGGCGACACGGCGAAGCGAGCGAAGCGCGGCGCCGCCGGCCGCGCGACAACCCACGTCAGACGATACCGCCCGAACTTTGAGCCGCTTCGACATCGAGAGGCTGATACAGCGCTTCCGCAAGCCGATCAGCGCGGCGGACCCGGGCGTTCAGGGTTGGCGCATGAGGAAGCTCGCCAACGGGAGCCGTAGTGCATTCGCCCGCACAGGGGGCGCCGAATACCGCATCTCGTCCAATTCGGTGTCGATCTCGAGTCGGATCGGCGCCAATCCCCGCAAGACGCCTGCGGAACTCCGCTTGGGCTATTACCGCGTGAACCGCGTGATCTTCGGAACCCGGGCACATGCGATCAGCGACCTGGTCGCCCCGATCGTGGCATCGGTCGCTCGCGATCCGAGCGGGCGGACCCGAGCAGCCAAACGTATTGCGGGCCGCACCGTTCGCATCGTCCGCGACACCGCGAATGGGCTGCTGATCTATCGCGTGGGCACCGACTGAGCGACGGCCGGCTGCTCCGGAGTGATGGCGGCCGGTTCTCGTGGAATTTCGATCGTGATCCAATCGATCGCAGCGCTCGACGCACCGCCCGGAACGGCCCCCTGGCGGACGTCCGGCAGGGCGCTCTGGGCCAGGCCGAAGGTCAGGTTGCGGCTCGCGATCGACGACCCGATCGGCTCGATCTCGACCCATTCGGCGCCCGGATTTCCGTCCAGCACGCCCGAGACCGCGTAGCGGCCGCCGCGCCGGTCGATTCTCAACCGGACCACATGATCGTCGATCAACTTTCGCGAGAAGCCCGGCCACAGCCATTCCGAGTCGCAGACCTTGCACTCGATGGCCACGAGCGGTCGCTCACGGCTGCGGATCCGCCCGTCGCGACCCTCGACCGCAGCCAGCATCAGCCGGTGCCCGGTGTATTTGTTCGGTACCGAACGGATCTGGGCGCCGAACCAGCGATCTTCTTCGTCCCGGAGTGTGAGGTAGAAATTCTCGGCGCCGGTGTCGAATCGGAACTTCAGTTGCGCGGTGACCGTCCAATCACCGGACGGCATCGGCTCGTCGAGCCGGAAGCGATTCGCGAGCCCCTCTCCCAAAACTCCGACCGACGCGCGGCTCTCGACCCGGAGCGCTCCGTCCGTGACCGCGAATGCCGCGAGGTCCGGGCGCTCGATGCTCCAATGTGGCGCGAGCCCCGTGCCGTAGAAATCGTCGCGAAACACCTCGGTCGACTTCGGGGGATCCGGCGGCGGCGGCGGCTCCCTCGTCGAATCGAACGCGAGCGCGGGTTGCACGGCTAGTACGGCGGCGATCGCCGCGACTGCGATCCAATACGCCGGCCAGGGTGTGGTGATGCGTCCTTCTCGTGGATCGATCCTCATGCGACCGTCCTCCGTTTTCTTCGCGCTTCGTATACGGAGAACACCACGTCACCGGAATTGCCGCTGTGAACTACTTCACTCGCCCGAGCGGCGGCGCCCCACGCCCAAAGCGGTTCGGGCCACCTATACTAGAATGAGGCGGCGGCTGGAGGTGCTTCGCGCACGAGTCCTGCGGCGAAGCTGGACCCCGGCACCCGAATTCGCGATGAACCCCGACGACGAACGCGTGAAAGGCCGCTCGATCTTCGAGGCCCGGGACGACCTCCTGGTGCCGAGCGGACTCGCGCGCGGCCCGTGGTACCCCGGCACCCAGCACGGCAGCACGATGCTCGGACTGCTGGCGCGAGCGGTCGAGCGCTACCCGAGCGACCGCCCGATGCAGGTCACACGCTTGACGGTCGATTTCTCGCGTGCGGCGCCGCTCGCACCCGTCGCGACCCCGACCCGATTGATCCACGCGGGCAAGAGCGCGCAGGTCATCGAGGCGCGGATCGAGGCCGGGGGGGAGACCTACGCCCGCGCAACCGGTCTGCGCTTCCGGCTCGAGGACATCGACCTCACCGGCGCCTCACCACGCTACGGGATGGGGCCGCGACACCCACTGCCGACTCCGGAAGAGAGCCCACGGCTTCCAGGCCTGAGTGAGAGCAAGGTCGAGGCCTTCCACCTCGCTCTCGAATTACGTCCGACCGTGGCGGTGGAAACGCCCGCGATGTGGTTCCGGCTGCGCTGTCCCTTCGTCGCAGGCGAGGAAACCAGCCCCGTCGTGCGCGCAGCCGTCATCGCCGATTGGACCTACTCGATTCCGTTCATGCAGGAACTGCTCGTCGACCCGGAGAGCGCGCACCGCGAACGCGACTTCACCACCATCAACCCCGACACGAGCCTGACCCTCCACCGGCCGATGATCGGCGAATGGCTGTGCATGGACTCCCACGTCCACTACGCCGGCTGCGGGGCCGGCTCCGCCGTGGCGTTGCTGCACGACGAAACGGGGCCGGTCGGCCACACATCGCAGTCCATCTTGATTCGGGGTCCGGACAAGCGACCGATCCTCGACGACGAACTCCGCCAGCGCGACTAGGACGATCACGAGCCCGACACACGCGACGTCGCTTCAGTCGAGCTTCAGTCTTTCGGCGGCATTCTCGAACAGAACTCGGCGCTCGAGGCCGGCATCGCCCGCGCAGGCGGACCGGGCAATCGCGAGGGCGGGACGAGGGTTTCCAAACGGCCAATCGGAAGCGAAGAGCACGCGTTCGGGGCCGAAGGCAGCGATCAGCTCACGCACCGTCGCGAC
>CAXMSF010000004.1:0-3750 GCA_964196055.1 uncultured Gammaproteobacteria bacterium | reverse complement strand
CTGAGCAAGCGTTCTTCGCCGATGGACTCGCCGAGGACTTGATTACGCGCCTGTCGAGCTGGCGGGCCTTCCCGGTAATCGCGCGCAACTCGAGCTTCCAGTATCGCGGTGGCAATGTTGACCTCAAACGCGTAAGTCGGGAGCTCGGCGCACGCTACGTGGTTGCGGGCAGCGTGCGCCGCGCTGGCGAGCGCATCCGCGTGAACGCGCAGCTGATCGACGCGCCTTCCGGCGAGCACGTGTGGGCCGAGACTTATGATCGCAGGGTTGCCGACGTGTTCGCCCTCCAGGACGAGATCAGCGCGATTATCGCAGCCTCTCTAGTTGGTGATCTCACCCGTGCCGAGGGTGAGCGCGCCCGCCAGCGGGGCACGAACGACCTGAAGGCCTGGAGCCTCTACCAGCTGGGTTTGCAGCATTTCGATCGATATACGTTGGCAGGTTTCGCCGAGGCGCGGGGGATGTTCCAGCGCGCGGCCGAGGTCGATCCGCGCTTCGCGACTCCGCAAGGGCAGCTTGCCGTTGCGGGCCTGTCCGAGCTGATGCTCGGTCGAAGCGACTCTCGCGGGGAATTCGTGGCGTCCCTCATGTCGAGCGCGCGCCGCGCGGTCGAACTCGACCCACGCGACCCTGTGGCGCACCTCGGACTGACGGGGGCCTATCTCGCCGCGGGCGATATCAAGAACGGACTCGCATCGAGCCTGCAGGCTGTGGACCTCAACCCGAGCATGCCGATGGCCTGGATCTGGCTGGGCTGGGCACAGCTCCTCGCTGGGGATCCGGAGACTACGATCACCGCAACGGAGCGGGCGAGAAGGTTGAACCCGCAGGGCGCCATGGTCTGGATCCACGACAGCTTCGCCGCGGCATACTGGGAACTCGGCCGTTATGACGAAGCACTAGAGGCTGCCCAGCGGCTGGTTGCCACGCGACCTACATACTTTACCGGCTATGCGTACATCGCCATGAACGCGGTCGCACTCGGACGCCTCGAAGAAGCGCGCACAGCGATCATCGAAGGACGCCGAGTTCGGCCCGATTTGTCTCTCGATCTCATGCAGAGCTACTTCGGCGTCTCGCGTCCGACAATCGACGCGCGCCGGAATGCTGCTCTGCGCGAGGCCGGACTAGAGTAGTGATTCGAGGCTCAACAAGGGCTTGCAGCTGAGGCCCGGTTCGATATACGAGATGGCATGAATCTCGAGGCGGCACTCGGCCTCATCGCCCTCACTTGGCTAATCGGCTCGCTCCTTCTGATGGCACGATCCATCCGGGTAGGGCGCGATCTCGCGGACGAGCTTGCCGGTCGGCACCCTCGAGTCTATGAAGCATTGGGTCGGCCTCGTCCCGGCTACTTCGAGAATGTCAGGCGAACGCGATTTGCTCAGTTCGTAGGGCGACGAGAGTTCGAAGACCTCGGCGATGTTTCGCTTTCCGCTCAGTTCGAGGCTTACCGAAAGCACGAAGCTCGTATCGTCTTGTCTGTTGTGGCCACCGGAGCGGGCGTGGCAGTGCTCGTCTTCGCCGTCCGCCATGTCGTCTAGCAAGCGTCGCAGCGTTCCAGCACCAGCTGCGTCCAATTGACCCGCGGCGCCACTTGGCCGCATACTGTATCGGTAGGGTCGGTTCCGGTCAGCACCGTTGCTGATCGCCGATCCGTAGGGCGACATCGAAGAATGAGTCATGAATCGATCAGAATCGTAGATGTCTGGATGCAGCATCCAACTCGGCGTTTCCTCGAGCAGCCCTTCTTCGAATCTCTCCGTCGCTGGGGGCGCCAGGATTCGATTCCGGAGATTCCTTTGCCCCTGACCATCGAAACGATGGACGAAGCGGGAGTGGGAGTCGGACTACTCGCCGCCTGGTGGGGCCCGGGCGGTGCGCTGATCGACAACGACGAAGTCGCAGCCTGCGTGCGCGAGCATCCCACGCGATTGGCTGGTGTGGCATCGGTCGACCTTGCGCGACCGATGGATGCCGTCCGCGAACTTCGGCGATGCGTTCGCGAATTGGGCTT
Organism: uncultured Gammaproteobacteria bacterium; assembly: GCA_964196055.1. Taxonomy (GTDB): domain Bacteria; phylum Myxococcota_A; class UBA9160; order UBA9160; family SMWR01; genus JAFDEI01. The sequence continues at coordinate 1,733 of CAXMSF010000004.1, read as the reverse complement.
CGTGGGGCTCCGCATCGTCCCCTGGCTCTGGGGATGGCCCCCCGATGATCGGCGCTACTACCCGCTCTACGCGGAGTGCATCGAGCTCGATGTGCCATTCTGCCTCCAGGTGGGCCACACAGGTCCTTTGTTGTCGTCGGAGACCGGGCGCCCGATTCCCTATCTGGAGAACGTTGCGCTCGATTTTCCCGAGCTTCGGATCGTCGCGGGCCATATCGGTGCGCCCTGGACGCAAGAGATCATTTCACTCGCGACGAAGTTTCCGAACGTCTACATCGATACGTCCGCATACAAGGCGACACGCTATCCCGCGGATTTCGTCGAGTTCATGCGAGGCCGAGGTGCCAAGCGGGTCATGTTCGGTAGCAATTACCCCATGCTCACGGCATCGGCCTGCCTCGAAGGCATGAAGGAGCTGGGGCTCAGCGAACAAGCCGAACAACTCTTCCTGTCGGGTAACGCGGAGAGGGTCTTCAAGCTCCCGGATCCCGTCTGACTTCAAGACGATGAAGCGGATGTCGAATAGCGACCTCGATTCGCCGCTGAATGCCGGCCCGTCGCGCAGCGGATGTCGAACAGGCGCTGGGGCAGGTTGCCCCAGCCGGAACTCAGCGAATTCGTACCGGTCCTGCGTGGTGGATCGCGGTGATCGCTACCTCGCGGTGGGTCGGTTGCACCCGCCTACCCGAATGCGACCGCGGAGTGTAGGCTGGTGCACTGACTCCTGATTGCGAGAGCGCCCCCATGACCCTGACTGCTCCGATTTCCACGATCATGACTCGCGGCGTCCACACCCTCGATGTGAGCGCGAAGCTCTCCGAGGTGCGGCGGGCATTGATCACCAACGAGTTTCATCACATGCCCATCGTCGATGGGAAGCGGCTGGTGGGCATGATCAGCTGGCGGGATCTCGTGCGCGCCTATCGGAATGCGCACAACACCGATGCACCCGACCCGTTCGGTATCGACGACGCGCTCGACGAAAGTTCACGAATCGAGGATGCGATGACGCGCGAGCTCGTCACGGTTCGCGACGACGATTCGATCGACCGCGCCATCGACCTGATCGCCGACGCGCACGTTCATTCGGTGTTGGTGCTCGATTCGGAGAGTCGCCTCGCCGGCATCGTGACCGACAAGGACATCGTGGACTACCTCAGGGGGTAGGGTTCCGAGCCCGAACCCAGCCGTCGGCGAGGTTCAGTTCGGCGTGTACCAGATGGGCGAGGTGTAGGCGCGCTCCTGGAGCTGCATCGTCACCTCCTTCCCCGGCTTGGTTCCGAACTGCTTGGCGTCGCAGGCGGTCCAGCGGGGCGTGGGGATTTCGAGCACGCGCACGTAGTAGAAGGCCTGCTCCTTCGGGTCGCCGCTCTCGAACATCTGGTAGAAGCCCATGCCGTCGGAGTGGTCCGCGACCACGATGAAGTCGAGCGGGCGCGTGAGCTTCACGGCTGCTGTGTCGACGAGACGACCTGTTCCCCGCGCGCGAAGCGACGGGCGGCGGCCGCATCCAGGCGACTTCCGAACGCGCCCGCATCCATCGAACTCGAGGTGTGGAGGTGGGTGTCGCCCCAGAACACCTCGGTGGGGTAGTCGCCGGACGCCGTGTTGCCGGGAATTCGGCTGCCCGGCGCCGGCTCTAGCTTTCGCTTCGATCCAGTCGGAAAAGGAGATTGAAATATCGGTTCTAATCCTGTAGAACCACAGTTACCAGCATCATGACCTTGCCCAAT
>CAXMSF010000003.1:0-24875 GCA_964196055.1 uncultured Gammaproteobacteria bacterium | reverse complement strand
GCATCCGGAGAAGGCCGTGATCCAGGTCGAGAACTACCTCTACGGAACCTCTCAGCTCGCACAGACGACGCTGCGAAGCGTGTGCGGCCAGGCCGAGCTCGATGAACTCCTGGCCGAGCGCGAGTCCATCAACCAGAAGCTTCAGGAGATCATCGACCTGCAGACCGAGCCGTGGGGCGTGAAGGTTCGCGCCGTGGAGGTGAAGCAGATCGACCTGCCGATGGACATGCAGCGCGCAATGGCGAAGCAGGCCGAGGCCGAACGCGAGAAGCGGGCGAAGGTCATTCACGCGCAGGGCGAATTCGAGGCGTCGAAGCGCCTGTCGGAAGCGGCCAAGGTGCTCTCCTCCGAGTCATCGGCCCTGCAGCTGCGCTATCTCCAGACCCTCTCCGAGATTTCGACGGAGAACACCACTACGCTGGTCTTCCCGATCCCGATCGACCTGCTGCGACCACTCTACGAAGCGCAGGACAAGACATCGAAAGCTGCCGCCGGTGGTTCCGAGGAATAGGCGATGGCGAACGACGACGAACTCTCCGGCGACGAGCGCGTCAAGCGCTCGGTCGCGAAGACCATCGGCAACACGCTATTCGTGATCTTCGTTGCGGCCGGCCTGGGCGCGTGGTGGTGGTTCTTCGGAACCTACGAACTCTACCCCGGGCAGGCGGCGATCATCTTCCGGCTCGGCGCCCATCAGACGACGGTTTCGCAGGCGGGCCTGCACTTTCATCTGCCCTCGCCGATCGACGTCCACGAAATCGTGAAGGTCGGGGCGCTGCAAAAGGTCGAATTCGGGGTCGGGGGTGTGGAAGAGGGCGCGACCCTGAAGAGCGCGATCCAGGAAGCCAGCATGCAGACGCAGGACAACGCGATCGTGCGGCTGAGCTTCGTCGTCCAATACCGTTTTCGGGATGCCTTCCTTTCGCGCTATTCGCTGCAGGATCCCGACGCGATCCTGCGAGACGCCGCGCAGGCGTCGATTCGCGAGGTGGTGGGTCGGATGACGATCGAAGACGTGCTTTCGGAGCGGCGCGACGACGTTGCGTCCGAGACAGCGCGAATCCTCCAAGACACCATCGATGCCTACGACGCGGGTGTCTACATCACCGAAGTACAACTGCAAGAGGTGCAGCCGCCCGAAGAGGTTCGTCAGGCATTCGACGATGTCGTCGCCGCGTCGCAGGACGCGAACCGTGCAGTCAATGAAGCGGAGGGCTACAGCAACGAGTTGTTGCCGAAGGCGCGGGGTGAGGCGGCCGAGATCATCGCGGCGGCAAGCGGGTATCGCGACGCGAAGGTCGCAGAGGCGCAGGGTGAGGCCGAGCGCTTCCTTTCCATCGAACGAGAATACCGGCGCGCGCCCGAGATCACGCGAAGAAGGATCTATCTCGAGACCATGGAGGCGGTGCTTCCGAACGTCGAGACCGTAGTCGTCGAAGAGGGAACCTCGCAGGTGCTGCCGTTCCTACCGATCGGAAGCAATGCGGCTCCGCCGTGGCCGGAAAATCGCCCTGGGCCGGTTCCAGTCACCCGATCCGCGCCGATGCCTGCGCTGCCCGCGCCGCCGTCCGCCGCGGCCGCGATCCCGCCTTCGAAGGCGACGGGGGGGGCTGCGCAATGAAGCGGATGCTGCTGATCCTCTTCCTGCTCGCAGCGGTATTGGTCGGTTTGACCGCGCTCGGCAACGCCGGAATCGGCCCGATCGTGATCACGAAAGAAGGTGAGCAGAAGATCATCCTGATGTTCGGCAAGTCGATCAAGGTCACCAAGCCGGGAGTCTTCGTCCGGGTGCCGATGCTCATGGAATCCGAGACCTACCCGAGCCTGAAGCTCTATCTGAACGTCGATCCGGAGTCGATTCAGACCCGCGACCAGGAGCGGATCGTGATCGACAACTACGTGATCTGGCAGATCGTCGATCCGGTGGCATTCAGAGGGTCGTTTCCGGGTGGAATCGAGCTGGCCGGGCAGCAGATCAATCGCGTCGTGAAGGCGGCGGTCCGCGAGGTCGTGGGCAAGCGGAACCTGCTGGAAGTGTTGACCGACGAGCGCGAGAACATCCGGCTGGCGATCACCGAGCGTGCCTCCGGGTCGCTGGCCGGGGACGGGATCGCTGTGACGGACGTCCGGATCACGCGCACCGAGCTTCCCAGCGCGACCGAGAAGAATGTGTTCGCGAGGATGGCGACCGACCGGGAGCGACTCGCCCGCAAGAGTCGCGCCGAGGGCGATGAGAAGGCGCGGACGATCCGCGCCGAGGCGGAGCGCGAAGCGCGCGTCACGATCGCGAACGCGTACAAGGCCAGTGAAATCGCCAAGGGCAGCGGCGACGCCGAGGCGGCGCGGATCTACGCCGAAGCCTACTCGAAAGACCCTGAACTCTTCGCCTTCCTCCGCAGCATGGAGGCCTACAAGAAGACGATCGGGGAGGGGACGACGCTGGTACTGTCACCGAAGTCCGCGTTCTTCCGCTACCTGGACCCCGAACTCGGCGAACTGCCCGCAGCGGTGCTGGAAGCACCGGCGCCGCCGGCGCCTTGAGGCGCGGCTCACTCCGGCGTCTGGAAGAAGCGCGTCGTGCCGAACGCGAAGAGCACCGCGAGCAGGAACCACGGCCCGAGCGCCGTTTCCGGGACACTGTTGGTCACCAGCAGTGAGGCGGTCGTTCGCGCGGTGTAGAAGACGCCCAGGATCGCGATTCCGAGCATGGCCGCCGCCGGCAGGCTGTACCGGCGTTCGACCGCGAGGCCCAGCGGGATCGCGATCAGCGAGAAGGCGAGCACCGTGATGGGATCCGCGAAGCGCGCGTGCAGCATCTCGCGGTAGCGCGCGGTGTCGCGCCCGTCTTCCGAACGCGCGCGGATGTATTCGCGAAGCTCGATCACGGAGAGTGTGTCCGCGCGAGCGTGGAGCAGCATGAGGTCGCGCTCGGACGCGACGGCGAGTACTGCTTCCTCGAGGTGCTCGACGGTCGGTGCCGTGGTCGGCTGCCTGGGGTCGAAAGTTCGAATGGTGGCATCCTGCATGTGCCAGAGGTGCTCCTCGTCCACTCGGACGACCTCGGCCTGCATGCTCCGGCGGAGTCGTCCGGCCGGCGTGGTTTCGAACACCTGCACGCCGCGGAGCGTATTGCTGGCCGGGTTGGCTTCCTGCACGTTGTAGATGGTGTCGCCGCGGGAGTACCAGAACGACCCGCTCCGAAAGCTGACCCCGTGACCTTCGCCGCCGGTTCGGATTTCTGCGCGGGTGGCGGCCAGGACCCAGGTCTCGTTGATGATCAGGGCGACCACGGATAGCAACATCGCGGCCAGAAGAATCGGGACTACCATGGTACGGGGGGATATTCCGCCTGCCTTGGCGGCCATGAATTCGCGGAAGCGGGCGGCCAGGCCGATGCAGGATAATGCCGCGGCGAAGGAAGTGACCGGGATCAGGTCTCGAAAGTAGTACGCTGGGAGTCGCAGGAAGAGGTATCTCGCCACTCCGGAAAGACCGGCGTGGTCATCCATGATCTGGTCGAAGTTGAGGAGCATCTCGACGATCGCGATGGCGACCATGGATGTGAACAGAATCGTGACGAAGAGCTTGAGATAGCTCGCGAGGAAGTAGCGCGAGAGCGTTCGCACTGCCGGAGTCTAGCATTGCACTACGTTCGCGGAAGCGAAGAGCTGAAGGGCCCGATCTACCATCCGGTGGTCACCATCGGGAACTTCGACGGTCTGCACGTCGGACATCGTGCGATCGTCGAAACCGTCGTCGAGCGTGCGAGGCAGCTTGGTGGCGAGGCCGTCGCGTACACTTTCTATCCGCACCCGCGCAAGGTGTTGACCCCCGATCGCGCGCCGCGACTACTCACGACGATCGAGCAGAGAGTCGAGCTCTTGCGCACGGCAGGCGTCGATACCGTGATCGTCGAACCGTTCACCGATGAGTTTTCGAAGATGCCGGCGGAGGATTTCATTCGGACGGTGCTCCACCAGCGGATTCGACCGGTCGAGGTCTACGTCGGCTACGACTTCCACTTCGGTCGCGACCGTGAAGGCTCGATGCGGCTGCTCACGGAGCTCGGGCCGAAGCTCGGCTTCTCGGTGACGATCATCCCCGAGGTCACCGTGGATGCGGGCGACGTCAACTCCACCCGGATCCGGCAGATGCTCTCGGAAGGGCGCGTCGAAGAGGCATTCGCGATGTTGGGGCGGAACTACACGGTGCGCGGAAGGATCGTCGAGGGACATCGACGCGGGCATGAGCTCGGCTTTCCGACTGCGAACCTGGAACCGGAGAACGAGATTCTTCCCGCTGCCGGAGTCTATGCCGGTCAGCTGCGCTTTCTCGACGACGGTTCTCCTCAGGCGGGGAGTGAGTACTTTGCAGTGACGAACGTCGGTGTTCGACCCACCTTCGATGACGAGCGGCGGCTCATTGCCGAGGCCCATCTTCTCGATTTTTCCGGGGACATCTACGGCCGACGAGTCGAACTCTCGTTCGCCCACCACCTGCGAGACGAGCGTCGTTTCGCGGGGGTCGAAGGACTTCGGAAGCAGATCGCCAGAGACGTGGAGGAGGGGCGCCGGCGATTGGAGGCCCTCTGAGCGACGGCACGCCTTCGACGCATCAGCGGCGCCTGCGCGATCCGCGCGTCTGGTTCAGCCTCGCGGTGACCGGCTTCTTCCTGTGGCTGGTAATGCGGGACGTGCCGTTCAGCGAGGTCGCGCGCGTCATTGCAGATGCGAATCTCGTGTTGCTGTTTGGCTTGTCGGTTCCGTCCTACGTGCTCGTGGTCTACTTGCGGGCGTTGCGTTGGAAGCATTTGACGGCGCCGGTCCAGGCGTACTCGACCGGAGTCCTCTTTCGCGCCACCGCGGTCGGCTTCATGGTGAACAACATCTTTCCGTTGCGCATGGGGGAGGTGATCCGTTCGTGGTATCTCGCGCGCGAGGGCGGGGGGAGCCGGGCCGCGGTCTTCGGCACCGTGATTCTCGAGCGCGTCATCGACATGGTCACGGTGATCGGCCTCGCGTTTGCGATCCTCGCGTTGCTGGGAGCAGGACACGAGGGGCGAATCGCGCAGGGAGCGCTGTTGCTACTGCCCGTAGCGATTGCGCCAACCGTGGTACTGGTGCTCCTCGAGGCCGCGCCGGTCCCAACCATCGGCTTTGCGACGAGGCTGGCCGGGGTGTTTTCGAATCGCTTTGCAGAGTTTCTCGAATACACACTCAGCCGCTTCAGCGAAGGGCTCGGCGCGCTACGCAGCGGCCGGAGCCTACTCCTGGTGGCCGGCTACACGGTCTTGATCTGGCTCGTTGCGGCGGCGATTCCATTGTTGGCGGCATTTGCGGCGGTCGGTGTCGAGTTCGACTCGCCGCTCGAAACCGTTGGCGCGGCCTGGATCACTCAAGCCGCGATCGGCATGGCGGTGGCGTTGCCCTCTGCTCCGGGCTTCTTCGGCCCCTATCATTTTGCATGCAAGGTGGCCCTCGAACGCTTTGGAATCGCTCCGGAAATGGCTGTCGCGCTGGGCACCCTGATCCACGCGGTCTTCTGGCTCAGCCTGACGAGCCTGGGCTTGCTCGTGCTACGCGCCCGAGACACCTCCTTCGGCGAAATCGAGGAGGTCGCGGTGCCTTCGGACGACGACCGAGAGCGGTAAAGCTCCCACACTGAATCACCGATAACTCACCGGGTTCTAGCCGGTTTCTTCGCGTGCATCTGCGCGCGCAGGGAGCGGTAGGAGCTGAGGCGCATCGTCGCACGGGCGATGCGGCTTGCTGGTGATCTGGTGGGAGGGCGACAGACCGGTGAACGAGAAGATCGGGGAACTCCTCGTCAAGGAGAACCTGCTCACGGCGGAGCAGCTGAAGAACGCCAGCAATGAGGCGCGCACGAAGAACGAGCGCCTCGGAGCGCAGATCACCGCCCTTGGATACCTCGACGAATCAGAACTCACCGACTTCGTGGCAAAGCAGTATGGCGTTCCCTCGATCAATCTCGAGGAATTCGAGATCGATCCGGCCGTGATTCAGCTCATTCCGGAGGACGTGGCGCTCAAGCACACCGTGCTTCCCGTGAATCGCGCCGGCTCGACGCTCATCGTCGCCACGCCGGACCCATCGAACATCTTCGCGCTCGACGACATCAAGTTCCTCACCGGCTACAACATCCAGCCGGTCGTTGCGGCTGAAGAGACGATTCGCGCTGCAATCGACAAGCACTACGACCAGACTTCCTCGCTCGAGGAAGTCATGGGCGACTTCGATGACTCCGACATCGACCTCGTCCACGAGGCCGACGACGTCGACATCGGGGAGCTGGCGCGCGAGTCCGAGGACGCGCCGGTCGTGAAGCTCGTGAATCTGATTCTCACCGACGCGGTCAAGAAGCAGGCGTCGGATATTCACATCGAACCGTATGAGAAGTCCTTCCGGGTCCGGTATCGCATCGACGGCGTGCTCTACGAGGTGATGAAACCTCCGATGAAGCTCAAAAGCGCGATCACGTCGCGCGTGAAGATCATGTCGGCACTCGACATCGCCGAGCGACGCTTGCCGCAGGACGGCCGTATCAAGTTGAAGCTCGGGCGTGGCGGCGAGATGGACTTTCGTGTTTCGGCATTGCCGACGCTCTTCGGCGAGAAGATCGTACTTCGTCTCCTCGACAAGTCGAATCTCCAGCTCGACATGACCAAGCTCGGATTCGAGCAGGGACAACTCGACTACTTCAAGGATTCGATTCACATGCCTTTCGGAATGGTTCTCGTCACCGGGCCGACGGGTTCCGGAAAGACGACGACGTTGTACTCGGCCCTGTCCGAACTCAATCAGGTAAGCGAGAACTTGTCGACGGCCGAGGATCCGGTCGAATTCAATCTGTCGGGCATCAACCAGGTCCAGATGCACGAGGAGATCGGCCTCAACTTCGCCGCTGCGTTGCGCTCGTTCCTGCGCCAGGACCCCGACATCATCATGGTCGGTGAGATTCGTGACTTCGAAACCGCGGAGATCGCGGTCAAGGCCGCGCTCACCGGTCATATGGTGCTTTCGACGCTTCACACCAACGATGCGCCATCGACGGTCAACCGATTGCTCAACATGGGCATCGAGCCCTTCCTCGTGGCGTCCTCGGTCAACTGCATCGTCGCTCAGAGACTCGCGCGTTGCGTCTGTGAAGAGTGCAAGGAAACAGACGTCGAGGTCACGCCCGAGGCGCTGATCGAGGCTGGAATGGACGAGGATCAGGCGCGCACCGTAGTCCCCGTTACGGGCCGAGGTTGCAGTGTCTGCTCGGACACCGGTTTCAAGGGCCGCCTCGCGATCTATGAAGTCATGCAGCTCCACGACGAGCTGAAGGAATTTGTCTTGAACGGTGCATCATCGCTCGAATTGAAGCGAGAGGCGGTGCGACTTGGCATGAAGACCCTGAGACAGGCTGCCCTCGCAAAATTTGCGGAAGGCATCACGAATTTCGGCGAAGTCTTTCGCGTCTCTGCCGCGGACCATTAGGAGAATTCGATCGATGGCCAATATGCACCAGCTCTTGAAGGCGATGATCGAGAAGGGCGCGAGCGACCTTCACATCACGAGTGGAACTGCGCCGCAGCTCCGGATCGACGGGAAGCTGCATCCGCTGCGGATGCCGCCGCTGTCGCCGCCGGAAACCAAGCAGATCTGCTACTCCGTGCTGACGGATTCGCAGAAGCACCGCTTCGAGGAAACGAACGAGCTCGACCTTTCCTTCAGCGTCCAGAAACTCTCCCGGTTTCGCGCCAACGTGTTCATTCAACGTGGCAACGTGGCAGGTGCTTTTCGAGCGATCCCGTTCAAGATCAAGACCTTCGAGGAGCTCTGCCTGCCCAAGGTCGTCTCCGATCTCGCCGAGAAGCCGCGCGGCCTCGTGCTGGTAACCGGGCCGACCGGATCGGGGAAGTCGACGACACTCGCGACGATGATCGACCGCATCAACACGAATCGGAACGAGCACATCGTCACGATCGAAGACCCGATCGAATATCTCCACCAGCACAAGGGTTGTGTGGTCAATCAGCGCGAGATCGGCGCTGACACGGAGAGCTTCAAGAAGGCACTCAAATACATCTTGCGGCAGGACCCGGACGTGGTGCTGATCGGCGAGATGCGTGATCTGGAAACGATCGAAGCCGCGTTGACGGTCGCCGAGACCGGTCACCTCTGTTTTGCGACGCTGCACACGAATTCCTGCGTTCAGACGATCAACCGCATCGTCGACGTGTTTCCGCCGTATCAGCAATCGCAGGTCCGCGCTCAGTTGTCGTTCGTGCTCGAAGGCGTGCTGTGCCAGAGCCTGTTGCCGCGTGCCAACGGTCCGGGCCGGACGATGGTTCTCGAGGTGATGACGCCGAATCCGGCCATCCGGAACCTGATTCGCGAGGACAAGATCCACCAGCTCTACTCGGCGATGCAGGTTGGCCAGGATAAATTCGGCATGCAGACGATGAACCAGTCGCTGGCGCAGGCCTATCAGCGGCGGTTGATCAGCATGGAGACCGCTATGTCGCGCACTGCGGACGCGGAAGAATTGCGAAATATGCTCGCGAGCGGTGGGTCGACAGCGCTTGCGAGCCGACAGGCGACGGGCACGTCCTCTTAGGACGGGCCGGAGGGGAGGGATTCATGGCAATCTATATCTGGAAGGGCAGGAGCCGGCAGGGAGCGATCAAGAAGGGTGAGATCGAGGCGACGAGCGAAGCGGCTGTCATGGCCCAGCTCCGGGCCCAACTCATCCTTCCCGTGACCGTCAAGGAGAAGTCGAAGGATATCTCCGAATACCTTCCCTTCTTGAAGCCGGGCATCAAGACCAAGGAGTTGGTGATCTTCACTCGCCAGTTCGCGACGATGATCGACGCCGGTCTGCCGCTCGTGCAGTGCCTCCAGATCCTCGGGGACCAGCAGGACAACAGCACCTTCAAGGAGATCATCCGTGAGGTGCGGACGGACGTCGAGCAGGGCTCGACCTTCGCGGACGCGCTAGGAAAACACCCAAAGCCCTTTGATGCACTCTATGTGAACCTCGTCGCCGCGGGTGAGATCGGCGGAATTCTCGACACGATCCTGAACCGCCTCGCCGCGTACCTCGAGAAGGCCGACGCGTTGGCGCGCAAGGTTCGTGGTGCGATGGTCTACCCGACTACGGTCCTCGTGGTCGCCATCGGTGTCGTCGTGTTGTTGCTCACCAAGGTCATTCCGACCTTCGAGAAGATGTTCGCCGATTTTGGCGGGACGCTGCCGATGCCGACGCAAGTGGTCGTGAGCATCAGTCATTTCGTGCAGGAATGGATCGGCCCGGCTCTAGTCGTTGTCTTCGTCCTGATCACGGCTTTCAACCAGGCGCGCAAACGCAGCCGGAACTTCCGCCGATCCACGGACGCACTGTTCCTCAAATCTCCCATCTTCGGTTCGCTGCTGCGCAAGGTTGCAGTCGCGCGTTTCACTCGAACGCTCGGAACGATGATCGCCAGCGGGGTTCCGATTCTCGACGGCCTCGACATCGTGGCGAAGACCGCCGGGAACGTCGTGATCGAGGAGGCGCTACTCGACGTCAAGGCGGCAATCTCCGAGGGAAAGACCATCGCCGAGCCGCTGGCGGAATCGGAGGTGTTCCCGGGAATGGTGGTCCAGATGATCGCGGTCGGTGAGGAAACCGGCGCGATGGAGTCCATGCTCAGCAAGATCGCCGACTTCTACGACGACGAAGTCGATTCGGCGGTCGATGCGCTCACCGCGCTGCTCGAGCCCGTCATGATGGTAGGCCTGGGCGGTACCGTCGGTGCCCTCTTGATCGCGATGTACCTCCCGATCTTCAAGATCGCCGAAACGATCGGCTAGCGGCCGGTCGTGGCTCGCGCAGCTATCGCGAACGCGTTGGCGGAAGTCGGCGGAGCGGTAGGCTCCCGGGCCGATTCGAACCGGATTCTCGAACATCGAATCGCCGCATTGATGGGTGCGCGGCTGGTTCTTTCGGTGTCGAGCCTCGTCATCACATTGGCGCTGGAAGCCGCTGGTGGAGATTTCACCACCTCCGAGTGGCGCGGCTTCTACGCGACTGTGGCCTTCGCCTTCGCGGCAACGATCGTATACGGAGTGGTGCTGCATCGATTCCTCAGCCCGCAGGGTTACGCCGCGCTGAACGTCCTGACCGACATCGCCATCGTGACCGGCCTGGTCCACTTCTCCGGCGGCGCGGATTCGGTCTTTCCGTTTCTCTATGTACTGGTTGCCGCATACTCGGCCTTCCTCTTCGAATCTCGTCGTGCGCTTGCTACGGCGGCCATTTCGATCGCGGCCTACGGCGGAATCCTGTTTGCGGAGCACCACGGCTGGGTGGCGAATCTCGGACTCGGCCCGCCCGAGCCGGTCGGTGCGTTGTTGATGACATGGCTCGTGAACGCCGGTGCGGTCGCGACCGTCGCGATTCTCGCGAGCATGCTCGCCTCCGAGCTTCGTCGTACGGGGGCCGCGCTATACCAGCGGACCAGCGATCTTCGCCGTCTCGAGAATCTCCATCAGCGTACGGTCGAGAGTTTGATGAGCGGTCTGCTCACGACCGATCACGATTTGAGGATTACCTCGTTCAATCCCGAAGCCGAACGCATCACGGGTCAGTCCTTCGCCGAGGTGATTGGCTGTGACGTCGAAGAAGTCATTGCCGGCATCCGGACACTCGCTCTGCGTGCAGGGAATCCGGCGGAGACGCAGGGGCTGAGAACGCGCATCACGTACCGCAATCAGCATGGCACTGATCGCTACCTGGGTCTCGCGATCTATGTCTTGAAGGAGAGTGATGGTGCCGCGGACGGCTTCGTCGTGATATTCCAGGATGTCACGGCCGTGGTCGAAATGGAAGCGGACCTGCGCCGAACCGAACGGCTCGCCGCGATCGGGGAACTCTCGGCCAGCATCGCACACGAGGTGCGAAATCCACTGGCATCGATTTCGGGCTCGATCCAGATGCTGCAATCGCAGATTGGTTCCGCGGTGGAGGAAGGTGAACCGCGAAAGCTGATGGCGATCGTTCTGCGAGAAACCGATCGGTTGAACCGGCTGATCACGGATTTCCTCGAGTACGCGCGGCCGGGCCCGGCGGCGTTGGAATCGGTGGACGTCGCAGCCGTGACCGAAGAAGTCGTGAAGATGTACGAGTCCGTACGTCCGGAGAACATCGAGTTCGAACTGGCGTTCCCGCCTGGCCTCCGGATCACTGCCGATGCGTCTCAGCTCCGCCAGGTCATCTGGAATCTCGTTCTGAATGCTTCCGAGGCAATGCCCGACGGCGGAAGTCTCAGGATCGTAACCCGTGGGTTTCCCGGCGAGCTACCTCAAGAGTTCACGAACGTCGACCGAAACGAGGCGTTGAAGCCGGCCAAGTACGGCTGGGCGGAGATCACGGTGAGCGACACAGGAGTCGGGATACCTCCCGATGTGTGCGAGCGAGTCTTCGATCCATTCTTCACCACGAAGGCGAGTGGTTCGGGCCTGGGCCTGGCAGCCGTTCATCGAATCGTCTCCGAACATTCCGGGATCGCGAAGCTGGAGAGTGTCGTGGGGCAGGGAACGACGGTGCGTCTGCGATTTCCGCGAGCCGAGGTCACGCAATGAGTTCGATGGCACGGGTGCTGGTCGTCGATGACGAACGCAGCATGCAGGAGTTCCTCGAGATCTTCCTCCGCAGCGAGGGTTACGAAGTCGAGACTGCCGGAGACGTGCAGAGTGCGACTCTCCATGTCGAGAACGACGACTTCGACATCGTTATCAGCGACATGCAGATGCCCGATGGAACGGGAATCGACGTGCTCCATGCGACGCATGAACACTCCCCGGAGACGGTGGTCATCATGATCACCGCCTTTGCGAGCACCGAGAATGCGATCGCCGCGATGAAGGATGGTGCCTACGACTACATCACGAAACCGTTCCAGGTGGATGAGCTGCGAATCGTCATCGAGAAGGCCATCGAGAAGAAGATTCTCGCGAGCGAGAATCGACGCCTTCGGTCGGAGCTCCGCATCCAGGCCAGGGAGCGCTCGATCATCGGGAACAGCAGGCCGATGCAACGAGTCTTCGAGTTCGTGAATCAGGTTGCGGCGACGAAGGCCAACGTGCTGATCAGCGGCGAGAGCGGAACGGGCAAGGAAATGGTGGCGCGCGCGATCCATGAGAATGGCGATCGACGCGACCACGTGTTCGTTGCGCTCAACTGCGCCGCGATTCCCGAGAACCTGCTCGAGTCCGAGCTGTTCGGGCACATCAAGGGAGCCTTCACCGGAGCGGTGCAGAACAAGGTGGGCCTGTTCGAGATCGCCGATCGTGGAACCCTATTCCTCGACGAGGTCGGCGAACTCAGTCTTCCGATCCAGGTGAAGTTGTTGCGCGCGATCCAAGAGAAGACTTTTCGCCCCGTCGGCGGGACTGTGGACAAGCACGTCGATGTTCGCATCGTTGCGGCGACCAACCGATGTCTCGAGGATGAAGTCGCGGCAGGCCGTTTCAGGGAGGATCTCTATTACCGCGTCAACGTGATCGAGATTGCGCTACCTGCGCTGCGCGAGCGCGTCGACGACATTCCCCTGCTGGTCGCGCACTTCATCGACAAGTATTCGCGCGAACTCGCCAGGCGGATCGACGGATTCACTCCCGAAGCGATGGACTGCCTGCTCGGGTACCCCTTTCCCGGAAACGTGCGTGAACTCGAAAACGTGGTCGAGCGAGCGGTGGCGCTGACGGCTGGCCCGCGGATGGAGCTCGAGTCCCTGCCACCGTCCCTGCTGAGCCCCGTGTCCCCAACGAAGGCGACGCAGATTCCGCCTGAAGGAATCGATCTCGAGGAAGTCGTGAACGACTTCGAGCGTACGCTGCTCGTCGAGGCACTGCGTGGCGCGGGTGGTGTAAAGAAGCGCGCCGCCAAGCTCGTCGGCGTCTCGTTTCGCTCGTTTCGCTACCGGCTCGAGAAGCTCGGGCTGGATCGTTCCAAATCCGAATTGGATTGATCGACGCAGCGCTCAGTGGCGCGAAGCCGGCGGCAGGTCTCTGATCCGGAATTCCTTGATCTTGTAGAGCAGAGCTCGATGGCTGATGTCGAGGAGCTTCGCGGCATGGGTGCGATTCCCGTTCGTGGCCTGCAGTGCGCGCCGGATGATGTCGGCTTCGAACGCCTTGCGTGCGCGTTTTAGTGCGAAGCCATGCTTTCGCCCGCCGCCGGACGGATCGACCGGAGTGGCCGTCAACTCGGGGGGCAGGTCCTTCGCGACGATTCGGGTTCCCTCTGCGTGGATGACCGCGCGTTCCACCAGATTCTGGAGTTCGCGGTTGTTGCCCGGCCACGTGTATTGGACGATCTGTTCGAGTGCATCGTCGGCAATCGAGTGCACGGCTTTTCCGAGACTGTTTCGGAAGTGGGCCAGGTAGTGGTCGAACAACAGCGGAATATCCTTCCGGCGGGTTCGAAGCGGCGGTACATTCAAGCAGTTCGCCGATATCCGTGCGTGTAGTTCGGGCAGAAAGCGGCCCACCGCGGCATCGGCTGCGAGGTCGCGCGAGGATGCCGCGATCACCCGAACGTCGACTTGCTTCGCCTTGGATGCACCGATGGGTTGGAATTCTTCTTCCTTCACCATGCGGAGTACCTTGGCCTGGGTCTCGGTGGACAGCCTCCCGATCTCATCGAGGAAGAGGGTGCCGCCGTCGGCCTCGGCGGCCAGGCCGCGGCGGGCGCTCTCGGTGCCCGCTCCGGCGCCCAGGGTATGACCCAGCAGCCGGCTTTCGAGCACGGCCTCCGGAGTAGAAGCACAATGCAACGCGACGAAGGGCTGGTGCCGTCGCGGTGACTGGGCGTGGATGGCGCGTGCCAGCCCCTCTTTGCCGGTTCCCGGCTCCCCAACGAGCAGGACACAGGTCTTGAAGCCGGTGACCCGTTCCATTTCCTCGAGGAGTTCGATCATCGGCTCCGAAGCAGCGATGATCGGTCGATCGCCCGTCGCGTAGCGGACATCGCGCCGCAGCAGGTCGTTTCGCCGGAGCAGGCGTTCTCGCTCGCTCGCGCGGCGCAGCACCGGGATCAGCTCGTCCGGCTCGATCGGCCTCGCGATTACGTCGTAGGCGCACCGGACGACCGACGGGTCGAGCTGCGCGCTCGGATCTCCTGACGTGACCGCGATCAGCGCCACGTCGGGGAGCCGCTGCGCGAGCTGTGGGAGCAGCTCCAGACCGTCCAGCCCCGGCAGCGAAATATCTGCGAAGACGAGGTCGATCGGGAATTCGTCGATGCGCTGAAACGCCTCTTCAGCGCTGTTCGCGGCCACGAGCTGGTGGCGCTCAGCGGCGAATTCGAGCTCGAGACATTCCCGCAGGGAGTGGTCTTCGTCGATGATCAGGATTCGTGTCGTCATGTCTTGAAAATTCCATCGGACTGTCGACGGCGGGGCGTGAGCGATTTAGGGAGTCATAGGATGGAAGCTCGTGGCACGAACACGCGTCCTGGCTGCCGGAGGCCTTCACCACGCAGTTGATGATCCGCGGCACAACGAATCGGATCCATGAGGCCTCAAGTCCTTGGAAGCGCTCACCGATATGAAAACGGTCGAGCATGCACCCTGAAGAATCCGATCGGGTGTGTGTTGGAGGGGAAGCGAGTGCCGAACAACAATGTTCAGCGGTTCAGGGAATCGCTCATGATGAGCAAGGCGGAACTGGCTCGAAAGGCCGGACTGTCGACACTCACGATCGATCGTGTCGAGGCGGGCAGACCGTGCCGGCTCGATACGAAGCGCAAGATCCTGCTCGCACTCGGACTCCGGGTATCAGACAAAGATCAGCTTTTCGCGGCCGGCGCACCGGAAGCCCATGCCGAGTCGCTCACCGCAGAACGCAGGATCCATTCCTCGTGAACCGCTGGAGGCATCGAGCGTCGTGAAGTTTTCGCTTCCCAGTCTCAGCTTCAACTCGAATTCCATTGTCGGACTCGACATTGGCTCCTCGACGGTAAAAGCCGTCGAACTCTCGATCAAGGGCAAGGGTCGTGACTTCGACCTCACCCACCTCGGAGTGGCGAAGCTTCCGTCCGAGTCGATCGTCCAGGGAGCCTTCCTGAATTCGTCCGCGATCGTCGATACGGTCCGCGAGGCCATTGACAACGCCAAGATCAGGACCAAGAACGTCGCGGTCGCTGTCAGCGGGCACTCGGTCATCGTGAAGAAGGTAAATCTCCCGATGATGAGTCGAGATGAACTCGACGAGCAGATTCGTTGGGAGGCCGAGCAGTACATCCCGTTCGACGTCAACGAGGTCAACCTCGATTTTCAGATCCTGAACGACGGCGAGAGCGAGGATAGTGCCGGCCAGATGGGTGTGCTGCTCGTTGCGGCCAAGAAGGACCTGATCGACGACTACGTGCAGGTGATCACCGAAGCCGGCCTGGTTCCAGCAGTCGTCGACGTCGCCTCATTTGCGGTGGAGAACGCGTTCAACTCCAACTACGACTCTGCGCCCGAGGACGTCGTGGCGCTGGTCAACATCGGCGCCGAGGTCGTGAACATCAATATCCTCGCGAACGGGATCCCGGCCTTCACTCGCGACATTACGACCGCGGGCAACCAATACACCGAAGAGATCCAGAAGGCGCTCTCGGTGACATTCGATGAGGCGGAGCGAATCAAGCTCGGCGGGCGTGCCCGAGATGAAAGCCAGGACGTGGTTCCCCAGGAAGTCGAGCAGGCGATGCAGTCGGTGAGCGAGACGGTGATAGGCGAGATCAGCCGCTCGCTCGACTTCTTCGGCGCTACGACCGCGGACTCCAATATCGGTCGGGTCGTCCTCTCGGGCGGCGGTGCGATGGTCGCCGGTTTGGAGAAGGCATTCCACGAGCGAACGGGGCTTCCGGTCGAAATCATGAATCCATTCTCGCGGATGGCCCCGTCCTCGAAATTCGAGTCGGAGTTCCTCGATGAAATGGGACCGTCACTGGGCGTTGGTGTCGGGCTGGCCATGCGGCGGGTGAGCAGCTGATGATAGAAATCAATCTACTTCCGGTACGAGAGGCGCGTCGCGCAGCGGATCTTCGCCAGCAGCTGCTGCAGCTGCTGCTTGTCCTGCTGATCGTGATGGGCGGAATCGGATTCGTGCATTCAGAAATGAGCGAACGAATTCTGCTCTCGCGGGCACGTGTGGCCCAGATGCAGCGGGACATCGATCAATTCAAACCGCAGCTGGAGCAGGTCGCAGCCTTCCGCAAGAAGAAGGCTGAACTCGAGAAGAAGATCAGCGTGATCGACGAGCTCGACCGCGCTCGTGGCGGACCGGTTCGCGTGATGAGTGAGCTGGCGGCCAAAACGCCCGAGCGACTGTGGCTGGTCTCGGTAAAGACCAGCGACGGGAAGATCACCCTGAAGGGCGAGAGCATGGACAACGAGCTGGTCGCGGTCTTCCTGCGCGGTCTGGGTGATTCGAAGTACTTCAAGGACGTGGATCTGAACGGTACGAAGCTCGTAGGCGGCAGCGGCGACATGCGCGTCGTCAGTTTCGAGATCAATGCTGCGATCGCCAATCCAGAGTCCGACGACGATCCGTCTGAGAAGAAGAGCTAGGGCCGGGAGAGAGCTGATGGAAATCTCACCGCAAGTCCAGGAAAAGATCGATCAAGTCGCCAAGCTCCCGAAGGCGGCGCGATTCGGCATCATCGGCGTGATCGTCGTTGCAATCGCGAGCGGCTACTTCTTTCTCTTCTATCAGGAGAATGCTGAGGAGCTGAAGGCGCTCCACGCACAGGAACTCGAACTCCAGCGCAAACTCAGTGAGGTCCGGTCGATCGCGGCCAACATTTCGGCCTTCGAGGCGGAGATCGAAGACCTCGAGATCCATCTGAAGACCGTCTTGCGTCAGCTCCCGGACAACAAGGAGCTGGAAGTATTGCTGACCGACATCAGCAACCTGGGCAAGACCGCTGGAGTGGAAATCCGCTCTTTCAAGCGTGGCAAGGAGCTCAGCCACGACTTCTACGCGGAAGTTCCGATCGATCTCGAACTGACCGGGGAATTCCACGATGTCGCTCGCTTCTTCGAACTGGTGTCGAAGCTGCCGCGGATCGTGAACATGGGATCGCTCAATATCAAGGTGGTGAGCGAAGACGAAGAATCGACGGTGTTGTCGGTGAAGGGTACGGCCACGACATTCCGGTTTGTGGGTAAGGACAATGCGTAGAGATGACGCGATGAGCCGCACCGGGCGTACGGGTGGAGGGACGGCGTGAGAATTAAAGCGATAGGGATGTTGATCGCCCTCGCGGTCCTGGTCAGCTGTGATGAGGGACCGACTGGTCCGACGACCGAGGACTTCAGCAAGGAACGCGAAGCGCTGATGGCGAAGCAGAAAGCCAAGAAGCGGAGGCCCGCTGCTGCTGCAGTAGCGAAAGCCGAACCGATGGAGCCTGATTTCGTCGCGACGGCCGGCGGCTTCACCTACGAAAGCGCAGGTGTGCGCGACCCGTTCCGAAACTTCGAGTGGGAGGAGAAGGGACGCAAGGCGGTGCTTGGCAACGATCGCGGTCCGCTCGAACAGTACGACATCGGGCAGATGTCGCTGTTGGCCGTCGTCTGGAATACCGGAGTCGCACGAGCGCTCGTTCGCGACCCCGCCGGTAAGAGTTACATCGTTGGCACAGGCACCCGCATGGGGAAGAACGAGGGCCGTGTGACCAACATCAACGACAACCTGGTCGTAGTGAAGGAGACGTACGTCGACTTCCTGGGCCAGGAAACGACGAAAGATATTGAAATGCGGATTCGTCGGAGCGAGGGGGGGTGAGTTCGATGGTGGAATCCAGGACCGGTCGGAACCGTGATGTTGCGGGCACCGTGATGGGAATGCTCTTGGCGTTGGGAGTCGTGGTGTTTGCCACCTCGAACTCCACTGCCGGCGACGTGGGCCCTGATGGGCTGGCGGAGATTCCCTCGATGGCCGCGGTGGAAGAGATGGCGGACCCCACCGAGCCGGTGGATCCGTGGGCGCTCGAACCCCTCGAGGGTGACGCCGTAGAAATCGAAGATCCCGCCGAAGTGCCGGGTGTCGAAGCGGCCGACGGGAACTCTCCCGAAGCCGACGACGCAGCGGCGGCCTCGGACGCGATCGAAGTCGAGCAGGCGCCGACAGCGACTGCCGCGACGACGCTCTCCGCGGTCAAGGCCCAGGCCCTCGGTGACGGCGAGCTCCTCGAACTCGCAGCGGACGGATCGATTGGGAGCGCGGTCACTTTTACCCTCGAAAATCCGGATCGCCTCGTGATCGACCTTCCCGACATGAAGAGCCGCGTCGCGAACAGTCGCATCGAAGTGGGAACTTCGCGGGTCGATAGGATCCGCGTAGGCCAGCACGACGACAAGGTTCGCATCGTGGTCGATTCGGGCGGGGCCGACATGCCTTTCGAAGGTCGACGGGTTGCATCGAGTTCGTCGGGCCTCTGGGTCGCCTTGGGTTCGGGCTCGGAACTCGACATCGCGTTCGAGCAAGCGATTTCCGCGATGCCTTCGGGCAGCATGGCTGCATCGACCGCTGAAGCTCCGGACGGAACGTTCGCCGAGGCGAATGCGCCGATCGAGCCCGAAGCGCCCGCAGCAATCGATGCCGATTCGACATGGAGTGGCGACGGTGCCGACACGGTCGCGAGCGCCGAGCCGGTGAACGCTGAAGCGACGACGGTCTACGGCGTCGAGTTCGAGTCTCAGTCGGAGTTGGACCGCCTGGTCATCGCCGGCAGCGAGCCGATCGACTACCTGGTCTACGAGCCGGATGCCGAGACCTACGTGCTGAGCATCGCCAATGCGATCATCGACCCCAGAGCCGAGATTCGCCTGGCTCCGGAGAAGGCGGGCCCGGTTTCGCTCGTCACTGCGTTCGCGCAGCCCGACGTCGAAGTCGACGAGGTTCGCATCGTGGTGAAGCGTGCGGCAAATCTCGCTCCCGAAATCACGCAGCGCGGTTCGCTACTGGTCGTTGACTTTCCGCATACCGGAGCGCTGGCGGCGCGACCGCCCGTGTTCGACGGCGATGCAGGTGAGACCACGGTCGCGGATTCGGGTCTGATGGTGGTGGACTCAGACGGCATGTCGGTCGCCGACGACTCGAGCATCGATCTGGGTGCTACCGCGCCGGCCGCAGTGGATCCGTCGAGCCGCGATCTGAATTTTGCGGATTCTCCGGCATCGCTCGAACCCCCGGCGTCGATCGATCTCCTCCAGGAGGGGGGACTGATCGATGGTAAGGAGTACTCCGGTCGCCGAATATCCCTGGACTTCAAGGAAGTCGATATCGCCGATGTGCTGCGCCTGATCGCCGAGGTTTCGGACCTCAACGTCATCGCCGGTGACGAGGTCAAGGGGCAAGTGACGATCCGACTCGTCGACGTTCCCTGGGACCAGGCGCTCGACATCATCCTGCTGACGAAGGGCCTGGGTTTCATGCGTATCGGCAACGTGCTGCGCATCGCTCCGAACGACGTGATATCGCAGGAAGAGGAGGCACGACTTCAGGAGCGCCGGGCGAAGGAACGTCTGGAAGATCTGGTCGTGAAGCTCCAACCGGTCAATTACGCCAATGCGAGCGACATCTCGCGAATGGTGAAGGAGCTGCTCAGCGAGCGAGGTACGGTCAACGTCGACAAGCGTACCAACACGCTGGTCTTGAAGGACATCCCGTCGGTGATCGACGAGGCCACGGCGCTCATCAAGGCGATCGACACGCAGACACCGCAGGTGATGATCGAAGCGAAGATCGTCGAAGCACGCCTCGAGTTCTCACGTGAATTCGGTGCGGTCTGGTCGGTCGGCGTGCAGCCGCTTTCAGACGCCTGGGATCCGGCCAGTCTGGCGCGTCGAGATATCGGCACCGACATGATGCGTCTTCGCCCCAGCCAGCTCGGGGGCGCGAATGGCGCCACGAATGGTGCGGTCTTCGCGAATCCGATCACAACCCTTCCGACCGCGATGGCGAACGTCGGTGCGTTTCTGCTGGACGAGAAGATCAATCTCGATGTTCAGTTGCAGGCCGCCGAGGTCAACGGTGACGGCAAGGTCATCTCGAGCCCTCGTGTCGTGACGATGGACAACAGCAAGGCGAAGATCGAACAGGGTGTGTCGATTCCGTTCCAGACTTTCGAGAACGGTGATGCACAGCTCGAGTTCGTCGACGCGGTCCTGAAGCTCGACGTGACGCCACACATCACTGCGAACAACTCGATCATCATGAAGATCAAGGTGACGCGAAACGCACCGGACGACAGCGTCTTCACGATGACGGGTTCTCCCGCGATCTCGAAGAATGAAGTCGATACGGAGACGCTCGTGAATGACGGCCAGACGCTGGTGCTGGGCGGCATCTACACGATCGGTAAATCTCACCGACAGTCGCGAGTTCCCTACCTGCACCGGATTCCGATCTTGGGTGGTGCGTTTCGGAACAACGAGATCAGCGACGATCGCCAGGAGCTGTTGATCTTCGTGACGCCGCGGGTGGTGCAGAGCGAATCGCTCGGAAGCTGACGCTGAGCCGACAGAGTTGCAGGACGCGGGGGAGCTTCGGCTCCCCCGCTTTCGTCTATACTGCCGCCGTGAAGGGGCGGAAGACTGTGTGGCTCGTCGGCATGATGGGAGCGGGGAAGTCGGTGGTTGGCCGGTCGCTGGCGCTTGCGTTCGGGCTGCGCTTCGTGGACACGGACGACGAGGTCGCACGGCTTTCGGGCTGTTCGCTCAGCGAGATCTTCGAGCGGGAGGGCGAGCAGGGCTTCCGAGAGCGTGAGCGCGAGTTGATCGATGCGGTGGCGGGGGAAGAGGCGATCGTGAGCCTCGGCGGCGGGGCTGTTTCGCAGCCAGGCGCGGCCGACCGCCTCGCCGCAACCGGAATCGTGGTCTACCTGCGCGCGCGCTCCGAAACGCTGTTTGCGCGGGTCGGTGACGCTCGCAGCCGGCCGTTGCTCGCGAAGCTCGACGACCGAGCGCGCGAGGCCTGTTTGGATGAGCTGATCGCAGCGCGAAGTGCGGCCAACGAGACAGCCGCGCTCGTCGTCGACACCGACGATCTGGACGTCGACGAAGTGGTGGATCGAGTCGCGCAAGGGCTCGCGGGTGCAGCGGTACAGATCGGAGAGTCGGGGGAACGTGACGGTGGGAGGCGGTAGAGTGGCGACAACGGTTCGCAGCGTACGGGTTGATCTGGGCGAGCGCAGCTATTCGATCCGGATCGGTAGCGGGATCCTCGCACTCGCCGGGCCCGCGATCGCGCGCGCTACTCGTGCGAGTCATGCGGTAATCGTCACGGTTCCCGGTGTCGGTCGACGCTATGGGGCGACGCTCACGAAGTCGCTCCGCGACGCGGGCCTGCGTGTCGACCGTATCAGCGTGCCCGACGGCGATGCGAGCAAGAATCTCGACCAGGTGAAGCGGCTGTACGGCGCTTTGCTGCGCTTCGGCGCCGATCGTCAGACGGTGCTGGTCGCCCTCGGCGGCGGCATGGTGGGCGATCTGACGGGTTTCGCCGCGGCGACCTACTTGCGCGGAATCCAGTTCGTCCAGGTGCCCACTACGCTGCTCGCGATGGTGGATTCGAGTATCGGGGGCAAGGTCGGCGTCAACCTGGCGCAGGGAAAGAATCTCGTCGGCGCATTCCACCAGCCCCGCCTGGTCTGGGCCGACACCGACACTCTTCGCTCGCTTCCGAAACGCCAGCTCGCATGTGGCTTCGCGGAGGCGTTCAAGAAGGCTGCCATCTGGGACGCGCGCTACTTCGCGCGCATCGAGCGCGATGCAGAGCGCCTGCTCGAACTCGACGGACCACTCATCTCGACGATCGTGGGCGCGTGCCGGATCAAGGCGGAGGTCGTGCATCGCGACGAACGCGAGGGCAACCTGCGGATGCTGCTCAATTTCGGCCACACGCTCGGACACGCCGTGGAGACGCTCACGGGCTACGGGAAGGTGCTCCACGGTGAGGCGGTCGCGATCGGCATGGTCGCGGCAGGAGAGCGCTCCGAGGCGATGGGATTTGCGCCTCTGGGCACCGCGGAACGCCTGCGCGCGCTCGCGGCCCGTTTCGGCCTGCCCACCGAGCTGCCGTCGTACCCTCGAAGTGCTTATATCTCGGCGCTACATGTCGATAAGAAGATGAAGGATGCGCGCATCCAGTACGTCGTCCTGCGGGGAATCGGCAGCGCCACGACCGCTCGGTTGACTCCGGGGGAGATTGCGCCGCAGCCACGCAGTACGGGTGTTTCCAAGCGGGCCGAAGGGCATCGGTCACGCGGGAAGCGGTCACGCGCGAAATAGCGGGATGGAGGAGGGGAGCCGCTTGTCGGACCGAAACGCGCCGGATCAGATCGCTCGTCTCGAAGCTTGTGTCGCCTCCGATCCGGGGGCTTCGGAGTTCCCCGCACTAGCGGAAGCGCTGCGTCGGGCGGGTCGACTCGCGGAGGCCGAGGAGGTCGCGCGCAGGGGCCTCGAGCGCAAACCCGGAAGCATCGAAGGGGCGCTGTTGCTCGCCCTCACGCTACTCGAGCAGGGCTGTGTCGAGGCCGCCCGAGAGGTACTGGCCGACTGTGCATCGCAGTGTCTTGCCGAACGACGACTCCCCGAAGCCGATGCGTTGGATGTCGCACGGCCGATCGAAGACGCCGCGGGCGGTTTCGGCGGCGACGTCACCGAAGGAGAACTCGAGTCGGCATTCGATGCTGCTGAGCCGGTACTCGACGAGCTCGTCGACGCCGATCGAGTCGCCGAGGAGGCGATGCGAGGTGCCGACCTCGACGAGCCTGAAGTTTTCGGCGGAGTGGCGGAAGATCCGGTCTTCGCGACTCGGACGATGGCAGCGTTACTCGAGCGCCAGGGCGATTCGCAAGGTGCATCGCGGATCCGAGCGAACCTCGATGCACGGGACGAATCCGCCACGGCGATTCCCTCGGGTGAATCGGACGAACGGGAACGGATCATCGCGACTCTCGAGTCGTGGTTGAGCAATCTTCGGAGTGGAGCGAAATGATTTTTGATGCGATTCTCGATGAAATCGTCAATGGTTGCGGCGGCGGAATCGCGGCGGCATTGATGGGCAACGACGGCATTTCGATCGCCGAGGTCGTTTCCGATCGTGAGGAAGTTCGCGAGATCCTGGTCGAGGAGATCGGAACCGCGGGGGCCGAGTTCGGTCGCATCCTCGCCGAGATCGGCAAGGCCGCGGACGCCCTCGGTGGCGGTGTGGTTCAAGAGACCGCAGTCGTGCTGTCACGTTTCACGCTGGTGTTTCGCAACGTCGACGACGAGACCTTCCTGGTCGTCGCGATCGCGCCGGATGGCAACCTCGGCAAGGCGCGCTATCTCATCCGTCGACAGCTGAACTTCCTCCGCCAGGAGCTCTAGCCGCAGCGACGGCTTTCGGCTCTGAATCGGCCGAGGGACGAGGCGATGCGGAGCGGCTGCCGGTGACCGTAAGGCCGGTCGGCGGCGGCAGGAGGCGATCGATGGCGGATTCGCGTCAGATTCAGGTTATCCATGGCCCCAGCCTCAATCTGCTGGGGACACGCGAGCCGGAGATCTACGGCTCGACGACCCTCGAAGAGATCAACACCACACTCGAATCAACCGCAAAGGAGCTGGGTGCGGTCGTGGAGTGCTTTCAGAGCAACCACGAGGGTGCCTTGATCGATTGCATCCACGAGGCGATCTCGTGGGCCAACGGCATCTTGATCAACCCCGGCGGGCTGACGCACACCAGCGTCGCCTTGCGTGACGCTCTCGCGGCGACGGCCTTGCCCGTCGTCGAGGTCCACCTCTCGAACGTGTTCGCACGCGAAGATTTCCGACGGCATTCGATGGTCTCGGGCATCGCGGTCGGAGTCGTCTCGGGCTTCGGGCCGGTCAGCTACCGGCTCGGAATCGAGGCGCTCGTCGATCACCTCGCAGCGGGCTAGTCCGGGTGCGGCGGCCGTGGCGGGTACTCGTCGACGGGGTCGGGTCGGGATCTTGGAACATGGCGGTCGACGAGACACTGCTCGCGTCGGCCATCGATTCGGGGCCGCCGACTCTGCGCTTCTATCGCTGGAGCGGTCCGTGGTTGTCCCTCGGCTACCGACAACGTCTGGACGCGCCGCGACTCGCCGCCTGCGCGCGCGCGGGCGTGGGGGTCGTGCGGCGTACGACCGGGGGCCGGGCCGTGTTGCACGGCGAGGATCTCACCTACGCGGTGGTGGCACGCGAAGAAGCGTTGCCGGCGGGATTGGCCGCCACCTATGCGTTCGTCGCGGAGGCCCTGCAGGAGGCTCTCGCGGCTCTCAGCGTTGCCGCAGAGCCCGCACCGCGTCCCGCTGCGACGCAGCGAGCGGAGGCTTTCGACTGCTTCGCCGAGCCTGCGGCCGAGGAACTCTGCGCGGGTGGGCGCAAGCTGATCGGCAGTGCACAGCGTCGCACGGGCGGAGGAGTCCTGCAGCACGGCTCGATCCGCCTTGGGCCCGATCCGCCCGCGGTGCGCATGGCTGCGGGTTTCGAGCCGGAGGTGGCCACGAGCCTGGCCGAGCTCGGCGTCGAGATTCGGGTCGAGGCGCTGATTTCGGCCTGCAGTGAAGCGATTGCGCGACGCCTGGGCGCTGATCTCGAAGCTGGCGAATTCAGCCCGCTCGAACTCGAGCGGGCTCGGGATCGGGAATTCGCGCGGACGGCCGAGCTCCCGATCGCAATGACAGAATCCCCGCGGGGAGCCTCAAGAGTGCAACTCGACGGCCGATAGGGAGTAGTGGAGGGGGTATACCCCACCACTTGCACTCTTTTGGCTCGGGGTTCTTCGGTTGGCGATCAATAAACGAAAAGTCCTCGACGCGGCCCGGAA
>CAXMSF010000002.1:0-5947 GCA_964196055.1 uncultured Gammaproteobacteria bacterium | reverse complement strand
TCGGCCCGGTCGTGGAACGCGGAAACGTGCCGCCGTACGCGAAGATGTCGTGAGCTGCGGGGATGCCGTCCTGATTCGCCGCACGGTTGTCATAGACCGCGACCGCGTTGTTGAGGTGCATGCCCGCGACCGTGAACGTTCCGGCGGTCATGACCGGGTAGGCGCCGTCGTACTGCCCATAGGTGGGGTCGGGCGGGGGGGTCGCCGTCGTAGTCGAGTCGATCGTGCTGGAGCCCGTCGCCGCGGCACCAGCGATGACGCCGGCGTTATTGATCTTCGTGTAGTCGAACCCCGGCATCGCGGCGTAGTTTTCATCGACCGCCTGGACGGTCGTGATCGTGCCCGTCGCCAGGTACTTGTAATACTGGGCCGCTGCGAGCCCCGGTGCGCCCAGGACAAATAATAGTACCACTGCACCAAGTGCGAGCCTGGCGCGCGTTGTCTCCAATTTTCGCATAACGAAGCTCCCTAATGATGAGCCGGCGGCCATCGCTAATGAGTGTTTCGAGCATTCCGCGGCCACAGTGGCTGCCGAAGCTCTCGCACCGATTCAATTCTATAGGGGTGAGAAACGACAACTCAAGAACTAATTTGACCAAATTCTCCATTCTGGTCAATTGCGCGCAAACGTATATATAAAATATAGCTTTCTGTATATTTTTGAGCTCTCTTCCCCGGACACTCAGTCCGCTAGTTGGCGGACTCGCTCTTCGCCGTCAAGAAGATCGGAGAGGCCCAGGCGCGTTCTTCCACGGGGGCCAGGCAATCATCGCTCGGGTCGAACTGGGGGCCGCTGGCGTAGCAGGGCCGGGTCTTCACGCAATTGCCCTGGGCATCCTCCCGCTCGCAGCGCAAGGGGTCTCCGCCAACGGCGAGGGACGACTCCTGGATGGCCCGCGCGTAGTAGACTGCGTCGCGCTTGCTCTCCGGGAACTCGGGGTCTTCGAATTCCACCCTGCAACCACTGGGGTCGGCTGGGCAGGAGAGCACCCGCCAGGGGTCTTCGATGAGCGGCTCGACGGGCTCGTCGGCGTGCAGCTGGGGACGGATGCGAACGACCTCGATGCGGGTGATGCGCTTGCGCTCGTCGCCCGGGTTGTAGCACTCGCCCAGGCACAGCCGGTCGAGCCGCTCGGGTGAGAGCAGGGCTCGCGTGTACTCCGGGCAGCCGGGTCGCTGCACATAGGCTCCGACGGCCCGGACCTGGAATCGGGGCGACCGATCGAGCGAGGCTTCGCCTCCCATGGGCACCTTTCCTTCTGGACCGTTCAGTAGATCGAACCAGAGCAGCATCCGGTCGCCCGAGGTGGCGTACACCTCACGCTCCGTGAGCCCCTTCCAGATCGCTGTCCGCGACCGCCCTTCCGAGTGCACCGCAACCAGCCCGCCCGTGTAGTAGAAGGAAGCGCCGCGCTCGGGCTGAAAGAGCTTGCCCACGGGTACCGAGTCGTGGGGTACCGGCTCGGCGGGATCGCCCATCTTCGCGGGGAATGCGGCGATCACATCGTCGCGGAAGCCCCAGGAATCGCCCATGGCCTTGCGGGCGAACTCCTTGTACCCGCTCCCGGCTCGCGCCTTGTGATTGTCACTCGATGCGATCAGCCCGTAGCGGAATCTCTTCGGATCGCCGGGCTCCGCGAAGTTGCCGAGGGCGAGGCCGTACTGAGCGCTCATGCGCGGCCGGAAGATGTAGGCGTCGAGAAATCCGTCAGGCGGGGTTCCGCAACCCAGCCAGTCCTCAGGCGTCGCATCGGGCACGACGCTGAAGCGCCGCGGGTCGAGACCGGCTGCGATGAAGTAGTCGCTTGCTCTTCGCGCGCGCTCATCGCACACCGCCTGGTCGACATCGCCACAGCGCTGGCGAATGAGCTCGGCCGCTCGCCAACAGCAGGGCGTGAAGCCGTCCGCGCGCTCCGGACAGATCGATCTACCCTGCTCGTCGACCTCGACGTGTCGCCAGCTGCGGTACTGCTCCGAGCTCCCGTGCCCCGAGTAGACCTCGAAGAGGCGCTGGCGATTCGGGTCGTGCTGCCGGCCCGCGAGCTGAGTGGCGAGCGACGCATTGGGCGGCGCGTGAATCCCCCAACTCGTTCCATGGGGAATGACGAGCGTAGGCAGGTCCCACTGATCGAGCTTCTCGAACAGGACTTCGGGCTCGACTGCCACTTCGAGGCAATCCGGAGGCAGGTCGCGAACGTGAACCCCGGCTGGACACGTCTCGTGAGCGATGACGTCCCGGCGATAGCGATTGAAGTCGAGGTAGGGCTGGATGTCGGGGAAATCGGGCCAGGCGATCAGTGAACCGCCCACGACTCCCAGCTTTGTGAACAGCTGATCGAGTGCCGTGCTGCGGGCGCCGATGGGGCGGGCCGGCGTCTCGGCATCGCTCGTCCCCAGGACCACGACGTTCTTGTGTCCGTAGTGCTCGCCTGGCTCCGTGGGGGACATGTCGGTCCACTCCCAGCCCAGGAAGGCCACGAGGTCGGGTTGCTCGGGGTTCCCGGCCACCTCGTTGCACCGGCGAATCGACTCCCGGGTCTCGCGCCACTGTCGCTGGCCAATGAGCTCGGCGTGATCGTTGATGCTGAAGAAGTCGAGCTCGGAGCAGAAGCGCGCAAAGTCACACGCATCGGCCGGCGGATGAACGCCTTCGCCCTGGATCATGGGCAGGCTGAAGAAGTAGGCGTCCGACGAGTAGGTCGTGTGTACGTGCAGGTCGCCGAACAAGATCTGCTTCGTCGGGGCGTCCGGGGGAGAAAGCGCATCCGCAGCGGACTCCACGGATCGCGCACGCCGTGCCACGGCGTCGGCTGGGACGGAGGCGCGAGTGAGCTCTTCGCCGCCTTGGAGTGTTCCTCCCACCCCGCTCGAGATCAGCCAGGCCGCCGCCACCAGCACCAGCCCGCCGGTAGCCAGAGCGAGAGCGAGACGAATGATCCAGGTCTTCAACAGGCCTCCTCGCCATCTGCGCCGGGCAGCACCGGATCGACCGTTCCCACCGGCCGGAATTCAGCGCTTCACGCAGAGCCCGGCGAGAAACAGATCGACAGCGGCATCTACCAGCGCTGCGAACTCGGAGCGGCTCTTCCCGCCGTGTAGGGAAGCGCTCTTCCGAACCAGCCCATCGTGGATCATCCAGATGACTTCCGCTGTTCGGTCCAGATCGGCGTCGCTGCGGACCTCGCCCTGCTCGACCGCGGCCTTCAGAATCTTCCGTGTCGAGACGAGATAACGCTCATTCAGCTTGGCGCGTTGGCGGGCCCGGACGGGGAGCACGACCGTTCCCAGGTCCTGCCCGAGAATTCCACGCAGGATCGGATCGTGAGACGCATAGGCGACCGAAGCGCGAAGTCCCCTGACGATGATCCCCATGGCTGAGCTCGCTCCGGAGCAACCCTGCCGAGTTGCGCGGGTCCAGTCTGAAACCGCCCGGTCGATCACGGCCACGAGCAGCGCGTTCTTGGACTCGAAGTGAACGTAGACGAGCCCCTTCGAAACTCCCGCTGCCATGGCGATCTTTTCGACCGGGGTCTTGGCGAAGCCACGTTCCGCGAAGAGTGTCGACGCAGCCTGGAGGATGCTCTCACTGCGGGCTCGGCTTCCCCGCGAGCGATCGTCGGCAGCGGAAGCGGCGCTCTCGACATGGCGTCCCAGATCTTGTCGAGTCTCAGTATCTTGCGGAGTCTCAGTCAATGGATTTCCTGCAAACGAGCCCATCTCGGCTAGCCCTGAAATTAGCGTTCCCGGCGCGGATGGTGACCCATCACGCTGCGATTTGCGCGATATGCGGAGATTCTGGAGTGCAAGCGTTGCAGAATGTCATGAGACGTAGCTGGGCTGCTCGCGGCCGCTCGGCCGCGGGCGGCTACAGCACGCACAGCCCGAGGTAGAGGAAGAAAACCCCGATCCCCACCGCGATCAGGCCGAAGCCGCGAAGCCTCGGGGTGTCGTCCTCCAAGGCGTCGGCGATCACTCCGGAAAACGCCGCGGCGGCACCAGGGAAGGCCACGGGGAACAAGAGCGTGAGCACCAGAATGAACCCGCCCAAGTACAGGATGAACTTCTCCGCGGCGCTGGCAGCCCCCCACGCCGAGAGGACCATCGCCAGCCCCAGAGCGGCACCGAGAACCCCCATGCTGCGGATCGCTCCCGCGCTGGCTGTCAGCTTGCGGAAGACCTCCATCGTGCGCACCGGTGCGAACACCCAGGGGAGCCCCCTGATGAGAACAATGAAGAGTCCCAGGATGACGCTGACGATGGCTGTGCTCGTCATGACTCGACCTCCGGAGAATAGGTAGATCAGGCTGCGTTCTGGCCCAATGACCGAGCATGGACGTTGTGGTAGGTCCCGCAGGGGGGGGGGGGATGGGAAAGGCCTGTCGCTCGCCGCTAGATGATCGACGACCTTCGCGTCGATCTCACAGATCCGAGCGGCACTGGCCCGTCCGCCGAAAGGGTTCAGATCAGACGCAGCGCAGTCAGTTCGGTGTCAAATTCCCTCTGCTCGATGACTCGCCGCCCAGGTGAGATTCGGCAGGAATCTCCTGAGTCGTTGGCTGATTGCCGAGCTGGCATCGGGATAGATCATCAAGCGACCCTTTTCGAGGCCCGCTTCGATTCGGTCGAGTACCTGGTTGGGATCGATCGGTTTCATCTCGTCGAGGATCTTCGGGTTGCTCTTGGCCTGGTCGAGTAGCGGCGTAGCGACCGGCGGTGGACACACGCACGCGAAGCGTACGCCGCTTTTGCGATTTTCGTGGTAGAGAACTTCGGTGAATGCGACGACTGCGAACTTCGACGCGTTGTAGGCGCCGAAGTGAAGCGTCGGAACCCAACCGGCAATCGAAGCGAAGTTCACGATGTCGCCACTGCCGCGCTCCAGCATGCGCGGAAGTGTCGCCATCGTCACATTGACGGTCCCGCCGTAGTTGATCTCCATGATGCGGTTGATCAAGCCGGCATCTTGATTCATCAGTAATCCGGTCGGCATGATCGCTGCACCGTTCATCACCCGATCGATCGGGCCCCATTCTGCCTCGATCGACTCGACCGCATCGTGGACCCCGCGCTCGTCGGTGACATCGAGCGGAACGGGATGGATCTGGTCGTTCGCTTTTGCGGTTTCGCGAAGGCCTTCTTCGTTGAGATCGATCGCGGCCACGCGAGCACCGGCAGCGGCCAGTCGTTGCGTGGCGAGCCGGCCCATGCCGCTTCCTGCGCCCGTGACGAGACAAATTTTGTCTTGGAACGTCATTTCGATTCTCCTGTTGCCGTATGGCCAGATTGGTATATCGATGTGAGTCGACAGGCGCTGGTGGGCGCCCAATACCCCGTCTCAAACGCATCTGCTGCCACTCGAACCACTTTCAGCTGACCCGAATAGCGGTTTCGGCTGAACACCACGCGACCCAAGCCGGCGTATTTGAAATCGACGCGGCTCGTGTCCGGCCCCCAGCGGGGTCTTCCGCCTTCTTTCCCGAAATTGTTTCCTGAGCAACTCGCTCAAAGGCGAGATCATCGGACTCGAGGAGGTCGGCGATGCCCTGTGGAACATCGTCTACTACAACACGATTCTTGGACGGATCGATCTGCAAACAAGTAGGATCACCGGAATCGATCATTTGTAAACCATGTGCCCGGACTTTTGCAAACCATCAGCCCGACCGTTCACCGCGCGGCACAGATTGTAGCTGTCGATCGCGCACAGATCGCACTCACCGCACAGCACCAGCGGCTCGATCGCGACTTCACGGCCGTCGGCGAGCACGCCCGCCATCTCGTGCCCGAGCGTGATGACCGCTGAGGTGAGGGAAAGACGCCGAATCACGTTCAGCGAGCGCCCCAGCGCGTCCGGGCGTTGGCACGCGCCTTGCTCTAGTCCGCGGTGCCCCGAGTTGCTGCGCACACGCTGCTGGTCTGAATCGGGGAAGTTCCGGGATGCTGCGCC
>CAXMSF010000001.1:0-15167 GCA_964196055.1 uncultured Gammaproteobacteria bacterium | reverse complement strand
CCGCAGCCCCTCGCGAACGACCTCCGGCGAGAAACCGGTTGCTTCGGGCAGCTCCGCCTCGAGCGCGCGACGCCAGCTCGATTCGGGGTCGCGCCAGCGGTCGAGGACGTCCGCGAGCACGTCGAGGGTCGCTTCGACAGGACGGCGACGCAGCAGAGCGCCGGATTCGCGCAGCGCTGCGAGCTGCTCGCCGATGCGTGTGCCGTTCACCGCGTCGGACCGCCCAACATCGCGTCGGCGGCGATCGAGCAGCCGCGGGCTTCGGCGCCGGGCTCACGCCCGAGAACTTCGAAGCCGTCGCCGATCGCACGCCCGAGGTCGGCGGTCTGGATTGCGAACACGCTGCCGGTGTTCGCGAGGTCGTAGATCACGATCTGACCGGTGTCGCCGTGCGCAGTGGCCGCACCGCTGTTCGGGTCGACGAGCGCGACGCGCGCCCACGGCGGGCCGAGTTTTCGGCGGAGTTCTTCCGGCCGCACGAGGACGGAATCATAGAATTGGCTGCCGAGTTCGGTCATGCCGTACTGGTTCAGCATGTGCTCGATCGGAATGCCGAGAGCGTCCTCGAGCCGCGCATAGAGTTCGGGGCGCGGGATCTCCCGGCTGCGCCCTTTGAAGCCGCCGCATTCCATCAAACGCGAGCCTTCCGGCAAGCGGTATTGGACGCGCCGCCGCTCGAGGTCGTCGAGCAGATGTACGAACGCAAACGCCGTGCCGCACAGCACGGTCGGCTCTCCCTCCGCAGCGCGGCCTTCGAGTGCGGCACAGAGTCCGTCGCTGCGAAGCTCTCCGCCCGACACGTCGAAACCGCTGTGCTCGTTGCCGAACTCCCGGAGCACAATGGCGAACATGTGAGATAGCGACGACGTGGGCGCCTCGTCGGCCGATGGCGCGAGCACCCGGATCGGGATGCGCGCGTGCGACGCGAGATCGGGCAACAGGTAGCGCCGAAAGGTCGGCAGCAGTGAGGCCTCGTAGAGTTCGAGCGTGTCGAGGTGTAGCGTTCCAGGCGTTGTGGTCGAGGTTCCGCTCGTGCGGAAACACTTGACCTCTCGCTCCGCCGGAAAGGAGTGCAACGCCATCTCCTTGAACGCGCCGGTCGGCACCGCGGGAATCTCGCGCCAGTCGCGGAGCGCTTCGGGAGTGTGGCCGCGCCCGCGACAGAATGCGCCGTAGGCGGCGCAGTGCTCGAATTGGAACGCGAAGAGGTCGCGCGCGAGGGCATCGAAGCGCGTGTCGTCGCTTCGGAAGTCTGATTCCCGCAGCCAGTCGAGTACGCGCCGATCGAGATCGGCGCGGCGCGGGTCGGCGGTCGGTCCACTCATGAAAGAGCGTCCGCGACGATGTCGATGGCTTGATGGAGAATCTCACGCTCGATGCAGAGCGGCGGTGTAAGGGAGACGACACGGCCGTCGTCGCCAGAGAGCAACGCGATCACGCCACCCGAGAGCGCGCGTGCACACGCGTCCGCTGCGCGCTTCTTCGTATCGCACTCGATCGCGAGGACCAGGCCCCGTCCACGCACCTCGACGATGCCGTCGCGTCCGTGAAGGCGCTCCTGAAGACGGGCGAGCGCGGCGATGCCGTTGCTCGCGGCACGTTCGACGAGTTTCTCGTCTTCGATTACCTGAATGGCGGCGAGCGCCGCCGCGCACCCGGGTGGGTGCCCGAGGAAGGTCTGGGTGTGGATGGCTTCGCCGCGCGATATCGGCCACGCGTCCATCACTTCGCGGCGGCCCACGCAGGCCGAGATCGGCATGCCCGACGACATCCCCTTGCCGAGGCAGATCAGGTCGGGGACGACGCGGTCGTGTTCGCACGCGAACCAGCGGCCCGTGCGGCCGAAGCCCGTAAAGATCTCATCGACGATCAACAGCCAGCCCTCTGCATCGCACAGCGAGCGCAGTTCTGCGAGGAAGCCGTCGGGCGGGATGCGCTCGCCGCCCCGTCCCTGGATGGCTTCGACGATCACGGCACCCACTGGTTCGCGGCAGTCGTCCGCGGCACGCCTCACGTCGCCCGCATCGCCAAAGTGTGCGAACGCGGTCGCGTGGGCGAGCCGAAGGTCGAAGGGCTCGCGGAAGTCGCGGCGTGCCGTTGCGTCGAGAGCGCCGAGGCCGAGGCCATGGTAACCGCCCTCGAACGCGACGATGCCCGCCTTTCCCGTCGCGAGGTACGCCGTCTTGATTGCGGTTTCGACGGCGTCGGAGCCCGACGATGACAGCACCGCTCGCGCCGATCCACCGCCCGGGAACCGCCGCACGAGCGTCTCGAGGAGCTCCACCTTGACCGCCGACGGGTGGACGTCGCCCATCCCGTGCAGGAGATTCTCAGCCTGCTCGGCCACTGCGGCGATGACGCTCGGATGCCCGTGCCCGGTGTTTGCCACGCCGAAGGCGGCGGTGAGGTCGACGTAGCGGTTGCCGTCGACATCCCAGACGTTCGCGCCTTGGGCGCGCTGCCAGAAGATCGGCGCGACCGGCTCGAGGCAGGTCACGTTCCGGCCCTCGACTGCGGCGAGGCGTTCCGCGAGATCGATCGAGCGCGGTCCGGGAACGCGAGTCAGGAGCGCGGGCGGGAGCGATTGGAGGGAGGACACAGCGCCCTATTGTAGCTGTAGACTCCGCTTCATGGATCCGGTGCCGGAGCAACTCCGTTCGTTCGTCAGCGTTTGCGTAAGCCTGGGTTCGAATCTCGGTGACCGAGCCGCCCGCCTCATCGCTGCGGTCGCAGCGTTGCGCGCGACCCCCGGAATCTCGGGAGTGGTGCTCTCGTCCGTGTACGAGACGGACCCGGTGGGTCCGCCGCCGCAGGGGCCATATCTCAATGCCGCCGCCCGTTTCGAGACCTCGCTAGCGGCGGACCTCCTGTTCTCACGTCTGCTCGAGATCGAATCCGAGCAGGCACGCCGCAGGACGTCTGAGCGCTTCGGTCCGCGCACGCTCGACCTGGACCTGCTGCTGTTCGGCGACTGCAGGATCGACGAGCCCCGCCTGGTGGTCCCGCACCCGCGGATGCATCGTCGCGCATTCGTACTCGAGCCACTCAACGAGATCGCCGGAAGCTGGGTTCACCCCGTGCTGGGCGAGACGATCGCGGCACTCGCCGAGCGCGTGCGCGACCCGTCCGCGGTTCGGCGTCTGCTCGGCCCGACGAGCGAGATCGCTCGAGTAAATACTGTCATAAATTAGTCGGGAATTTTTTTGAGATCAGAGATCTTTTGACTAGGCTGTCGCGATGGTGATGCAAGCAGTGCAGCAGAGAACAAAAAAAACTATTGATAACAAGATATTGAGGACCATCTCGTCCGGCCAGATCGAAGCCTGGAGCGCCGAAGAAATCCTTAGTTGGGCAGTCAAGTACTTTGCTCCGGACCTCGTGCTCTCGTGTTCCTTTGGCGCGCGCGAGGGCATGGTGTTGTTCGACATGATGCATCGCATCGACCCGGCGACCCGCGTGTTCACGCTCGACACCGGGCGGATCCCACAGCCGACCTACGATTTGATGGACCGTGTGCGTGACCGCTACCACACGCGCGTCGAGGTGGTCTTCCCGCGCGCGGACGATGTCGAACAGTTGGTGGCTGACGACGGCCTGAACGGTTTCTACGAGACCATCGAGAAGCGCCAGCGCTGTTGCCGCGTACGCAAGGTGGAGCCGCTCGAGCGCTATCTCGCGGGTGTTGACGCCTGGGTCTCGGGCCTCCGGCGCGAGCAGAACGTCACCCGCAGCGATGTGCCGAAGATCGAGATCGACGAGAGTCACGGCGGGATCGTGAAGCTGAACCCGATCGCAGACTGGACCACGGATCGTGTGCTCGAATACATCCGTGAGCACAAAGTCGCGATCAATCGATTGCACGGCGAGGGCTACCCTTCGGTAGGCTGTGAGCCGTGTTCGCGCGCCGTTGGCCCGGACGACGATCCGCGCTCGGGGCGTTGGTGGTGGGAGAACTCGGAAACGCGCGAGTGCGGTATCCACGTCGACGAGGAGGATCAGGGATCCGGTATTTAATCGATCGCCGAGAATTCATCGCCGCTGCGTGCGGCGCATTGCTGTTGCCGTACGCGGCCCCGGTTCGTGCACGGGCGGCTTCGGCGTTGCCGGACGCGACGCGAATCGCGCTCTCGAAAAGTCCCTACGTGTACGTCTCGCCGCTGCGTTCCGACGGTTCCGAGAGTCGCTGCCACGGTGAAGTCTGGTTCGGCTGGATCGCTGGTGCGGTGGTGGTGAACACCAGTCCGGAGCGCTGGAAGGCCATCGCAATCGATCGCGGCCTCGACCGCGCGCGTATCTGGGTCGGCGATTTCGGTCGCTGGAAGGAGATGATCGGAAAGAACGAGACCTTTCGCGACGGTCCGAGCTTCGAT
The DNA here is from genome assembly GCA_964196055.1 of uncultured Gammaproteobacteria bacterium. Lineage (GTDB taxonomy): Bacteria > Myxococcota_A > UBA9160 > UBA9160 > SMWR01 > JAFDEI01. The sequence goes on along the minus strand of CAXMSF010000001.1, from coordinate 10,797 downwards.
GCACGCGCCGAGATTGCGAACGAAGCGGGCCTGATCGATGTGTTACTCGAGCAGTATGATGGTAAGTACCCGGCCGAAATCGCCACGTGGCGCGACAAGATGAAGAAGGGCATTGCAGACGGATCGCGGGTATTGATCCGCTATCGACCGCTCTAGCTCTGCGTTGGCCGCTTTGCGGCCAACGCTTCCTCCTCGTCGCATCCCCGGCCTCGATTGGCCGTGTGGATGCGCCCTCCCGCAGAGCCCGGGCACGGCAGAGGACCACTCCCGCCGAACGAGCATGGGTTGACTCTGATCGGCAGCCGATCGGCAAGCCACCGGCGAAGGCCGCGCAGCATTGCGTGAAATTCCTTCCTCCCGGGGTACGGAACGGTCAAGCGCTGACACCGAACCGTCGATGGATGATGAAGGCAGCTGAATCGATGGAGATGCCGATGCGACGCTTCTCGAGAACCACCACGACTTTGGGTGGGTTGGCGCTGGTCGCGATGCTCGCGCTGAGTTCCCCGGGCGTGCACATCGTGCGCGCTGCCGACGACCTCGCGGTCGAGGCGGGCGAAGGCGCTGTCTGCGAGCCCGACAGCGTTCGCACCGCGGACGACGTCACGTCCTACGTGCAGGAGATGCAGCGCCGCCAGATCGAGCTGAAAGACGCGCCTCGATCCGACGACGGGGTGATCGTGCTGAACAATCGCGGCTTCAATTACAACAACGCCAACTTCGCCTTCCCTCGCGCCCACGAAGTCGGCGGTCGCTAGTTCGATCTCGTCGCTCCGAACGGGCCCTCTTCAGGGCGCGATCGCGGTGGCCGGCGTGGCCCCAATCGTTCAGGTGTTCGTGTCGTTGCTCCACCAACGCAGTGTCTGAACCGACGCGTTGGAAAGCGCCGTTCAGCGTGAAACCGTACACGACGAGGTTCGGCTCGAAGGCCAGGCCGTTTCGCTGCAGACGCAGGACCACCTGGCGAATGTTCAGTCCGCCGAGCCCGAAGTTGAGGACTTCGAAACGATCGCCGCCGGCGGCGTTGAGCGATTCTTCGAGTCGCGCCGCGTAGGTATTCTCCTCCGCGACTTTCCATCCCATCGAGTAGGAATCTCCGATCAGGACGATTCCGGGCGGTACCTCGTGACTGAATTCTCGACCGCGAAAGCCGCCACTGTTGGTGCGGTAGAGCACGTCTTCGAGAACACCGCGCACGTTGGGCTGACTCAGATCGCGCATCGATTTCAGGACAGGGAGTCATTCGAGCTTCGGGTCGAGGGGGCGTTCTTCGGCTGCATCGGTACTCACTGAGCCGGTGATTCGCAATGCGACTTCAGCGGCGACGAGCGCCAACGACACGCCGGCGATGGCGAGGCAGGCGTGTCCGAGCACCGCGAGAATCGACGGACCGCGTCGTTCCATGCACGACAGGTATAGCGTTCCCCAGGCCATGTAGACCCGCGGGGAGGCTGCCGAGATCGGGGATCGTTGCCTGACGCTCCTGGAGTTCCCTCGTGAAATCCATCGTGGCCGCCTTGATCGCCGACGCCGGCCGATCGACTGCCGCATCACTCTGGCCGGGCAATTCCAGCGTATCCAGGCGACCCGATGGGTAGGACGTGCGTTATGAATCTATCCCATGGAGAACTGCGGGAGACTCGTCTGCGCCACAGGGCTTGCTCTGATCATGATCGCGACCGCATCAGCGACTGCGGGTGATTCGGCCTACCGCACGCCCGGGCCGTCGGAGATCGACGAGTCGCTCGAACATTCGCGAACGCTCGATGTGACGGAGAGAATCTCCAGCGCGACAGGACGGCTCTTGGGTGCTCGCTACATGTTGAATCCCCTCGGTGAGGGTGACGCGGGCGGCCCGGACAGCGACCCACGCCTTCGCTATGACGCCTTCGATTGCACCACCTTCGTGGAGACCGCACTGGCACTGGCGCTGGTCGATCGGAGCGAGCAGGTTGCGCCGATCCTCGACGTGATCCGATACCGGGACGCGGCTCCGTCGTTCGTGAATCGCAGACACTTTCCCGCTGCTGAGTGGATTCCCGACCTCGTCGAACTCGGGTTCCTCGACGACATCACGCGCGACGTTGCGGGCGATGCAGTGATGAAGGAGGCAACGATCCTGAATGCCGAGATCTGGGATCGCCGACGAACCAGGATCCTGAGCGAGCTTCCTGAAGAACGAATTCCCGATGGCAGGTTTATTCTCGACATCTGGCCGCTCGCCGCAGCACGCGCGGGCCATCGGAAAATTCCGAGCGGGACCGTCTTGAGCACGATGCGAGCGGACCGGCCGCGCCTGCCCGTTCGGATCACGCATCAGGGACTCGTGATCGTCGAGAACGGGAAGCACTTCATCCGGCATGCGGCAGATGAGCCGTTTGGGCGTGTCGTCGATGAGCTGCTCGCAGACTATCTCGACCGGATCAGCGACTATCGCGAATGGCACGTGGTCGGGGTCCACCTCGCACGGGTGCACGTGCCGGACGATTGGCGGCATTTCGCGGAGCCGTTTCGCGAAAATTGATTCCAGGCGGTCTTTGACAGACACCCCTCCCCTGCCGCGGCGACGCGGAAGCATTGGTCGCGCAGCGACCAGCGCGCAGCTAGCCTGCATTCCCCACCAGGCGACCGGGTGGGGAATGCAGGATAGTGTCCCGAGGCGCCTCGGGGAGCCGTATGAACCCGACTTCCACGCGTCGACTCCGCCGCGCAACTGCTGCCATCGCGATGGGCTGGGCCCTGCTCGCGATCGTTCTCTCGATGGGGGCGTTGCGTAATCTCGACGGGGTCTACGATCATCCGTTCTCGACGATCCGGACCGGCGCGGTTGTGGTGGTCGAATCGCTGTTCGACGTGGACCCGGGCATCGCCGTCGATCGCGGCGACGAGCTGATCGCGGTCAATGGTGTTCCGATCGTGTGGGCGCTGAATCACGGGATCGACTGGCTCGAGTCGGGTGTTCCGAACCGCTACCTGATCCGGAAGAGCGACGGCCGCCGGATCACCGTCGATCTGCCACCGGTTCCGGTTTCCGAGATCGCGATGCCTGGGACGACGCTGGTCCATGTCCTGGTGCTGCTCGTCGCGATGATCTATCTCGCGATCGGCGCCGCGGTGTGGTGGTTGAAACCAGATCGCTCGGAAGCCTGGGCTCTTGTGCTCTTCTGCTCCGCGATGGCGGCCCAGCTCTCGACGACGACCCAGACGAGCCTGGTCGCCTGGGCCTGGCCACGGATGATGGTCAATCTGCCCTTGATCGGGGCGACCACCTTCCACCTCTTCACCACTTATCCGATCGAGCCGGGTTGGATCGTGCGCCATCGGCGGATCCAGCTGTTGCCTTACGGTGCGGCCTTCGGTCTGGGCTTTCTCAGCCTGATCGAAGAGCCGCTGGGTCTCTACCCGGGCGTGATGCATTCGCTGGCGCTCCTGTTCACGATCGGGCTCTTCGCGGCATCGCTGTCGATCCTCGGGATCGAACGCCACCGCCACCGCGAGGGCATGCTGCGTGACCACGCAGACGTGATGTTCTGGGGCGCGGTGGTGAGCTTCGTGCCGATCCTGTTGGTGCTGGTAGCGCAGTGGGTCTTCAAGACTCCCTATCCCTATTACATCACCTTGCTCTGGGGTTTCCTGTTTCCGGTCGCGGTGGGTTATGGGATCGTGCGCAAGCAGCTGTTCGATGTGCGCTGGATGGCGAAGTCATCTGCGGCTTACGGCATCGCGACGCTTGCGATCACGGGAGTGTTCGCATTTCTGATCACGTTTGCGGACACCCTCGTGTCGCGCCTGAACGTGAACTTGCGATGGTTCCAGGTCTCATTTCTCTTCGTCGCGATCCTGCTCTTCAACCCGTTACGCAATCGCATGCAGGCCCTGGTCGATGGTTTCTTCGACCGCGATCGTGCCGCCTACCGTGTGGCAGTGCGCGAGATTTCCGAGGCGATGGTATCGATGTTGTCGCTGTCGGAGATCTCGGATCGAATCCTGGTCGCGCTCACGGACACCATGGGGGTCCAGCGCGCGATGGTGCTGCTCGTCGACGACGACGGCGAACGGCTCAGGCCGGTCTCGTCACGCGGTGATTGGGATTCCGCGGCTCTCACAACCGAGATTCCGTCCGATCACCCGATCTGGAAGAATATGTGGATGCGTCGCGAAGAGCTGACGCGCGTCGATTTTGCGGATGAAGTCGACATCGAAGTGCGTGAGGCGTGCCGCGATGTCTTCGACACTCTCGAAGTCGAGTTGCTGGTCCCGATTCTCTACGGAGTCGATCTGCTCGGCGTGATCGCTGTCGGGCGCAAGCTCTCGGGTGATCGTCTCGTCGGGGACGATCGTCAGCTATTGCGTACGCTTGCCAACCAGAGCTCGGTCGCGATCGAGAATGCGAAGGCATTCGACGAGATCGCGAAGCTGAACGAGACCCTCGAAGCGCGAGTGGAAGAACGAACCGCAGAGCTACACCAGACTCAGGCGCAGCTGCTTCAGGCCGAGAAGATGAAGTCTCTCGGGCAGCTCGTGGCCGGCGTCGCGCACGAGCTCAACAATCCGATCGGATTCGTTCATGCCAACCTCCAGTTGCTCGACGAATACGTCAAGAAGCTCATGGACGGGCCCGTGGACGAAGCCGAAGCGGACCGGATCGCGGAGTCGATCACGAAGCTGCTGTCGCGGAGTCGCGAAGGGACCCAGCGCGTCAAGAAGATCGTCCAGGATCTGCGGACCTTCTCGAGGATGGACCAGGCCGAGCTGCAGGAGGTCGACATTCACGAGGAGATCGACCGGACGCTCGGCCTGATGGAACCGCGGCTCAAGAATCGGATCGAGGTCGAACGCGACTACGGCCGGATTCCGCGCGTGCAATGTTACGCAGGCCAGTTGAACCAGGTCTTCTTGAATCTACTCGTCAATGCGTGCGATGCCATCGAGGATCACGGCAAGATCCTGATTCGCACGGCTAGGCACGGCGACGGCATCCGGGTCGAGATCAGCGACGACGGCTCGGGTATCTCGGAAGAGGTGAAGAGCCGCATCTTCGACCCGTTCTTCACCACCAAGCCGATCGGCGCCGGAACCGGCCTCGGGCTGTCGCTGTCGCACGGGATCATCGAGCGCCACGCGGGTCGCCTCTCGGTCGAGTCCGAGCTCGGCGTCGGCACCTCGTTCCGAATCGATCTACCGCTCGAGGTGCCGTCGGTCGAGGCGTGACCGGCGGGTCGCCGATTTGCCCGGCTGTGATCGCTGCTCAGGGGTGGCTTTCGCACCACTTCTGGATCGCGCGCAGCTTCGAGTCGATCAGACTGGTTGCGAGACGGCGCACTGCGAAGCGGTCGAGCAGGCCACCCACCACCGGGATCGAATTCGCGGCGACCAACTTCAGTTGCAAGCGAGTGCGGTGGGGGTCACCGGCTTCGCAACCGAGCGTGAAGGTCTCGTCGAACCGGAACAAGCCCATTTGGGTGATGGAGCGCATGCGTTCGCGTGGCACGACTTCGAGCAGTGACTTGCGCAACACCACCGCGATGTTGCCTAGACGGCAGCGCCAACGAATCTCCCGACCCGTCTGCAGATAGTCTTCGGCCGGGTCGAGGAGTGCTTCGAGTTGTTCGTCCCAGCGGATCAGTTCTTCCGGGGCCGATAGTGCACGCCACACACGCCCTGGATCGGCGCCGACTGCCGTAGACATCGCTACGGTGATCACCCGAACTGCACCCGTTGATTCACCGCACCAGAATCGTCCGCTCTTCGGTGAATCGCAAGCGTTCGCGGTGGCGGGATGCTGAACGCACGGACGGCGTGGGGCAATGGCTACATCCATGCATGATTCCAAGATCGCCAGGGATGCCCCGCATTCGTCACCGCGCCGTGAGTCGGCTTTCGGCGCGGCGGACGCGACCGGTGAGGATGCGCATGATCTCGAAGGAAATCTCCGGCATCTGCCGGATCAGTTCCTTCAGGCTCTCGCCATCGAGTCGCAGCATTCGCGAGGGCACGGCCGCGACGACCGTGGCGCTGCGCGGCTGATCGTCGAGTGCGGCCATCTCGCCGAAATAGCTGATCGCGTCGACGCTGCTGAGCAGGGTCTCATCGCGGGTTCCGTGCCCCTTGTAGATTCGGACCCTGCCGTCGATCAACAAGTAGAGTTCGCCGCCCGGCTCTCCCTCCTTCACGATGGTCTCATTCGCGAGGTACTCGACCTCGCTCGAAATCTGCTGAACGGCTTCGAGTTGCTCGAGACTCAGTTGTGAGAAGAGAGGCACTTGCTTGAGTGCCAGTAGTCGCTCCATCAGGCTTACCTCGTCTGTCGTACTTGCTTCAGGGGAGTCGACCGCCACCGCGGCCATGGCGACCCAGCTGTTGTGCAGATCGCGGGAGACCGTGATCGCGTCGCTCTCGTTCATCGGGACCGGGAGGATCTCGATGACGGCGGGCAGGCGATCCTCCAGCGGCCCGGACTCGTGGAGCAGGACCAGCAGGTGGGCTGTTTCACGATCGCCCATGTGGGAAAGCACTTCGAGTGCATCGCCGCGCGCTCGAGCCGAATCCGATTGAAGCGATTTTTCCACCCTTCGAACGACGTTGCGGTCATCGATGAGCTCCAGGATCCTGAACGCGATGCGGCGGTTCCGCATGATATCGTCCGCGAGCGCGAGCTCGAGGAAAGTGCCCGGGATACCGCTCTGCTCCGGCAGGTGCTGGAACGCAGCGACACAACGCCAGATTTCGCGCACACGATGTCGGAACTCACCCTTCAACACCTCACGTGATGCCGGAACCCGAATCGCCTTGATTGCTCGCAAGGCGCTGTTGACGATGCGTTCGCTCTGTGCGCGAAGCAGCGGCTCGACAGCCCCGATGCCGATCTCGCCGCGCGATCCAAGAACCGTCTCGGCTGCAAACTGTACCGCGTGCGACGTGTCACCAAGCGACCCCGCAATGGCGTGCACTGCGTCGATGTCGTCGATGTTTGCGAGCAGCAGGATGCCGGCTCGCCGTACCTGCGGATTCTCGTCACGCGCAATCCGGAGCAGATCATGCATGTCGAGCTGCGGCGGTATGTTCGACCGCGCGATGCACTCGAGCGCGGCAGCGCGCATGTCCGGGTCGCGGTCGTGAATTCGAAGCACAACCGTTTCGAAGGTCGATGCCGGCGCGCAGCGCAACGCCGCGATTGCTTCCGTGGCCGAGTCGGAACGAATCATTCGCGCGAGCACGGCCTCGCCGAGTTCACCCGCATTCGCCGCGGCCTCCGCGCGAACGGTCGCTGCCGGATCGTCGAGCAGCCTTCTAAGGATCGGTTCGAGCGAATGCGCCGACGAACGCACTCGGATCAGGCCGCGCAGCGCCGCGAGGCGCACGGTTTCATCCTCGTCGTCGAGCGCGAGGTAGATCGAGGTGTCGCCTGCATCGTCGCCGACGGCGGCCAATGCATTGATGCACGAGCGTCGAACGGCCGGGTGCGGGTGCGAGGCAGCACGTATCAGGGGTTCGACGTGTCCGCGCGAGGCGAGGCTCGGAATCAGTTGCAAGAGTGAGCGCGACGGCGAGGTGCGATCGTTCGCGAGGAGCTGCTCCCACAGCTCTGCAAGCTGGTGCGTCTCCCATTGTCCGACTTCATCGCCGAGATCCTCGAGGTCGAGGCGACCGGCGCGGAGTTCTTTCACGAGGGTTCTCACGTACTCTTGGCGTACTTTCACGTTTGCGCCGAGGTAGAGAATCGCCATCGCCCCTCCGGCCGCGCACAGCCAGATCGGATCGGGCACGTCGAAGATGAGCAACAGGACTCCGGCGAGTGCCATGCCGGCGTAGACGACTACTCCCTCGAGAAACGCGCGCGTTCTGCCGCGGTGACGCTGTGGCATCGCGTTGTAGAGCAACGCGCGGAGCGGCCCCGCGAATGAATTCTCGACCAGCTCGCGATTCATGCGGCCGCCAAGTGCCGCCATCATTCCGTAGCTATGAGCGAGGCCGCCGAACGACGCGAGTGTGAGAAGCGGGTGGATGAGGTTTGCGGCTGGGACACCGAATCGCTGGATCAACCAGGGTGTAATCCGGACTTCGATCGCGATCTCGATCAGATTCGTGACGGCGAGGTAGATCCCGAAGAACTCCGCCAGGCGTTCGGGTGTCTCGAAAGCATTCGCGAAGATGTCGGAGTAGAGATATTGCAGTACGAAGAGCGATAGCATCATGCTCATCGCCGACAGTGAAAGCCAGCGGCCGAGCGGCGATGAGCCGAGGTAGCGCATCGCCGACTGAATCCCCTCGACGGAGGTCTCGTCGGCCTCTTCCGCCTCGAGCGGTCCCCAGATGTGCAGGGCGTGACGAGCAGCGTGGATCATCAGCGCGGCGCCGGCCAGCAGTACCGCCCACCCGCCCAGCAGACTCACCGGGCCTGCGATCTTCGCCATCAGTGCGCCGACTACGCCACCGATGACGCCGCCGACGCTTGCCCCGATGGTGAATAACGGAATCAGCCGTTTACTCTGAACGGTATCGAAGAAGTCGCCGGTGAAGGTCCACAGGTGGTTCACGAAGACCGCCTGACTGAGGTAGTAGAAGCAGAACAGCCCCGGCAATACGACGTGGTGGCCTGCGCCGACTGCAATCGCGGCGACACCGATGAGAACGGCGGAGCCCACGAGCATCGCAACGAAGAGTCCGTCATTGCGCTCGGCGCCGACGCGCACCGCGTACATCATCGAACCCAGTACGGTGGTGATCGCGGCGCCAATGAATGCGACGGGTAGCCACTGGGCGCCGAAGTGCGCGAGGAACAATGCCTCCGAACTCGCGAGCCCGAGGGTCTGGGCGAAACTGATCAGGGTTGCGAGGCCTGCGAAGAACAGGAAACGCTTTCGCTCCTGGGAGCGAACCCCCGGAAGTTGGCGCCAGAAGACTTCGGTCTGAGCGGGCATCGGATCCATTCGCTGGATTCGACGAGATTCAGTCAGCGCATCGTGTTGATGATCTCGTCGCCAAAACGCTTGAGCGCGTCCGTCTTCTCCGTCAGGGAATCACCTGTCGCTCCGTAGAGAGCCCAGGGCATTGTCAGGAGATGCGTTACTCCGGCCTCCTCCAGCCGCCTGTAGCCGTCGACGTCGAACGCGTCGTTCGCGGCTGCGAAGATCTCGAACGGTTGATCGGCGCGTCCGTACTCTTGCCGATACCCCTTCAGCGTGTCGGAGATCTCGCGGAGTTCGTCGGTGGAGTGGATGTCCGATGTCCAGCCGTCGCCGACGCGCGCTGCGCGCCTGAGCGCGGGTTCCGACAGCCCGCCGACGATGATCGGAATTCTCCCCTCGACCGCCGGGCTCATCTGAAGTCGATCGAAGTCGTAATACCTTCCGTGATGCTCGACCATGCCTCCGCCCCAGAGCTTGCGCATGACCTCCAGCATCTCGTCGGTACGCTTGCCCCGGTTGTGGAAGTCCTGTCCGAGCAGGCTGAATTCCTCCTTCATCCAGCCGATGCCGATTCCGAGGTCGACCCGATTGCCGGACATCACCGCCAGCGTGCCGACGGCCTTCGCGACTGCGATCGGGTTCCGCATCGGCAGCACGAAGATGCTGGTGAGGAAGCGCATGCGCTCGGTGACGGCGGCCATCGCGCTGATGGCGACCCACGGGTCGGGCCAAGGCGCGGGCGCTTCCCAGCGTGGCTCGTTATCGGTGGTGTAAGGGTAGGGTGAGTCGATCTTCTCGGGGTGGACGACGTGGTCGCTCGTTACGAGGTAGTCCCAGTCGGCGGCCTCGGCGGTGACGGCGATCTCGCGAAAGTGCCTCGGATCGCTGAAGGCGAGCGACGCGCAGAACTTCATCGAGACTCCTGGGAGGCGGCTGTGGCCGGGCGCCGGCTTCCGTTGCACACCAGGTCGCATGGCGAAATGGTGAGGAATGCACGCTAGCAGGCTATCTGGCGACGGCGCCGCCGTCGACCAGCATCGAGTGACCCGTCACGAAGGATGCGCGGTCCGAGCAGAGCCAGACCGCCGCCTCGGCGATTTCATCGGGCGTGCCCAGACGGCCGCCGGGTTGGCCCGCCAGGATCATCTTCTTGACCTGGGCGTTGGCGGCCATCGAAGTCTGGAGCATCGGGGTGTCGGTGCTGCCGGGGCAGATCGCGTTGATGCGAATTCCCGTGCGAGCGTTCTCCATGGCGGCGGTCTTCGTCAAGCCGAGCACTGCGTGTTTGGACGCGCAGTAGGCCGACAGGGCCGGCGCGGCAATCAGCCCCGCGCCGGATGCCATGTTGACGATCGCACCGCCCGCGCCCTGCATTGCGGGAATCTCGTATTTCATCGACAAGAACACTCCGATGAGGTTCAGGTCCAGCACGCGCCGGAATTCCTCGAGCGGCAGCCGATGCAGCGGTCCCATCGCGCCCGTCATCCCCGCGTTGTTGACCGCGCAATCGAGACGGCCGAATGTATCGACGATCTCGGCAACCAACGCCTCCACGGATGCTTCGGACGTCACGTTCGCGACCGCGAAGCGCGCGTCGCCGCCTGCGTCGGTGATCGCCGCCGCGGCGCTACGCCCACCCGCTTCGTCGACGTCGGCGAGCATCACCCGCGCGCCCTCACGCGCAAAGGCGACCGCAGCCGCACGGCCGATGCCCGACGCCGCGCCCGTCACCAATGCAGCTTTTCCCTCGAGCAGCCGGTTCATTCGTCGGTTCGGGGTCCGGGCACTACTTCCCCTCGAACTGCGGAGCGCGTTTCTCGAGGAAGGCCATCATGCCTTCGCGGAAGTCTGCGCTGCGGAACAGCGGCAGCAGTTGCAGGAAGACGTG